>NZ_OZ012596.1:2912550-3214560 GCF_963942435.1 Shinella sp. WSD5-1
GGGCCTTGCCCGCCTCGTGCGCATGGCCGTCACCCCCGCCATGGAGAACGTGGCGCTCTGGCACGAGCGCGACATCTCCCATTCCAGCGTCGAGCGCGGCATCGGCCCGGATACGACGATCACGCTCGACTTCGCGCTGAACCGGCTTGCCGGCGTCATCGAGAAGCTGGTGATCTACCCGGACAACATGATGAAGAATCTCAACAAGTTCCGCGGACTTGTTCACTCGCAGCGCGTCCTGCTTGCCCTAACGCAAGCCGGCGTTTCGCGCGAGGATTCCTACCGTCTCGTGCAGCGCAACGCCATGAAGGTCTGGGAGCAGGGTAAGGACTTCCTGGAGGAACTCCTGGCCGACGCCGAGGTGCGCGCCGCCGTCACCGAGGAGCAGATCCGCGAGAAATTCGATCTCGGCTACCACACCAAGCACGTCGACACGATCTTCCGCCGCGTCTTCGGCACCGTGTAGCCCACGCTTTCGAGATCGGCCGGCGAAGAGGCTTCGCCGGCCGGCCCCTCTGTATTAGACTTCCCTTGCGTGCAATGGCGCACGTCTTCCCGGGGGCTGAACATGAGGTTTGCTGCTGCCGCGCTTCTCGCCGTGGCTTTCTTTGCCGGAACGGCGCAAGCACAGACACCGCAATCCGTCGTCGAACTTCTGGCCGCCGGCTATGACATCATCAACGTGTCGCCGATCGCCGAAAGCTATGCGGTCTTCCTGGAGAAGGACGACACGGTCGTCATCTGCCAGGTCGGCTTCAAGGACGGCGCCTTTTCCACCGACAGGTGTTATCCGCTGAGTAAATGAGGGCCGGAAACGGCGATGGCGCCAATGGCGCCATCGCTCCCCTCTGACGGGCGGTCTTGCACTCTCCTCCTGGCGCGTGCCGCCCGCGAAACGGCGTCATCGCTGCTCGTCGACGACGATCTTGCGATAGAGATGCCAGGTGGCATGGCCGAGGATGGGCATGATCACGGCGAGCCCCACGAAGACCGGGATGGAGCCGACGACCAGCAGCGCGGCGACGATCAGCCCCCAGCAGGCGACCGGCACCGGGTTCACCAGCGTGGCGCGCAGCGAGGTCTCGATGGCCGCCACGGCGCCGACATCCCGGTCGAGCAGCAGCGGAAACGCGATCACCGTCGTCGCCAGCACGACGAGCGCGAAGCAGAAGCCGATCGCATTGCCGGCCAGCATCAGGAGCAGCCCATTCTCCGAGCCGAAGACGGAGGCGAGGAACAGGGCGAGCGACTGCGGCGGCTCCGGCCCGAACAGGCTGGTATAGAGAAGCTGCGCGAAGACCAGCCAGGCGATGAACAGCGCCATCAGCATGGCGCCGACGGCAAGGATGGATGGCAGGGCCGGCGAGTTGCGCACCTCCAGCGCATGGCGCCAGGAGGCATCCATGCCGCGCTCGCGCCGCCGGCTGATCTCGTAGAGGCCGATGGCGAAGAACGGTCCGAGCAGCGCAAAACCGGCCACCAGCGGAAAGATCAGCGGCAGCATGTTGGCGCCGGAGCTCCAGGTGACGAGCACCACGCCCGCGATCGGATAGATGAGGCTGAGGAAGACATAGTGGGACGGCTTGGCGCGGAAATCGTCGAAGCCGCGGCGAAGCGCATCCATCACGTCGGGAATGCCGATCCGCCGGATCGCCGGGCGCGCCACCATCTGGTCGTGGCCTGCCATCACATGAAATGTCGTCATGACAATTCCTCCTTGCCGGTTCGGGACCGTCTCGGCGCGCACGTGGAGGGCGATCGTCCGCCAGCACGGCGTGCGGTGATTGGCATTGAAGGGGTCGAATCATACACCCGGGGGGATGATTTGTCCCTCCCCCTTGACTTCAGCACTTCGTGAACGCACATGCCGGCGCATGAAAGCCTCAGAAGCAGAAATCCTCATCATCCCCGGATACACCAATTCCGGGCCTGAGCATTGGCAGAGCCGCTGGCAGTCCAAGCTCGGTTCGGCGCGGCGTGTCGAGCAGACCGAATGGTCCAAGCCCGTGCGCGAGGACTGGGTGCAGCGCGTGATCGAGGAGGTCGCGGCCGCCAGCAAGCCCGTCGTGCTGGTCGCCCATTCGCTGGGCGTGGCGGCGGCGATCCACGCCGCCCCGCATCTCGGCAACAAGGTGGCCGGCGCCTTTCTCGTCGCGCCGCCCGATGTCGCCAACGAGGGCATCCGGCCGAAGCACCTGATGACCTTCGGCCCCTATCCGCGTGAGCCGCTCTCCTTCCCCTCGCTCGTCGTCGCGAGCCGCAACGATCCCTTCGGCACCTACGAGCATGCCGACGACATCGCCGCCGCCTGGGGCGCGCTGCTGCTCGATGCGGGAGAGGCCGGGCATATCAACACGGAGTCCGGCCATGGTCCCTGGCCGGAGGGCACGATGGTCTTCGCCCAGTTCCTGAGCCGGCTCAAGGCGCCCGAATGACGGGCGCCTCCCGGCCCCATTAAGAGGAATTTCATAGAAATCCTGCACGCTGGCCCCGTTGAGTTCCAAGCAGGCGCCGCGTTTCATGGCCAAACCATCCGGTTCGACCTCCATTGCCGTGCATGAAACGGAGCGCGAGCCGTTTTATCGCCGGCTTTTCGCGCGGTCCGGATTCGGTTTTGCCGCACTCGATGCCGAGGGGCGCATCATCGAGGCGAACGGGACGTTCCTACGGTCCTTCGGCGTCACCTGTCTTTCCGCCCTTCCGCCCTTTCCGGACTGCGTCTCGCCGAGGGACAGCGCCGTCCTTGCCTTTGCGATGCGCCCGAGCCTTGCCGAGCAGGCGCCGTGGGAGCTTCGCCTACAGCGGCCGGACGGCGGGGAATTCTGGGTTCTGGCGTCCTTCGTCGAGCCCCCGGCCCTACCCGGCGAACCCGTCGCGCCCGCCCTCATCGTCCAGATCACGGATGTCGACGAGCGCAAGCGCAACGCGCTCGAGCTGGCGGAGCGGGAAAGCCGCTGGAACCATGCGCTCGAATCCGCCGGCCAGGGTGTCTGGGACCACGATTTTGCGCGCGGCGACCTTTTCTATTCCCGCCAGTGGCGGGCGATCCGCGGCCTGCGGCCGGACGAGCCAATCGATTCGTCCCTGGAAGGCTGGCTCCAGTCCGTGCATCCCGACGACCGGGCGCATGTCCTGGAGGAGATCCGCAAGCAGGAAACCGGCCAGACGCCGTTCAACGTGTTCTGCTATCGCGAGCGCCACAAGGACGGCCGCTGGGTCTGGATCGAGAGCCGCGGCGCCGTCGTCGATTACGGCCCGGACGGCAAGCCGAGCCGCATCGCCGGCACCGACACGGACATAACGGAGCGCAAGGAGGCGGAAGAGCGCCTCGCCCAGATGTCCCGCCGCCTGGAACTGGCGCTCGACGTGTCGCGCATCGGCGTCTTCGAGGTCAATCTGAGAACCGGCGACGTGCGCTGGGACGACCGCATGATCGAAATGTACGGCCTGACCGAAGAGCCCGACGAAGGCACCTGGGAACGGGCGCTCCATCCGCAGGATCGGCGCAAGGCGACGGCGCGGGTCAGCGACAGCCTCTTCCAGAGCCAGGATTTCGCCAACGAGTTCCGCATCATCCGCGGCGACGGGCAGATCCGCCACATCCGCGGCCGCGCCGCGCCCTATGTCGACATGACGGGCGTGCCGCACCTCATCGGCGCCAACTGGGACGTCACGGACGACATGCGCCTTCGCGAGGAGTTGCAGCACGCCAAGGACCTGGCGGAGGCGCGCAATGCGGAACTGGAGGCCGCCCGGGCGCGGATCGAATATACCGCCCTGCACGATCACCTGACCGGCCTGCCGAACCGCCGCTTCCTGGACGCCACCATCGAGGCGGCCGCGCAGGAGGCGCGGCGATCCGGCAGCCGCCTTGCCGTGCTGCATATCGACCTCGACCGCTTCAAGGAGATCAACGACACGCTCGGGCACCTTGCCGGCGACCAGATGCTCGTCCACGCCGCCGGCGTGCTCAACGATCTGAAAGGCCCCGGTGATTTCGTCGCCCGCATCGGCGGCGACGAGTTCGTCTTCCTGTCGACCGGCTCCGCCGGGCGCAACCTCGCCATGCTCGCCGAGGCGATCGTGTCGGCGATGCGCAAGCCCGTCACCTTCAACGGCCATATCTGCCGCTTCGGCGCGAGCGTCGGCATCGCCAGCCAGTCGGGCGAGGCCATCGATGCCAAGCAGCTCCTCGTCAATGCCGATCTCGCGCTCTATCGCGCCAAGAACCGCGGGCGCAGCCGGCATGAATTCTTCACCAGCGATTTCCAGGCGCAGATCATCGTCAACAAGCAGACGGCCGACGAAATCCTCACCGGCATCGAGCAGCAGCGCTTCCTGCCCTACTACCAGCCGCAGTTCTGCGCCCGCACGCTCGACGTCGTCGGCGTCGAGACGCTGGCGCGCTGGGACCATCCGACCCGCGGCATCCTGGCGCCGGACGCTTTCCTGAAGATCGCCGAGGATCTCGACTGCGTCGCGATGATCGACCGGATCGTGCTCGAGAAATCGCTCGCCGACTATGCCGGCTGGCGGGCGCTCGGCCTCGGCATCGAGAAGATCTCGGTCAACGTCTCCTCCAAGCGCCTGCACGACCCGGAGCTCGCACGCTCGCTGCACACGCTGGCCATCCGCCCGAAATCCCTGTCCTTCGAGCTCCTGGAATCGATCTTCCTCGACGATTGCGACCGCATCGTACTGGAAAACCTCGCCGAGATCCGCAAGCTCGGCATCGATATCGAGATCGACGATTTCGGCACCGGGCATGCCTCGATCGTCAGCCTGATGAAGCTCTCGCCGCGCCGGCTGAAGATCGACCGGCAGCTCGTCAAGCCGGTCAGCCGCTCGCCCGGCCAGCGCAAGCTCGTCGGCACGATCGTCGAGATCGGCCGCTCGTTGAACATCGAGGTCGTCGCCGAAGGCGTCGAGACGCCGGCCCATGTCGCCATCATGCGCGATCTCGGCTGCGACATCCTGCAGGGCTATGCGCTCGCCCGGCCCATGCCGGCGGA
Source organism: Shinella sp. WSD5-1 (assembly GCF_963942435.1). Classification (GTDB taxonomy): domain Bacteria; phylum Pseudomonadota; class Alphaproteobacteria; order Rhizobiales; family Rhizobiaceae; genus Shinella; species Shinella yambaruensis. The sequence continues at coordinate 2,917,563 of NZ_OZ012596.1, forward strand.
GGCCATCGCGGATTTCGTGCGGCGCCAGGAATGGCGCCAGCCGGGCGGCGGGGCACGCGACCTCCAGAACGAGGTCCGCCGGGCCGCCGGCGGCTAGAACGAGAAAAGCCGTCCGGCAAGCCGGACGGCTTTCGATGGTACGGCCTGACGGCGAAAGGCCGGTCAGCCCACTTCGAGCTGCGCGATGGCGACGGCCAGGAGCTCGATCATCTGGACGCGGATTTCGTCCTCGCTGCGGGCGATGCCGGCGGCGTCGAAATCGGCCTTGATCTTGCGCACCACGTCCTCATGACCGACTTCTTCGAAATCGGCGGCGACGACTTCCTTGGCATAGGCTTCCGCCTCGCCGTCCGTCTTGCCGAGCAGGCCGGCGGCCCACAGGCCGACCAGCTTGTTGCGGCGTGCTTCGGCCCTGAAGCGCAGCTCCTCGTCCAGCGCGAACTTGGCCTCGAAGGCCTTTTCCCGATCCTGCATGCTGGTCATCTATGGCTCCCGTAGATTCTCTGACCCGTTAGGCTTTCCGCCCATAAATCAAAACAACGGCAAAAGTGCAATGCGAACTTTCGTGAGGTCCGAACTTCCCGGAAAACGGGGGATCGGCCGTGACAGCGATTGTTAAACTGCGGCATTTCGTTTATGGGAGCGCAAACGAACGACACCTGCGCGACCCAAGCGCGCCAACAACAGAGACAAAATCCATGAACCGTCGCCGCCGTATCTACGAGGGCAAGGCCAAGATCCTGTACGAGGGTCCCGAGCCGGGCACGCTGATCCAGTTCTTCAAGGATGACGCGACCGCCTTCAACAAGAAGAAGCACGATGTCATCGACGGAAAGGGTGTGCTGAACAACCGGATCTCCGAGTACATCTTCACCCAGCTCAACAAGATGGGCATCCCGACCCACTTCATCCGCCGGCTCAACATGCGCGAGCAGCTGATCAAGGAAGTCGAGATCATCCCGCTGGAAGTGGTCGTGCGCAACGTCGCCGCCGGCTCGCTCTCCAAGCGCCTCGGCATCGAGGAAGGCACCGTGCTGCCGCGCTCGATCATCGAATTCTATTTCAAGGCCGATGCGCTGGAAGACCCCATGGTCTCCGAGGAGCACATCACCGCCTTCGGCTGGGCGAGCCCGCAGGAACTCGACGACATCATGGCGCTCGCCATCCGCGTCAACGACTTCCTCTCCGGCCTCTTCCTCGGCGTCGGCATCCAGCTCGTCGATTTCAAGATCGAGTGCGGCCGCCTCTACGAAGGCGACATGATGCGCATCATCATCGCCGACGAGATCTCGCCGGACAGCTGCCGCCTCTGGGACATCGCCACCCAGGAGAAGATGGACAAGGACCGCTTCCGCCGCGACATGGGGGGCCTCGTCGAAGCCTATCAGGAAGTGGCCCGCCGCCTCGGCATCATCAACGAGAACGAGCCCGTGCGCGGCACCGGCCCGGTTCTGGTGAAGTAACACGCCTTCCAAGGATGGACAGACAGACATGATCAAGGCACGCGTAACGGTTACGCTGAAAAACGGTGTTCTCGACCCGCAGGGCAAGGCGATCGAGGGCGCCCTCGGCAGCCTCGGCTTCGACGGCGTCGGCCAGGTCCGCCAGGGCAAGGTCTTCGATCTGGAGCTCGCGACCGCCGACCGCGCCAAGGCCGAGGCCGACCTCAAGGCCATGTGCGACAAGCTGCTGGCCAACACGGTAATCGAGAACTATACTATCGCCCTCGCCTGACGGTTGAAGGAGACGATCGTGACCGATATTTCTCAGGAACTGATGCTTGAGCTCATGAAGCGAATCCAGTCGGATCTCGCCACGCTCAAGGATGGCCAGAGAGATGTGCGGCAAGATATCGTAAGTCTGCGAAATCACATGCATGTCATGCAAGGAGACATCAACAACCTGCATGGCAGCATGGCACAGGTATTGACACGCCTCGACCGTATCGAAAACCGCCTCGAACTGCGTGAACTCGCCGAGGCCCAGGCAAGGTTTGAACCCCACCCATGAAGTCCGCCGTCGTCCAACTTCCCGGCCTCAACCGTGACCGCGACATGATCGCGGCGCTGACCAAGATCTCCGGCCAGGCGCCGGTCACCGTCTGGCAGACGGAAACGGAGCTGCCGGATGTCGACCTGATCGTCATCCCGGGCGGTTTCTCCTACGGCGACTACCTGCGCTGCGGGGCGATTGCCGCCCGCATGCCCGTCATGCAGGCGATCAAGGCGAAGGCCGAGGCCGGCGTGAAGGTGCTGGGCGTGTGCAACGGTTTCCAGATCCTGCTCGAATCCGGCCTCCTGCCCGGCGCGCTGATGCGCAACGCCTCGCTGAAATTCGTCTGCCGCGAGGTGAAGCTCGAAGTCGCCAATGCCGAGACCGACTTCACCCGCGCCTATGAGAAGGGCCAGATCATCCGCTGCCCGGTCGCCCATCACGACGGCAACTATTTCGCCGACGCCGAGACGCTGGCCGCCATCGAGGGCAATGGCCAGGTCGTGTTCCGCTATGCGCAAGGCACCAACCCGAACGGCTCGATCAACGACATTGCCGGCGTGATGAACGCGAAGGGCAACGTGCTTGGCCTGATGCCGCACCCGGAAAACCTCATCGAGGCCGCCCATGGCGGTTCCGACGGCCGCGGCCTCTTCGCCTCGGTGCTCGACGTAATCGCCGCTTAACCGGTCGTTGTTATCAAGGGCGCATGTCCGTCCCCGAAAGGCTTTTCATGCGCCCGCTTCTTCCCGCCAAGCTCGTCCTGCCGCTTCTCGCCGCCGTGGCGCTTGCCGCGTGCCAGGCGAAAACCCCGGCGCCGCAGGTCCGTGGCGGCGCCCTGCCGACCATGGAGCGCGTCGCGCTCGCGGCGAACAGCTGCTGGTTCAAGTCGGGCGACCCGGCCTTCAAGGCCTATCGCCTCGCGCCGGAGCTGAACTCCTTCTCCGGCCGCCCGCGCATCCTCGTCGTCCACCGCAATTCGCCGGAATCGCGCCCGCTGCTCGTCGTGCAGGCGGAGGGCAACCCGGCCAGGCTCGATGCCTTCGGCCCGATGATGGGCGAGGCCGTCGGCCCGCGCATCGCGACCGACGTCAAGCGCTGGGCCGCCGGCGGCAAGGGCTGCTGACCCCGGCCGTCAATCCCAATAGATCGACTTGCGGATTTCCCGCGTCGCTTCGGCACGGCTGACGCCGATGTCGCGGAGCTGTTCGTCCGTCATTTCCACCAGCGCGTGGCGCGTGCGCCGCGTGACGCTCCAGGCGCGGCCTGCGCGCCAGGCACGGCGCAGCATCGCCCGCAGGCCGCCAGGCCTGCCGGATTCTGCCGCGGTGAATATTGTATCGATTGCCATGGTCGTCTCTCCTGAAGCGTCACAAGCTCTCGTGACAAACGGTGCATTCAGGAAATAATTGACTCTCATTGCGGTGCAATCTAAGAATTGGCACCATGACAAATTGGCTTCCCGATCTCCAGGCCTCCGACGGTCCGCTCTATGTGCGCATTGCCGACCAGATCGAGCAGGCGATCAGCACCGGCGCGCTCGCCTCCGGCAGCAAGCTGCCGCCCCAGCGCAACCTCGCCTACGACATCGGCGTGACCATCGGCACCGTCAGCCGCGCCTATACGATGGTGCGCGAACGCGGCCTCGTCAGCGGCGAGGTCGGCCGCGGCACCTATGTGCTCGGCTCGAAAGAGGATGCCGATCCGGCGGCCATGGATCCGGTCAGCGCCCGGCTGGTCGGCACCCGCGCGGCGAATGCACCGCCCGGCAAATTGCGCTTCGACACGACGGCCGCCACCGATGTCGGCCAGTCGACGGCGATCACCGACATCCTCACGGACATCTGCCGGGAGCAGGCGAACGAGATCGCCAGCTACACCCGGAATTTCCCGCTGCAATGGCTGGAGGCCGGGCGGCGCTGGTTGAGGCGGGACGACTGGCAGCCGGCGATCGAGAGCATCGTGCCGACGCTCGGCGCCCATGCCGCCGTCATTGCCGCCGTCTCGGTCATCACCGCGCCCGGCGACCGCATCGTCTTCGAGCATGTCACCTATTCGCAGGTGAGCCGCGGCACCGCCCTCATCGGCCGCCAGACGGTGCTCGTCGAATCGGATGCCCACGGCGTGATACCGGAGGATTTCGAGCGCGTCTGCGTGCAGCAGCATCCCAAGCTCGCCTTCCTGATGTCGTCGGGCCAGAACCCGACGCTCGCCATCATGCCGGAGGATCGCCGCCGCGCCATTGCCGCCATCGCCCGGCGGCACAATGTCTTCCTCATCGAGGACAATCTCTATGGCGGCACGATCGACGCTGGCATTCCGCTCCTCGCCGAAATCGCGCCCGATCGGACCTTCCTCGTCGGGGGCCTCTCGAAGAGCGTGGCGGCGGGCGTGCGCGGCGGCTGGATCGCCTGCCCGCCGCACCTTGCCCAGCGCGTGCGCATCGCCCACAAGATGGTGAGCGGCGGCCTGCCCTACCTGCTCGCCGAGCTCGGCGCCCGGCTGGTGCTGTCGGGCATGGCGGACGCCATCCGCGCGAAGGTCTCCGCGGAAGTCGAGGCACGCGAGGCGCGTGCGCGGGAAATCTTCGCGGGGCTCGATTTCAATTCGCACCCCCGCGTGCCCTTCCTCTGGCTGAAGCTGCCGGACCCGTGGCTGTCCGGCACGTTCCGCCAGGCGGCCTTCGCCGAGGATATCCTCATCGACGACGAGGACGAGTTCAAGGCCGGCCGGTCGGAGAAGACGTTCTACCGCGTGCGCATCGGCCTGTCCTCGCCGGAGAACCGCGCGGATGTCGCGGCCGGCCTCTTGCGGCTGCGCAGCCTCATCGCCCACGGCCCGACGGGTTACGACAGCCCGGCCTGAACAGGCCGTTTCGCCTGTGATTGCGGTCATTTTCCTGTCGCGCTGCCGGGCGGCATAGGTTAAAGAGACCGCAATCCTGCCCTCCACGACAAGACGAGCGACGATGACCATTTCGAACACCCGCCCGATCACCCCGGAGCTGATTGCCGCCCACGGGCTGAAGCCGGATGAATACGACCGCATCCTCTCGCTGATCGGCCGCGAGCCGACCTTCACCGAACTCGGCATCTTCTCGGCCATGTGGAACGAGCACTGCTCGTACAAGTCCTCCAAGCGCTGGCTGCGCACGCTGCCGACCAAGGGTCCGCGCGTCATCCAGGGGCCGGGTGAGAATGCCGGCGTGGTCGATATCGACGACGGCGACTGCGTCGTCTTCAAGATGGAGAGCCACAACCACCCGTCCTATATCGAGCCCTACCAGGGCGCGGCGACAGGCGTCGGCGGCATCCTGCGCGACGTCTTCACCATGGGCGCGCGCCCGGTCGCGGCGATGAACGCGCTGCGCTTCGGCGCGCCGGACCATCCGAAGACCCGCCACCTCGTTTCCGGCGTCGTCGCCGGCGTCGGCGGCTACGGCAATTCCTTCGGCGTGCCGACCGTCGGCGGCGAGGTCGAGTTCGACCCGCGCTACAACGGCAACATCCTCGTCAACGCCTTTGCCGCCGGCCTTGCGAAATCCAACGCGATCTTCCTCTCGGAAGCCAAGGGCGTCGGCCTGCCGGTCGTCTATCTCGGTGCCAAGACCGGCCGCGACGGCGTCGGCGGCGCCACCATGGCCTCCGCGGAATTCGACGAAACGATCGAGGAGAAGCGCCCGACCGTGCAGGTCGGCGACCCCTTCACGGAAAAGTGCCTGCTGGAAGCCTGCCTCGAACTGATGCAGACCGGTGCCGTCATCGCGATCCAGGACATGGGCGCTGCCGGCCTTACATGCTCGGCCGTCGAAATGGGCGCCAAGGGCGACCTCGGCATCGAGTTGAACCTCGATCTCGTGCCGGTTCGCGAAGAACAGATGACGGCGTACGAGATGATGCTGTCGGAAAGCCAGGAGCGCATGCTCATGGTTCTCGAACCCGCCAAGGAAGAGGTCGCCAAGGCGATCTTCGTCAAGTGGGGTCTCGACTTCGCCATTGTCGGCTACACGACCGACGACCTGCGCTTCCGCATCCTGCACCAGGGCGAGGAAGTGGCGAACCTGCCGATCAAGGAATTGGGCGATCAGGCGCCGGAATACGACCGCCCCTGGCGCGAGCCGGGCAAGCCCGCGCCGCTACCGGCCAATCTCGTCGCCGAACCCGCTGATTACGGCCAAGCCGTGCTGGCGCTGGTCGGCTCGCCGAACCAGTCGAGCCGCCGCTGGGTCTACGAGCAGTACGACACGCTGATCCAGGGCAATTCGCTGCAGATCCCGGGCGGCGATGCCGGCGTCGTGCGCGTCGAGGGCCATGCCACCAAGGCCCTCGCCTTCTCCTCCGACGTGACGCCGCGCTATGTCGAGGCCGATCCGTTCGAGGGCGGCAAGCAGGCCGTCGCCGAATGCTGGCGCAACATCACGGCGACCGGCGCCGAGCCGCTCGCCGCCACCGACAACCTCAACTTCGGCAACCCGGAAAAGCCGGAGATCATGGGCCAGTTCGTCAAGGCCATCCAGGGCATCGGCGAAGCCTGCCGGGCGCTCGATTTCCCGATCGTCTCGGGCAACGTCTCGCTCTACAACGAGACGAACGGCATCGCCATCCTGCCGACCCCGACCATCGCCGGGGTCGGCCTCCTGCCCGACTGGTCCGCCATGGCGAGGATCGGCGGCGCCAGGGACGGCGACCAGCTCGTGCTGATCGGCGTCGACGGCAGCCATCTCGGCCAGTCCGTCTATCTGCGCGACGTGCTCGGCCTCGTCGACGGCCCGGCGCCGGAAGTGGACCTCCACGCCGAACGCCGCAACGGCGATTTCGTGCGCTCGGCCATCCGCAACGGCCAGGTCACCGCCTGCCACGACATCTCCTCCGGCGGCCTCGCCGTCGCGCTCGCCGAAATGGCGATGGCCTCCGGCAAGGGCATCAAGGCCAACCTTTCGCAGGCCAACGGCCCGGCCCATGCGCTGCTCTTCGGCGAGGACCAGGCCCGTTATGTGCTGGCCGTCCCGGCCGATCTCGCCAACTTCCTGTGCGCCAATGCGGAAGGCGCGGGCGTGCCGTTCCGCCGCCTCGGCACGGTCGGCGGCGATGCGCTCGTGGTGGACGGCCTGCTGTCGCTGCCGATTGAACAATTGCGCGACACCCATGAATCGTGGTTCCCTGACTTCATGGACGGCAACGGCACCGCCGCTGCCGCCGCGGAATAAGATAAGGGAGCAGTTCACATGCCTATGTCACCCGGCGATATCGAAGACATGATCAAATCCGGCATCCCCGGAGCGAAGGTGGTCATCCGCGATCTTGCCGGCGACGGCGATCACTACGCCGCCGAAGTCGTCGCGGAAGCCTTCCGCGGCAAGACCCGCGTGCAGCAGCACCAGATGGTCTACGATGCGCTGAAGGGCAATATGGGCGGCATCCTGCATGCCCTCGCCCTGCAGACCTCGATCCCGGATTGACCGATCCATGGCCGATCTCATCAAGGAGCTCGTCAGCGGCGTGGTCGATGCAGCCCTCAAGGAGGTGCTGAAGAAGACCGGCATGCGCAAGGCCTCGACGAAGCGCACGCGCCGCAAGACGACGACGACGCGCAAGAAGGCGTCCGGCGGGCTCCTCGGTGACATCCTCGAGGCCGTGCTGAAGCCGGAAAAGAAACCGGCGAAGCGCCCGCGCAAACAGGTGAGCCGCCGTCGCACGGCGGCAAGCCGCAGCCGCCAGCGTGCCGGATAGGCATAGGCGCGGCGAACACGCAACACTTGCGAAACGGTAAGGCAGCCCCCTGCATTTTTTGTGGCGGGGCTTCTGGCAATTGTCACCCGAGGTTGTTATCTAGGGCAAACGGATCATCGCATCGGCCCTTGAAGCCGATTTGCCAAGGAAGACTGCTATGAGTGGCATCCACGATTTCATCGACAACGAAGTGAAGACCAACGACGTCGTCCTCTTCATGAAGGGCACGCCCGAATTCCCGCAGTGTGGGTTCTCCGGCCAGGTCGTGCAGATCCTCGACTACGTGGGCGTGGGCTACAAGGGCATCAACGTGCTCGCCGACGCCGACATCCGTCAGGGCATCAAGGACTATTCCAACTGGCCGACCATCCCGCAGCTTTACGTGAAGGGCGAGTTCGTCGGCGGTTGCGACATCGTGCGCGAGATGTTCCAGTCGGGCGAATTGCAGTCGCATCTTCAGGAACAGGGTATTTCGATCAAGGGCGCTGCCTGACGCTTAACGGTCTTCCCAAGGCCCCAAGCTTTTCAAAGGCGCCGCATCCCAGCGGCGCCTTCTCTCTTTTTCATGGAATATATAGATTATGTCTGGACTTTCCCCTGAATCGGCCCAGCGCCTCAAAGGCATGGGCAAGATGGAATTCATTGCGCTCATGGCGCTGCTGATGGCGCTCAATGCGCTCGCCATCGACATCATGCTGCCCGGCCTGCAGGAAATCGGCGCCAGCCTCGGCGTCGAGAACGAGAACCACCGGCAATATGTCATTTCCGCCTACCTGATCGGCTTTGCGCTCGCGCAGCTCATCTATGGTCCGGTCTCCGACCGCTTCGGCCGCCGTGCGCCCATGTTCGTCGGCCTTGCCATCTATGTCGTGTCGTCGCTCGCCGCGATCCTCGTGCCGAGCTTCGCCGCGCTTCTGGCGCTGCGCTTCATCCAGGGCATCGGCTCGGCCGCCATGCGCGTCATCACCGTCTCGATCGTCCGCGACATTTTCGGCGGCCGCGCGATGGCGGAAGCGATGTCGCTCATCATGATGGTGTTCATGGTCGTTCCGGTGCTGGCGCCGGGCACAGGCCAGATTGTCATGCTGTTCGGCGACTGGCACCTCATCTTCGTCTTCATGGCGGTGATGGCCGCCGTGATCTGGGCCTGGATGTATTTCCGCCTGCCGGAGACCCTGCATCCCGAAGACGTGCGGCCCTTTACGGTGCGCTCGGTCCTCGGCGGCTTCCGCATCGTCCTGACGGACCGCGTGGCGCTCTGCTACACGCTCGCCAGCACCTTCATCTTCGGCGCGTTGTTCGGCTTCATCAACTCGGCGCAGCAGATCTATGTCGGCATCTACGGGCTCGGCGTCTGGTTCCCGGTCGCCTTTGCCGGCGTTGCCGCCTTCATGGCCCTGTCGTCCTTCGTCAATGCCCGGCTGGTCGGCCGGTTCGGCATGCGGCGGCTGTCGCATGGCGCGCTCCTCGGCTTCCTCGGCGTCAATGCGTTCTGGCTGCTGCTGACGCTGGTCTGGGCACCGCACCTGCCGTTCGCGATCTTCATCGTGCTCTTCGCGCTGTCGATGTTCCAGTTCGGCTGGATCGGCTCGAACTTCAACTCGCTCGCCATGGAGCCGCTCGGCCACGTCGCCGGCACGGCCTCCTCGGTGCTCGGCTTCATGGGCACGGCCGGCGGCACGGTCCTCGGCGCCATCATCGGCCAGGCCTTCAACGGCACGGCGCTGCCGCTCGTCATGGGCTTCTTCGTGCTCTCGGTCATCGGCCTCGTCTTCGTGTTGATCGCCGAGCGCGGCAAGCTGTTCCAGCCGCACAACAAGCCGGTTTGAGGGGGGATCGTCGTCGCTCTCCTCCAGCCGGCCCAGCGTGAGAAAGGCACTTGCCCTCACCTCCAGCCGAACCGCTCGCGAGGAAGGCGCCTTACCTCCCCTCCGTCATGGTCGGGCTTGACCCGACCATCCAGGCCCAGGGGGCCGCGTGGATCCTCGGGTCGAGCCCGAGGATGACGAAAGCAGAAGGTTGCGGACAAACAAAAGGCCCGGCTGCGGATGCAGCCGGGCCTTTTCATCGGTGGTCAAGCCGCCTCAGTCGACGAAGACTTCGCGGCGCAGCATCTCCCAGCTGTCCTTGTCCGGCGCGACCAGGAGGCCGCCCTCGACATGGTGCGGCTTGTAGGCCGAGCCGTCGAAGCGCGCGGCATAGGCGCCGGCCTCCTCGGCGATCAGCGTGCCGGCGAGGTGGTCCCAGGGCATCAGCTTGTTGTACATCAGGTAATGCAGGTGGCCGCCGGCAAGGGTGCGGTATTCGTGCGCCGCGCAGCGATAGTTGGAGACGAAGGCCACCTTGGCGAGGTTCGACAGGATGCGCGCCCGGCGCGCCCGGTCGAGGAAGCTGGTCGAGGCCATGCCGGTCATCGCTTCGAGCGGTGCGCCGCCCCGCGTCTTCAGCCGCACGGCCGGGCGGTGATCGCCGGTCTGCCAGGCGCCGCCGCCCTTTTCCGCCATGACGAAGTCGTCGCCCATCGGGTCGTAGATGATGCCGCCGACCGTCTCGCCGCCGGAGACGATCGCCGCCATGACGCCGAAGAGCGGCACGCCGGCCGCGAAGTTGAAGGTGCCGTCGATCGGGTCGACGACGATCGCGACGTCCGCATCCTTGAGCTTCGGCAGCAGCGCCGGATCGGCCGCGACCGATTCCTCGCCGACGAACAGCACGCCCGGAAACTGCGCCGCAACTTCCCGGCTGATGAAGCGCTCGGCCGCCTCGTCGGCTTCCGTCACCAGGTCGTTGGCATCCGCCTTGGTGCGGACATCTCCCTTGGCGAGCGCGCGGAAGCGCGGGCGGATTTCCGCCTCCGCCGCCTGTGCAAGCACGAGGGCGAGGGCATTGATGTCAATCGTCGTCATGGGGCCTTACCGTTTCGAGGGAGGAGAAATCGAAAAGCTTCGGGTCGAGAAGATGGGACGGATTGGTGTGGCCGAGCGCGCGCAGCATGGCGTCCTTGCGGCCCGGCATGCGCGTCTCGATCTCCGCCAGCATCGCCTTCATCGCATTGCGCTGCAGGCCGTCCTGAGAGCCGCAGAGGTCGCAGGGGATGATCGGGAACCGCATGGCGGCGGCGAATTTGGCAAGATCATCCTCCGCCGCATAGGCGAGCGGACGCAGCAGCATGACGTCACCCTCGTCGTTCAGGAGTTTTGGCGGCATGGCGGCGAGCCGCCCGCCGTGGAAGAAGTTCATGAAGAAGGTTTCGAGAATATCCTCGCGATGGTGGCCGAGCACCAGCGCATCGCAGCCCTCCTCCCGGGCAATGCGATAGAGATTGCCGCGCCGGAGCCGCGAGCAGAGCGAACAATAGGTCGCCCCCGACGGCACCTTCTCCTTCACGATGGAATAGGTGTCACGATATTCGATGCGGTGTTTGACGCCGATCGACGTCAGATAGTCCGGCAATATGTGCTTCGGAAAATTCGGCTGGCCCTGGTCGAGATTGCAGGCGACGAGCTCCACCGGCAAAAGGCCGCGCCATTGCAGGTCCATCAGCAGGGCGAGCAGGCCGTAGCTGTCCTTGCCGCCGGAAAGGCCGACGAGCCAGCGCTTCTGGCCCTTCAGCATGGCGAAATCGTCCATCGCCTGCCGGACCTGCCGCAGCAGGCGCTTGCGCAGCTTGTTGAAGGAGACACTGGAGGGAGCGTCCGCAAAGAGCGGATGGCGGCCAGCATCCGGTGCGTCGTCGTCGGTGTCAGCAAAGGCCAGGGTCGTAGATGCCGTCATGGGCCTGCAATGCCCCGAACCGGCCGCACAATCAAGCCCCGAAGACAGACCAGCCGGTGCGCGCCGCCAGCATTTCCAGCGCCAGCGAGCCGATGAGCGAATTGCCGTTCTCGTTCAGCCCCGGAGACCAGACGGCGACCGAGGCCTTTCCCGGCGCGACGGCCAGGATTCCGCCGCCGACGCCGCTCTTGCCCGGCAGGCCGACGCGGTAGGCGAAGTCGCCCGAGCCGTCATAGTGGCCGCAGGTCAGCATGAGTGCGTTGATACGCCGCGCCCGAAGATGCGAGACGACGCGGTGGCCGGTCAAAGGGTTGGTGCCGCTGTTGGCGAGGAACAGCCCCGCCTTGGCGAGCTGCCGGCAGCTCATCGCCAGCGCGCATTGATGGAAATAGACGCCGAGCACCAGTTCGGCCGCATGATCGAGCCTGCCGAAGGAGCGCATGAAATTGGCGAGCGCGAAGTTGCGGAAGCCCGTCGCCTGCTCCGAGCGTGCCACGGCCTGGTCGATGATGATGTCGTCCTCGTCCGCGAGATAGCGCAGGAACCGCACGATCTCGCCGATCGCCTCCTTCGGCGTATGGCCGGCGAGCACGAGGTCGGTGGTGGCGATCGCCCCGGCATTGATGAAGGGATTGCGCGGGATGCCGCCCTCGTGCTCGAGCTGGACGATGGAGTTGAAGGCCGAGCCAGACGGTTCGCGGCCGACCCGCTTCCAGATCGCCTCGCCATGCTTGCCGAGGGCGAGCGTGAGGGTGAAGACCTTGGAAATGCTCTGGATGGAAAAGGCCTCGTCCGCGTCGCCGGCAAGGTGCACCGCGCCGTCGACCGTCACCACGGCGATGCCGAACTTCTTCGGATCCACATGGGCAAGCTGCGGAATATAGTCTGCCACCCTGCCCTCGCCGCACCGTGGCGACAGGTTCGCGTGGATCTCCTCGACAATGCCCTGCAAGTCCGTCATCCCGTTCCCCCGAAACGAAAAAGCCGCCAATCTCTTGGCGGCTCAGACTGACTGGCAAAGTCCCGAACCCCTCTCCTCCGTCATGCTCGGGCTTGACCCGAGCATCCATAAACCGTTGAGAAGGTTGGATCCTCGGCTCAAGGCCGAGGATGACGGCGGTGGGTGGCAAGGCTTGCCGGCAATCTGAGCCGCCAATCTCTTGGCGGCTTTTCCCGATTGCGCAAGGTGTCGCCCGCGAATTAACGCGAGTAGAATTCGACGACCAGGTGCGGTTCCATGATGACGGCGTAGGGCACGTCGGAGAGAACCGGAACGCGAACGAAGGTCGCGGTCATCTTGTTGTGGTCGGCTTCGATATAGTCCGGAACGTCGCGTTCAGCCAGACCGACGGATTCGAGAACCGTGACGAGCTGCTTGGACTTTTCCTTGACTTCGATGACGTCGCCCGGCTTGCAGCGGTAGGAACCGATGTTGACGCGCACGCCGTTGACCTTGACGTGGCCATGGTTGACGAACTGACGGGCAGCGAAGACCGTCGGAACGAACTTGGCGCGGTAGACGATCGCGTCGAGGCGCGATTCGAGCAGGCCGATCAGGTTTTCCGGGGTGTCGCCCTTGCGGCGCTCGGCTTCGGCGAAGATCGCGCGGAACTGCTTCTCGCGGATATCGCCGTAGTAACCCTTCAGCTTCTGCTTGGCGCGGAGCTGGACACCGAAGTCCGAAAGCTTGGACTTGCGGCGCTGGCCGTGCTGGCCCGGGCCGTATTCGCGACGGTTGACCGGGGACTTCGGACGGCCCCAGATGTTCTCGCCCATGCGGCGGTCGATTTTGTACTTGGATGCAGCGCGCTTGCTCATCGCATTTCCTCTTGGTCTTGTTATGCCGGGCCGTTGCCGGACCGGCTGAAGGAAACACGCCCTCCTCTGAACCTTTCGGGTTCCGACAGGCTTCTCACGATCGCGACCGGAGAATCCACGGGACATGTCAAATGAAACACCGGACATTTCTGCCCGGCGTTGGCGGGGTCATTAGGGGAGTTTTACAGGACTGTCAACGAGCAAGGCCCGGAAAATCCGCCTATTCCGCCGCATCGCGGTGGGAATCGGCAAGGTCCGGCCCGTTGGCGTCGCCCGGCAGCGTCTCGCAGCCGAGGTCCGGGAAGGCGACTATGCGGTGGCCGGCAAGATCGCTGTGCACGACCACCAGCCCCTGCTCCTCGAAATAGCCGAGCAGCCGGCGCGCCCGGCGGGCCGAATGCGTGCCGTAGGCCCGCGCGATCCGGGCATCCGAGGGGCAGGTTAGCCCGCGCACCGCGGCCTGCGCGACGAGCAGGAACACGCCCTGCAGGTCCTCGGTGACACTGCGCGACAGATCGAGCGCCCTGCCCCAGATTTCCGTCGCCGCTGTCTCGGCATCGACGCCCGAGCGCGCGACTGCCATCTTGCGGCGGAAGGCGGGAAGCGACAGCGGCGCGCCGGGCACGCGGCGGATGCGGCAGCGCACGAGGAAATCCTGGAACAGTTCGGCATCGGCCCGGAAGGCCGCATCGGGATTGCCGAGGATTTCGGCGAGCGCCTGGTCGAGCAGGCCTTCCCGCTCCTCCGCGGAGATTTCCGGCGCGGGTGCCTTCGCCTCCGCCTGCACCGGCTCCGGCCGCGCCCGGGACAGTTCGGCGAGGATGTCCGTCGTCGGGCGCGGCGCCGGCGGCGCGCGGCGGACGAGCGGGCGGGAAAACTCGTCCGGATCGGGCGTGAAGATCAGGTCTTCCACGTCCTGCGGCGCATCCGGCAGCGGCATCAGCTTGGGGCTGGTCGAGCGCGCGGAGGTCTCGACCGCGCCGATCGTCACCGGCAAGGGGCGGCGCGACAGCGCCGGGCCGAGCGCGACGAAGGAACCGCGCGGCAGGTCGCGGAACATCTCCGCCTGCCGGCGGTCAAGCCCGAGCAGGTCGGCGGCACGCGCCATGTCGATGTCGAGGAAGGTGCGGCCCATCAGGAAGTTGGATGCCTCGGCCGCGACGTTCTTGGCAAGCTTGGCGAGGCGCTGCGTGGCGATGACGCCGGCAAGGCCGCGCTTGCGGCCGCGGCACATCAGGTTGGTCATCGCGCCGAGCGACAGTTTTCGCGCCTCTTCGGAGACCTCGCCGCTGACGGCGGGCGCGAAAAGCTGCGCCTCGTCGACGACGACGAGCACCGGATACCAGAAGTCCCGGTCCGCATCGAACAGCGCGTTCAAGAAGATGCCGGCCGCCCGCATCTGCTCGTCGGCCTCAAGGCCCTCCAGCGAGAGCACGCAGGAGACGCGGTGCTGGCGGATGCGGTTGGCGATGCCGACGAGTTCGGCTTCCGTGCGCTCGCCATCGACCACGACATGGCCGAACCGGTCGGAAAGCGTGACGAAATCCCCTTCGGGATCGATGATGACCTGCTGCACCCATTGGGCGGACTGCTCGAGCAGGCGCCGCAGGAGATGCGACTTTCCCGAGCCCGAATTGCCCTGCACGAGCAGGCGCGTCGCCAGCAGTTCCTCGATATCGAGCCTGGCCGGTGCGCCGCCCTGCACCGTTCCCATGTCGATGCCGACCTTCATCCCGTTCCTCGTTCCAAAATTCCTGATTCGCCGACCGCCACCGGATATCCGGCAAGCCCTAACACGAAACCTTCAGCCGTCACGCCCGGCTTTTTGAAAGAATCCACAAGGTTCTCGCCGAGGCCGCGTTCAAGCGGCCTTGTCATCGAGCGGCTGTATCTCGGGCTGCGCGCGCTGCATCGCCTGCGCCAGGTCGAAATTGGCCTGCATGGCAAGCCATGCGCGCGCCGTGCTGGCCCCTGCCCGTTCCAGGCGCAGGGCGAGATCGGGGCTGACGGCGGCACGCCCATGCAGCACGCGCGAAAGCGCGACCCGGGACATGCCGAGCCGGCCGGCCGCATCCGTCACCGAAAGGCCGAGCGGCTGAAGCACGTCCTCGCGGAGCAATTCACCGGGATGGGGCGGAAGTTTCATCATCGCCGTGTCCTCTCAATGATAATCCTGGTAGTCGACCAGTTCGACGTCGGTTCCGACGAAGCGGAACGTCACGCGCCAATTGCCGTTCACCCAAACCGACCAATGTCCCTTCATCGTCCCCTTGAGGGGATGAAGCCTGAAGCCCGGCAGGTTGACGTCGGCGGGCGTGCCCGCGACATCCAGCAAGCCAAGGATACGCCCCAGCTTGGCGGCATGCGATGCCTGGATTCCCTTCGTCGAACCCGACATGTAGAAGAGTTCCAGACCCTTGTGTCGGAAACTGACGATCATGGCGCAGTGTATCGCGTATCGATACGCGATACAAGCATCAGACGACCCGAAGCCCGAAACCCTGCATCAGGCGGCGCGTCGAAAAGTCCGGCTTGCCGGAGGTGAACACGGCGATGTCCTCGCCCGGGGCGAGGGTTTCCAGCGGGGGCACAAGGCGGCGGGCCTGGCGGGCGATGGCTTCGGCGGGGTCGAGCCAGTCGACCGGCCAGGGGGCGAGCTTGCGGAAGAGGTTGGCCATAAAGGGATAATGCGTGCAGGCGAGCACGACGATATCCGTCTTGCGGCCGTCCTCGTCGACGAAGCAGGGCACGATCTCGGCGCGCACGGCCGCGTCGGAGAAGGTCTCGCCGCGGATATAGGCCTCGGCCATGCGGGCGAGGTTCTCCGAGCCGACGAGGCGCACGTCGCACTGGCTGGCGAAGGACTGGATGAGATCGCGCGTATAGGCGCGTTTCACCGTGCCGGGCGTGGCCAGCACCGAGACGAGGCCGGAACGCGTGCGCTCGGCGGCGGGCTTTATCGCGGGCACGGTGCCGACGAAGGGCATGTGGGGAAATGCGGCGCGCAGATCCGCGCCCACCAGCGTGAAGGCCGTGTTGCAGGCGATGACGCAGACTTCCGGATCGTGCTCGGCGAGCAGTTTCCCGAAGAGATCGATGATATGCGCCTTCAGCGCCGGCTCTTCCCAGCCGCCATAGGGAAAGCCGGCATCGTCGGCCACATAGGTGAAGTGCCGCTCGGGCATCAGCACGCGCGCCTCGCGCAGGACGGTCAGGCCGCCGATGCCGCTGTCGAACATCAGGATGGGCTTGGCCGCCGCCTGTTCCGGAAAGGGCCTATGCGTCGTCACGGGGCACCTTGGGCCGGCGGTTGCGGGTGCGGTTCGGGTTGGTCGCGCCGCGCGGCGATTCGCGGGTGAAGCGATCGAGGCAGGAGATGATGCCGCGCATGACCTGGATCTCCGTGCCGGTGAAGGAAGGACGCGTCAGGATGGCGCGCAGGTTCTCCACCAGTTTGGGCTTTTTTTCGGCGGGCCGGAAATAGCCGCGCGCCTCCAGCGTCTCCTCCACATGGTCGAAGAGGCCCTGCAGCTCCTCCTTCTTCGCCGGGCGCTGCGGCAGCGCGTCGAAGGGCGTGTCCTTGACGGAGGCAAGGCCGCTCTTCATCCACTCGTAGCTCATGAGGAGCACGGCCTGGGCGAGGTTGAGCGAGGCGAAGGCGGGGTTGACCGGGAAGGTCACCAGTTCGTCGGCGAGCGCGATCTCCTCGTTGGTGAGGCCCGTGCGTTCGCGGCCGAAGAGGATGCCGGTCTTCTGCCCGGCGCGGAAGCGCACGCGCAGGTCGTCGGCGGCAACGACCGGCGAGCGGACCTCCTTGTAGCCGTAGCGGTCGCGCGCAGTCGTCGCATAGACGAATTCGAGATCGGCGACGGCCGCTTCCAGCGACGGGTAGACCTTCGCCGCCTCGATGACATGGTCGGCCTTGCTGGCGGCGGAGATCGCCTTCTCGCTCGGCCAGCCGTCGCGCGGATTGACGAGGCGCAGTTCGGCCAGGCCGAAATTCGCCATGGCGCGCGCCACCATGCCGATATTCTCGCCGAGTTGCGGATGAACGAGGATGATCGCCGGTCCCTCGGCGATCAGCGTGCGTTCGCTGTTCGTGCCTGCCATGCCCAAATATCCCTGGAAAGTTCGGGCTTCACTGGCACAATAAGCGGCAAATGAAAAGCATGAAGCCGCTCATTCGGGGGATTCGGCGGCGCTGCCGTTGCCGCCATTGGCGCCGGCCTCGGCGATCTCCACCATTTCCTTCTTCAGGGAGGCGCCCTCCTCGAAGCTCGGGCGCTCGATGTCGTCGATGACCGCCCGGCCGTCCTCCTCGATCATCTTGAAGACCAGCGTTTCCGGCTGCCAGCCGGCAGGCCGCTCGCCGAAGCAATGGCTGTTGTCGAAGGTCACGGTCACGTCTTCCGCGTCGTTCGCCAGTTGCCCCTCGGTGGTCGTCACGTCCTTCAGCGCGCAGCTGTCCTGGCCGCCGATCACCGGATCGTAGTCGAAGGGCGAATCGCCGTCGTCATAGGCCGGGAACTTCGCCGCCGCCTTGTATTTCGCAACGAAATCCTTGCTGTAGAGGCGCTTCAGGAAATCCTCGGAGAAGTAGTCCGTATAGGGCGGCGGCGTGTCGGCGTCCTCGCCCAGGTCCTGCCAGTTGACCGTCGCAGCCGCCATGACCTCCGAAACGGGCGCCTTGAAATCGGCGGCTGCAACGGAAACGGGAAGCAAAAGGGCGAGCGCCACGAGGCCGAAACGCGACATCATATTCTCCACTGGATGACGGCGGGCCGGAACGGGCCGCCGAAGAGCCTTCCTGAAACGGAATTTTGGCGAAACTTATTCTCAACGCCGGCGAAAATAAACCGTCTCGGCAATTGGTCGGCTTTGCCTTCCCGGCCACGAATGCTATAGGGCCAAACGTTCCTTTCAAGTCCACGATCCGGGGCGCAAGGCCCCGACAAAACACGAGGCTCTCCATGGCAAAGATCAAGGTCGCCAACCCCGTCGTCGAACTCGACGGCGACGAGATGACGCGCATCATCTGGCAGTTCATCAAGGACAAGCTGATCCATCCTTACCTGGATATCGACCTCGAATATTACGACCTCGGCATGGAGAACCGCGACGCCACCGACGACCAGGTGACGATCGACGCGGCCAACGCCATCAAGAAGCACGGCGTCGGCGTCAAGTGCGCCACCATCACGCCGGACGAGGCCCGCGTCGAGGAGTTCAAGCTGAAGAAGATGTGGAAGTCGCCGAACGGCACGATCCGCAACATCCTCGGCGGCGTCATCTTCCGCGAGCCGATCATCTGCAAGAACGTGCCGCGCCTCGTTCCGGGCTGGACCAAGCCGATCATCGTCGGCCGCCACGCCTTCGGCGACCAGTACCGCGCCACCGACTTCAAGTTCCCCGGCAAGGGCAAGCTGACGATGAAGTTCGTCGGCGAGGACGGCAAGGAGATCGAATACGACGTGTTCGACGCCCCGTCCGCCGGTGTCGCCATGGGCATGTACAACCTCGACGATTCGATCACCGAATTCGCAAGGGCCTCGTTCAACTACGGCCTGCAGCGCAAGGTGCCGGTCTATCTCTCGACCAAGAACACCATCCTCAAGGTCTATGACGGCCGCTTCAAGGACATCTTCCAGCAGGTCTTCGACGCCGAGTTCGCTGAAAAGTTCAAGGAAGCCAAGATCTGGTACGAACACCGCCTGATCGACGACATGGTCGCCTCGGCGCTGAAATGGTCCGGCGGCTATGTCTGGGCGTGCAAGAACTACGACGGCGACGTTCAGTCCGACATCGTGGCCCAGGGCTTCGGCTCGCTCGGCCTGATGACCTCGGTCCTCATGACGCCGGACGGCAAGACCGTCGAAGCCGAAGCCGCGCACGGCACGGTGACGCGCCACTACCGCCAGCACCAGAAGGGCGAGGAAACCTCGACCAACTCGATCGCCTCGATCTTCGCCTGGACGCGTGGCCTTGCCCATCGCGCCAAGCTGGATGGCAATGCGGAGCTGGCGAAGTTCTCCGAGACGCTGGAACGCGTCTGCGTCGAGACCGTCGAATCGGGCTTCATGACCAAGGACCTCGCGCTCCTCATCGGCCCCGACCAGCCGTGGCTCTCCACCACCGGCTTCCTCGACAAGATCGACGAGAACCTCCAGAAGGCCATGGCGGCCTGATCCAGCAAGACCACGGAAAGCCCGGCCAAGCGCCGGGCTTTTTCGTTGCGGCCTCTTGCGGCAGGGCCCGTGTGCCCTATCCTCCCGGCCGGTTTGCAAGAGGAGGACGGCATGGCCGAGGAACTGGTTTTCTATAGCAACCCGATGTCGCGCGGGCGCATCGCCCGCTGGATGCTGGAGGAGGTCGGCGCGCCCTATCGCACCGAATGGCTGACCTTCGACGGCTCGATGAAATCGCCGGAATTCCTGGCGATCAACCCGATGGGCAAGGTGCCGACCATCCGCCACGGCCAGACCGTGGTGACGGAGGCGGCGGCGATCTGCGCCTATCTCGCCGATGCCTTCCCCCAAGCCGGCCTCGCCCCGCCGCCCGAAAAGCGCGGCGATTACTACCGCTGGCTCTTCTTCGCAGCCGGCCCGCTGGAAATGGCGGTCTCGCTGAAGGCCTTCGGCATCGAGGTTCCCAGGGAGCGCGAGCGCAGCATCGGCTGCGGCAGCTATGACGCGGTCATGGGCGCCCTGTCGCTGGCCGTCACGCGCTGTCCCTACATCGCCGGCGACAATTTCACCGCCGCCGATGTCTATGTCGGCGCCCATATCAGCTGGGGCCTGCAATTCGGCTCGCTGGAGCCCCGGCCGGAATTCAAGGCCTATTGGGATCGCCTGAAGGAGCGGCCGGCCAGCAAGCGCGCGACCGCAATCGACGACGAGGAGATGCACCGCCAGCTTCAGGCGGCGAAGGGTTAGGGCGGGCTTACCGCCAGCCCCCTGCCGTTCAGGCCGCGGCTTCGGCCGCCGGCTGGAGCGGCAGGCAGATTTCCGTCAGAAGCGCGTTCGGCGCAACCTCGCGCGGATTGTTGAGATAGGCCTCGAACATCACCTCGTCGCGGATCGAGCGTCCCGAGGCCGGCAGCCATGTGCCGTAGAGCCAGCGATAGGCCGCGCCCATATCGGCATAGGGGCCCTGGTGGCGCAGCACCGCATAGTCGCCGCCCGCCAGCGTGCGGCGCTCGAGCGGCGCCTCGGCGGGAATGGTCGCATCCGCCGTCACGCAGGCGAAGGAGCGAAGCTCTTCCTCCGCCACGAGATCGGGATCGTCGAGGAAGACGCCGATCATGCGCATGTCCGGCCGGAAGAGGTTGCGGGAGAAGAGCGCGCCATGCAGCGCCTCGAAGGCCTTGCCGATGCCCATGTAGGAACCGGAATGGGCAACGGCAAGCAGCGTCTGCTCGGGAATGGTGCGGATGGTCACGTCGAACATGCGGGAGCACTCCTTGTCGTTCTCGGGTTCGTAGGCGCGATGGGAGCCCTCCTTGCGGTAGCGTGCCGGCGGCATGCCATAGGCAGCCGCGAAGGTACGCGTGAAGGACTGGAGGTTGGCGTACCCCCATCGCGCGGCAATGTCCCGGACGGAGCGGTCGCTGCGCACCAGATCGCCCGCCGCACGGTGCAGACGCAGCCGGCGGACGGTTGCCGCCAGCGTCTCGTTGTGCACGGCGCGGTAGACGCGGTGCCAGTGATGGGCGGAAAGGCAGGCGATCTCCGACAGCCGGTCGAGGTCGAGATCCTCTTCCAGGTGCTCGTGGATATAGGCGGAAACCCGCAGCAGGCGTTTCTCATAGGCCGCCCAGATCCCGCTCTCGCTCATGCCGCTTCCCTCTCGCCGGAACGCATTCAACCAAGCACGGAGCGATTTCACAAATCCTGCGCTTCTGTCATGCTCTGCAATTTCTGCATAGCCTTGCCTTGTGCCATTGCAAAAACGGGCGACTCGGCGTGAGATGCCCCCGCCGGCCCTCCCTTACTCCATCCTCCGGCCTTCCGAGGCACCCATGACCGATACCTTGACGCCGAAGCTCGCCAGCGTTTTCGCGGAGGGCTATGGCCCCGCGCGTTTCAAGGCCGATGCGCTGGCCGGCCTCACGGTGGCGATCGTCGCGCTGCCGCTGTCCATGGCGATCGCCATCGCCTCCGGCGTCACGCCGGATCGTGGCCTCTACACCGCCATCATCGGCGGCTTCCTCGTTTCCGCGCTCGGCGGCAGCCGCTTCCAGGTCGGCGGGCCGGCCGGCGCCTTCATCGTGCTCGTCTCGGCCACGGTCGCCCGCCACGGCGTCGAGGGCCTGCTGGTCGCCACGCTGCTCTCCGGCCTCATGCTCGCGCTGGCCGGCTATCTCAGGCTCGGCAAGTACATCAAGTTTATCCCCTATCCCGTGACGGTCGGCTTCACGGCCGGCATCGCCGTCATCATCTTCGCCAGCCAGATCGGCGAACTGTTCGGCCTGAAGCTGGACGGGCGCGAGCCGGGGCCGATCGTCGAGAAGCTCGAGGCGCTCTGGGCCGCCCGGCCCAGCTTCAATCCGGCCGCCTTCGGCGTCGCGGGGCTTACCATCGCCGTCATCCTGCTGTTGCGCCGCTTCCGGCCGAGCTGGCCGAACCTGCTCATCGCCGTCACCGTCGCCTCGTTCGCCACCGCGCTTCTCGCCCTGCCGGCGGACACGATCGGCACCCGCTTCAACGGCATTCCGCGCGGCCTGCCCCTGCCGGCTCTGCCGTCCTTCTCCCCCGAGCTCGTGCTCGCCGTCCTGCCGGACGCCGTCGCCTTCACGCTGCTCGGCGCCATCGAATCGCTGCTCTCGGCCGTCGTCGCCGACGGCATGACGGGGCGCAGGCACCGCTCCAGCATGGAGCTTGTCGCCCAGGGGGTCGCCAATGTGGGCTCGGCGCTCTTCGGCGGCATCTGCGTGACGGGCACCATCGCCCGCACCGCCACGAACGTGCGCTCCGGCGCCACCAGCCCGGTCTCCGGCATGCTGCACGCGGTCTTCCTCCTGCTCTTCATGCTCGTCGCCGCGCCGCTCGCCAGCTATATCCCGCTCGCCGCGCTCGCCGGCGTGCTGGCGGTCGTCGCGTTCAACATGGTGGAGCGTCCGGCCATCGCCGCCCTCTTCCGCTCCTCGCGCGGCGATGCGGCGGTGCTCGTCGTCACCTTCCTGCTGGTCGTCTTCCGCGACCTGACGGAGGGCATCGTCGTCGGCTTCCTGCTCGGCGCGGTGCTGTTCATCGACCGCATGGGCAAGTCCGTCGACATCCGCGAGGAGACGGTGCCGCGCGTCGTGCGGGCCATCGAGAATGCCGGCGAGGACAGCGGCCTGCCCGAGCGGCCGGTCGCCGGCGACGATCCGGATACGGTGATCTACCGCATCAGCGGCGTCTTCTTCTTCGGCGCGGCGGCCAGCGTCGGCTCCGTGCTCGATCGCATCGCCGACCAGCGGCGCAACTTCGTGCTCGACTGCGCCGACGTGCCCCTGCTCGATTCCACCGCCGCCAGCGTCATCGAGGGCCTGGTGCGCAAGGCCGAGCGGGCCGGCGTGCGCGTCTTCATCACGGGCCTGAAACCCGACATGCGCCGCATGCTGGAAGCCCATGAGCTGCACGCCCCGCGCGTCACCTTCACGGCCACCGTGGACGCCGCCATGGGCGAGATCGCCGCGGCCACGCGCTGAAACCGTGCCGGAGCGGCGCGAACGGCTCTCCGTCCGGTGCTTGTCATGCAAAGGAAAGCGCAGACGCCTCAGCCGGCGCGGGCGACATCCGAGGCGGCCGGGTTCCTCATGCGCTCGGCGACACCCGGAAGCCCCAGCGAGGGCGCTGCGCGCTTCACCTGGTTGCGGCCGGCCTCCTTGGCCGCATAGAGCGCGCCGTCGGCCGCCGAATGCAGGCGGTCGAAATCCGCTCCGAAGGTCGCGACATCCGCAAGGCCGATGCTGACCGAGACCGCGATCTCGTGATCCCCGGCGCGCACCGGCAGGGCGGCGACCTCCAGCCGCAGCGCCTCGGCGAACTGTTCGGCGGGCGCCATGTCGCGCCCCGGCGCAAAGAGCGCGAATTCCTCGCCGCCGAAGCGGCAGAACAGCATGTTCGCCTCCAGGCGGGCGGCGACCTGCGCGGAAAACCGCTTCAGCACGAGATCGCCGGCGACATGGCCGTAGGTGTCGTTGATCGCCTTGAACCGGTCGAGATCGAAGATCATCAGCGTGCCCTGCCGCCGGTCGCCCAGCAGTTTCTGCATGTCGTCCAGGAACGAGCCGCGGTTGGCGATGCCCGTCAGCGCGTCGGTGCGCGAGGCCTGGCGGTAGAGCGCCTCGCCCCGCTCCTTGATCAGCACCAGCATGGCGACGGCGGCAAGGATCGTATGGGCGAACAGTTCCAGGGAGAAGACCGCGAACCAGGCGGAATAGGCCGTGCCATGGCCGAAGGCCGCAGGCAGGGCGATCGCCATGGGAATGCGCAGGCCATAGATGATGCCATGGCTGACGAAGAAGGCCGCCGCAAGCATGCGGGTCGGCAGCGGCTCGGTGCGGTGCCCGCGCCAGATGTCGATGCCGATCCACAGGCAATAGGCGGTGATGATGGTCGAGCTGACGATGATGCGGTTGTTCACATCCTCCGACACCTGCGGGACGAGAAGATAGACGAGGCCCCACAGGACGGGGCCGGCCAGAACGACGGAACGATAAACGCGGCGGCGATCGAAGACGCGGAAGCCGGCCCACATGAACGCATAGCCGCAGGCGGCGAGCGCATTGCCGAGGCCGACGGTCAGAAGCGGCGGGCCGACGGAGCGCAGCGCGAACAGCAGCGTGCAGAGCGAGCCGACCCACATGGACAGGCACCAGTAGCCGGCCGCCCTGTGCCGCCGGTCGGTCAGCCACACCTGCAGCATGAAGATCCCGACGGCGGTCGTCGCCAGGAACGTACAGATCATCAAGGTTGAGATGCTGATGATGTCTTCAATCAAAATACGCACTCCGCACGCGCAGGATGCTAGGGGCAAACCTTGAAGACTTCGCAAACAAAAGCGGCGGGCCGAAGCCCGCCGCCGTGATCCGTTCCTTGCGTGCAGGGTCGTCGCATGGGGAATGAAACGCCACCCCATCCCCTTCTCCCCCGCGGGGAGAAGGGGATGGGGCAATGTCGAACTCGATATATGATCGCCTACCCTTGTGGAGGCACAGGCGATCGCGCGGCTGCGGGAAGGTTCAGCCGGCGATGGCGCCGGCAACCGCCTCGATCGCCGCGCCTGCCCTGGCGCCGTCCGGGCCGCCGGCCTGCGCCATATCGGGACGCCCGCCGCCGCCCTTGCCGCCGAGCGCTTCGGAGGCGCGGCGCACGAGATCGACGGCGCTGTAGCGGCCGGTAAGGTCTTCGGTGACGGCGACCACGGCGCTCGCCTTGCCGTCCGCCGAGACGCCGACGAAGGTGACGATGCCGGAGCCGAGGCTCTTCTTGCCGTCGTCGGCAAGGCTCTTCAGGTCCTTCGGCTCGACACCGGTGACGACCTTGCCGAGATATTTCACGCCCGCGACCTCGCGCACGCCCTCGTCGCCGCCGGCGGTGCCGCCCGACAGCGCCAGCTTCTTCTTCGCCTCGGTCAGTTCGCGCTCCAGCTTGCGGCGCTCCTCGACCAGCGCCTCGACGCGGGCGAGCACGTCGCCCGGCTGCGCCTTCAGTGTCGTGGCGAGCGCCTTCACGCGCTCGTCCTGCTCGGCAAGGTAGGCGCGGGCCGCCTCGCCCGTCAGCGCTTCCAGACGGCGCACGCCGGAGCCGACGGCGCTCTCCGAAAGGATGCGCACGAGGCCGATCTCGCCGGTCGCCGACACATGCGTGCCGCCGCAGAGCTCGACCGAATAGGGCCGGTTCGCCTTGGCGCCGTGCAGGCCGGTGCCCATGGAGACCACGCGCACCTCGTCGCCGTACTTCTCGCCGAAGAGCGCCATGGCGCCTTCCGCGATCGCATCGTCCACCGTCATCAGGCGGGTGGTGACCGGGGCGTTCTGCACGATGATCTCGTTCGCCATGTCCTCGATGACGCGCAGCTCCTCCGCCGACATGGGCTTGGGATGCGAGACGTCGAAGCGCAGGCGCTCGGGCGCGACCAGCGAGCCCTTCTGGGCGACGTGGGTGCCGAGCACCTCGCGCAGCGCCTCGTGCAGCAGGTGGGTGGCGGAGTGGTTGGCGCGAAGGCGCGCGCGGCGGGCATGGTCCACCGTCAGCGCCACGGCATCGCCGACGGAAAGCTTGCCGCTCTCGACGACGGCGCTGTGGACGAAGACGCCCTCGCCCTTCTTCTGCGTGTCGGTCACCAAAAGGCGCGCATGGTCGCTGGCGATCACGCCCGTATCGCCCATCTGGCCGCCCGATTCGCCGTAGAACGGCGTCTGGTTGACGACGATCTGCACAGTGTCGCCGGCACTGGCGCCGTCGATCGTCCTGCCGTCCCTGACGATCGCCTGCACCACGCCCTCGGCCGCCTCGGTGTCGTATCCGAGGAACTCGGTCGCGCCGTGTTTTTCCTTCAGCTCGAACCAGACCGCTTCCGTCGCCTTGTCGCCGGAGCCGGACCAGTTCGCCCGCGCTTCCGCCTTCTGGCGCTGCATCGCATCGTTGAAACCGGAAAGGTCGACATTGATGTCGCGGGCGCGCAGCGCGTCCTGGGTGAGGTCGAGCGGGAAGCCGTAGGTGTCGTAGAGCTTGAATGCGGTCTCGCCGTCCAGCATGTCGCCCTTCTTGAGCGTCACGGTGGCATCCGACAGCAGCGACAGGCCGCGCTCCAGCGTCTTGCGGAACCGGGTTTCCTCCAGCTTCAGCGTCTCGGAGATCAGGGCTTCGGCCCGCACGAGCTCGGGATAGGCGCGGCCCATCTCGCCGACCAGCGCCGGCAGCAGCGACCACATCAGCGGCTCGCGGGCACCGAGCAGCTGCATGTGGCGCATGGCGCGGCGCATGATGCGGCGCAGCACGTAGCCGCGGCCTTCATTCGACGGCAGGACGCCGTCGGCGATCAGGAAGGCGGAGGAGCGGAGGTGATCGGCGATGACCCGGCAGCTTGCGGCCGCCTCGCCTTCCGCCTTGATGCCGACCGTCTCCTCGACGGCCGAGATCAGCGTGCGGAAAAGGTCGGTCTCGAAGACGCTCTGGACGCCCTGCAGGATGCAGGCCATGCGCTCGAGGCCCATGCCGGTGTCGATCGAGGGGCGCGGCAAAAGGCTGCGCTCGCCGGGCGCCGTCTGGTCGAACTGCATGAAGACGAGGTTCCAGAATTCGAGGAACCGGTCGCCGTCCTCCTCGGGCGAGCCGGGCGGGCCGCCCCAGACGTGCTCGCCCTGGTCGATGAAGATTTCCGAACAGGGTCCGCAGGGGCCGGTGTCCCCCATCTGCCAGAAATTGTCGGAGGTCGGAATGCGGATGATCCGGTCGTCGGACAGGCCGGCGATCTTCCTCCAGAGGACCGCCGCCTCCTCGTCCTCGGAATAGACGGTCACGAGCAGCCGGTCCTTCGGCAGGTCGAAGCCCTTGGTCACCAGCGTCCAGGCAAGCTCGATGGCGCGCTCCTTGAAGTAGTCGCCGAACGAGAAGTTGCCGAGCATCTCGAAGAAGGTCAGGTGCCGCGCGGTATAGCCGACATTGTCGAGGTCGTTGTGCTTGCCGCCGGCACGCACGACCTTCTGGGCGGTCGTCGCGGTGGAATAGGGGCGCGATTCAAGGCCCGTGAAGACGTTCTTGAACTGCACCATGCCGGCATTGGTGAACATCAGCGTCGGGTCGTTGCGCGGCACGAGCGGGCTGGACGGCACGATCTCGTGGCCGTTCTTTCGGAAATAGTCGAGGAAAGTCGACCGGATCTCATTCACGCCGCTCATATCGCGTCCTTCATCTCTGCCCATTCACGCCGGAAGACCGGCGCATCACCCACCCAATGTCACTGCAACGACGGTAAAACCGCCTCGCCGGCCGGAGTGCCCGCCCGGAAGACCCCACAAGGCCGCCCTTTTGCGAATTCCGTCGAAACCGCCCGCGCCTGCCGCTTGGATGCGGAAAGGCCGAAAACCTTGGCGCGCGCGAGAACTGAAGGCTTTTATCGCCCGCCTCGGCCCCTGTCCAGACACCAAAAAACCGGCCTTTCGCGAAGAAGAGGCCGGTCTTTCCCATTTTTGCGGAACCGTTGCGCGGCGATTACATGCCGGCCGCGTCGTCGGCGTCGTTCGGATCCGGCCCGCCGTTCTCCAGGAAGCGGTCGGCGATCAGGCCGGCATTCTGGCGCAGTGCCATTTCGATCTCGCGGGCGAGGTCCGGATTGTCGCGCAGGAACGTCTTGGCGTTCTCGCGGCCCTGGCCGAGGCGCTGGCTGTTGTAGGAGAACCAGGCGCCGGACTTCTCCACGATGCCGGCCTTGACGCCGAGGTCGATGAGCTCGCCGGTCTTGGAGACGCCCTCGCCGTACATGATGTCGAACTCGACCTGCTTGAAGGGCGGGGCCATCTTGTTCTTGACGACCTTGACGCGCGTCTGGTTGCCGATCACCTCGTCGCGCTCCTTGACGGCGCCGATGCGGCGGATGTCGAGGCGGACGGAGGCGTAGAACTTCAGCGCGTTGCCGCCCGTCGTCACTTCCGGCGAGCCGTAGACGACGCCGATCTTCATGCGGATCTGGTTGATGAAGATCACCATCGTGTTCGACTTGGAGATCGAGGCGGTGAGCTTGCGCAGCGCCTGGCTCATCAGGCGCGCCTGGAGGCCCGGCAGGCTCTCGCCCATCTCGCCCTCGATTTCGGCGCGCGGCGTGAGCGCGGCGACCGAATCGACCACCAGCACGTCGATCGCGCCGGAGCGCACCAGCGTGTCGGTGATTTCGAGCGCCTGTTCGCCGGTGTCGGGCTGCGAGATCAGCAGGTTCTGGAGATCGACGCCGAGCTTGCGGGCATAGACCGGGTCGAGCGCGTGCTCGGCGTCGACGAAGGCGCAGATGCCGCCCGACTTCTGGGCCTCGGCGATGGTCTGCAGCGCCAGCGTCGTCTTGCCCGAGCTTTCCGGGCCGTAGATCTCGATGATGCGGCCCTTGGGCAGGCCGCCGATGCCGAGCGCGACGTCGAGGCTGAGCGAGCCCGTCGACACCGTCTCGATCTCGACGACGCTGTCCTTCGAGCCGAGCTTCATGATGGAGCCCTTGCCGAAGGAGCGCTCGATCTGGGAGAGTGCCGCTTCGAGTGCCTTGCTTTTATCCACTGCTTTATCCTCTACGAGCCGCAAAGTGTTCTGTGCCATTTGGTCCACCTTTAGGTTATTGAAGCAAGACAGGCAACGAAGCCGTCGATGAAAGCTATGTACACATTTTGTTCTCTTTTTGCAAGGTCCATTCATCCATTTGAATGATTTCGTGAATCGAGCGTGTGTTCTCTTTTCGTTTACGGCTGTTGAAAGCCGTGGCGGAACAAGGATGTATCCGCGCGGGCGCCTCGCTTTTGCCGGCGAATCGCGTCCCTCGCGGGAATGAAGGAAGACGATGACGGGAAAGACGATACTGGTGATGGGCGGCGCCCATGTGGACAGGCGCGGACGCATCGCCGGCGAGACGGCGCCGGGGGCGAGCAATCCCGGCGCCTGGTTCGTGGAAGCGGGCGGCGGCGCCTTCAATGCGGCGCGCAACCTGGCCCGGCTCGGCCGCACGGTGCGGCTCGTCTCGCCGCGCGGGGGCGATGCGGACGGTGCCATCGTCGCGGCGGCGGCGGAGGCGGCAGGCGTCGAGGATACGCCCTTCACCTTCCTCGACCGGGCGACGCCGAGCTACACGGCGATCATCGAGCGCGACGGCAACCTCGTCATCGCGCTGGCGGACATGGAGCTCTACCGCCTGTTCTCGCCGCGCCGCCTGCAGCAGCGGGCGATGCGCGAGGCGGTCGCGGCAGCGGGGCTGATCCTCACCGACGCCAACCTGCCGGCCGAGACGCTGGCGGCGATGACGACGGCGGCGGGCGCCGCGGGCGTGCATATCGCCGGCATCGCCATCTCGCCGGCCAAGGTGCCGCGCTTTGCGGCGAGCCTCTCCGCCCTCGCCTTCCTGTTCATGAACGAGGCGGAGGCACGCACGCTGGCGGGCGCGGCGCCGGAGGACCCGGCCGGCTGGCCGAAGGCGCTGCGCGCGGCCGGCCTTTGCGCCGGCGTCGTGACGCGCGGCGGCCGGGGCGTCGTCGCCTTCGATGCGGAAAAGGCGGTTCTCGTCACGCCGCCGGAGGCGCCCGCGCTCGGCGACGTCACCGGGGCGGGCGATTCGCTCGCCGCCGGCTTCCTCGATGCCTGGATGACCGGCCACGATATCGGCGAGGCGCTGCGCCGCGGGGTCGCCGCCGCGGCGATCACCGTGCGTTCGCCGCTGGCCGTCGCCGAAGAAATGTCGCAGGCGGCGCTTCAGGCCGCACTTTCCCTTGTGCCGGAGGCCGAAGGGATGGCATGAGACTTTTTTGCCGAAATTCCTGCAAGGACACCGCATGACCAGACCCGTTTCCACCCTCCTGCCGATGCAGTATTCGGACGAAGTCGCCGCCGCCAAGAGCCGCGGCGCACCGATCGTCGCGCTCGAATCGACGATCATCACCCACGGCATGCCCTATCCGGGCAACCTCGACATGGCCCGCAGCGTCGAGCGCATCATCCGCGAGGAAGGCGCCGTGCCGGCGACCATCGCCGTCATCGACGGCGTGCTGCATATCGGCCTCGACGATGCGCGGCTGGAAGCGCTGGCGCAGACCGAGGGCGCGATGAAGCTGTCGCGCGCCGACCTCGCCTTCGCGATCGCCGAGCGCCGCACGGGCGCGACGACCGTGGCGGCGACAATGATCGGCGCGGCGCGCGCCGGCATCAGGGTCTTCGCGACCGGCGGCATCGGCGGCGTGCACCGCAAGGCCGAGGAGACCTTCGACATCTCCGCCGACCTCGACGAACTGTCGCGCACCGGCGTCATCGTCGTCTGCGCGGGGGCCAAGGCGATCCTCGACATCCCGAAGACCCTGGAAGTGCTGGAGACGCGCGGCGTGCCCGTCGTCACCTATGACAGCCCGGTCTTCCCGGCCTTCTGGTCGCGCGATTCGGGCCTGATGAGCCCGCTGACGCTGAACAGCCCGGCGGCCATCGCCAATTTCCAGAAGGTGCGCGACCAGCTCGGCGTCGACGGCGGCATGCTGATCGCCAATCCGGTGCCGGAGGCCGACGAGATCGAACGCGAGGAGATGGAGATCTACATCGCCCGCGCGCTCGACAATGCCGAACGCGACGAGATCGCCGGCAAGGCCGTCACGCCCTACCTGCTCGACAGCCTGTTCCGCCTGACGGACGGCCGCAGCCTCAAGACGAACATCGCGCTCGTCGAGAACAATGCGCGGCTGGCGGCGGAAATCGCCGTGGCACTGGCGGACTGAGCCGCCGGCCCGGGGGCCTGCCCTTTGCGTGGGGCGATTGCACAAGGATAGGCAGTCTGCGCTTTGCGTCCCCCCCTCTGGCCTGCCGGCCATCTCCCCCTCAAGGGGGAGATTGGCAAGACGTGCAAACCTGGCTTGATCAGCACCGTTGAAGAGAGGCGAGGCGCTGCTCCATCCGATCTCCCCCCTTGAGGGGGAGATGGCCGGCAGGCCAGAGGGGGGTGCTTTGCCACATGCCGCAGCCTTGCCCTCCACAAAAAGAAACCGGCGGCAACGCTTGCGCCCTGCCGCCGGAAGATGCCGTGCAGCCGATCAGCCGCGCAGGATGCCGCGGCCGGCGTATTTCGCCTGGGCGCCGAGCTGTTCCTCGATGCGGATCAGCTGGTTGTACTTGGCGGTGCGGTCGGAGCGGGCGAGCGAGCCGGTCTTGATCTGGCCGCAGTTGGTGGCGACGGCGAGGTCGGCGATCGTCGAATCCTCGGTCTCGCCCGAGCGGTGCGACATGACGGCGGTGTAGCTCGCCTTGTGCGCGGTCTCGACGGCGTCGAGCGTCTCGGAGAGCGAGCCGATCTGGTTGACCTTGACGAGGATCGAGTTGCCGACGCCCATCTTGATGCCGTCGCGAAGGCGCGCCGAGTTCGTCACGAACAGGTCGTCGCCGACGAGCTGGACCTTTTTGCCGATCTTGTCGGTCAGCGCCTTCCAGCCGTCCCAGTCGTCTTCCGCCATGCCGTCCTCGATCGAGAAGATCGGGTATTTGCCGGCGAGCTCCGCAAGGTAATCGGCCATGGCGCCCGGCTCCAGCGTGCGGCCTTCGCCTTCCAGCACGTACTTGCCGTCCTTGAAGAATTCGGTCGAGGCGCAGTCGAGCGCGATGAACATGTCCTCGCCCGGGCGGTAGCCGGCCTTCTCGATCGACTTCATGATGAAGTCGAGGGCGGCGGGGGCGGAGGCGAGGCCCGGCGCGAAGCCGCCCTCGTCGCCGACATTGGTGTTGTGGCCGTCCGCCGCAAGCTGCTTCTTCAGCGTGTGGAACACTTCCGAGCCCATGCGCACGGCGTCGCGGACGGTGTCGGCGCCGACCGGGACGATCATGAACTCCTGGAAGTCGATCGGGTTGTCGGCATGCGCGCCGCCATTGATGATGTTCATCATCGGCACCGGCAGGACACGGGCGTTCGGGCCGCCGACATAGCGGTAGAGCGGCAGGTTGGCGGCTTCCGCGGCGGCCTTGGCGACGGCGAGCGAGACGCCGAGGATGGCGTTGGCGCCGAGGCGCGCCTTGTTCGGCGTGCCGTCAAGCTCGATCATCGTCTGGTCGACGGCGATCTGGTCCTCGGCGTCGAGCCCGCCGATCGCCTCGAAGATCTCGCCGTTGACGGCGGCGACGGCGTTTTCGACGCCCTTGCCGAGGTAACGCTGGCCGCCGTCGCGCAGTTCGACGGCTTCATGCGCGCCGGTGGAGGCGCCCGACGGAACGGCCGCGCGGCCGAAGCTGCCATCTTCGAGATGCACGTCCACTTCGACGGTGGGGTTGCCGCGGCTGTCGAGAATCTCGCGGCCGATGATGTCGATGATTGCAGTCATGGAGATCGTCCTGTTCCGGGGTTTATAAATCGATTAAAATCCACTTTTAATCGAGGATGCAGAAATTACAATGGCGTGCGTCGCCTTGGGAAAAACGGATGGCATGTCTCCATGTCATCCGTTTGAAATGTCAGGCCTTGGCGATGTCGTCGAAGGCGACGAGCTTTTCCAGGAGCCGCGGCATGTCCTTCAGGTGCACCATGTTCGGGCCGTCCGAGGGGGCGTTGTCCGGATCCTCGTGGGTCTCCACGAAGAGGCCCGCGATGCCGACGGCGATGGCCGCGCGTGCCAGGGTCTCGACGAACCGGCGGTCGCCGCCGGTCGAGCCGCCCTGCCCGCCCGGCTGCTGCACCGAATGGGTGGCGTCGAAGACGACGGGCGCGCCGAGCGAGGCCATGATCGGCAGCGAGCGCATGTCGGAGACGAGCGTGTTGTAGCCGAAGGAGGCGCCGCGCTCGCACAGCATGACGTTGGGGTTACCGCTCTCGGTGAACTTCGCCAGCACGTTCTTCATGTCCCAGGGCGCCAGGAACTGGCCCTTCTTGACGTTGATCGCGCGGCCGGTCCTGGCGGCGGCGACGAGCAGGTCCGTCTGGCGCGACAGGAAGGCCGGGATCTGCAGGATGTCGACCGTCCCGGCGACGACGGCGCACTGCTCTTCCGTGTGGATGTCGGTGAGGACAGGGAAGCCGAAGTCCTTCTTGAGGTCGGCGAAGACCTCCAGCGCCTTTTCAAGGCCGATGCCGCGCTTGCCGGAGAGCGAGGTGCGGTTGGCCTTGTCGAAGGAGGACTTGTAGACGAGGCCGAGGCCGAGCTTGTCGGTCATCTCGACCAGCGCCCCGGCCATCATGTAGGCATGGTCGCGGCTCTCCATCTGGCAGGGGCCGGCGATCAGCGAGAAGCGCTTGTCCTGGGCGAAGGTGACCTTCTTGGCGCCTTCGCCGACGACGACGGTGGAATTGGTGTTCATCTCATTCTCCGAAGACAAGGAGGACGCCCTGCCCGGGTGCCGGCGGCACGAGGAGGCGGTTGTCCCGTTTATGGAAGGCGACGCCGCGTTCCGTCAGGAGGCGCTCGCATTCCGCTGTATTTTCAACCTTGAAGACGACCGCGCGCCCTTTCAGGCCGCGATCCGTGCCGGCGACCGGCGCGATCCCGTAAAACCCCTCCAGGCCCGCATCGTTGAGCACGGTGATGCGCCCGCGCGGCGTATCGACGGACATGCCGAAGGACAGGGCCTCGACCGCGCGCTCGTCGGCCGCCTCCTGCACGAGATACTGGAAATCCGTCGGGTTCTGTTCCGAAAGGACGACCTCCGACAGGGCGGTGACGCCATTCTCGTGCGCCTCCAGCGATTTGCGGTCGGCCGGCAGCGGCAGGATGCGCTGCGAGGCGAAGAAGAAGAAATCGGGGCTGCGCAGGTCGGCGGCGAAGGCAAGGCGGAAGCTGCCGGTCGCGCTGGTCCCGTCGGGCAGCAGCATGTCGCGGGAAAATTCCAGCACCTCGCCGCCGGAAAGGCCGGCATTGGTATAGCGCTGGTCGTCCTCCCAGGCATCGCCGCTCGCCATGGCGATGGCGGAAAAGCCCTCGAGGCCGCGGCGGAAGCGGAAGGCCTGGTCACGCGCCACGAAGACATTGCCGCCGCGCGCCGCTTCCTCGCATTCCTCGCGGTTGGCGATGCCGAGCGGTTCGAGATAGGAACCGTCGGCAAGGAAGACGCAACAGTTCTCCGTGCCGAACGGGTGGCGGGCGTCCCTGGCGACGGTGAAGCCGAGCGCGGTCAGGCGCGCGCGGGCCACCCCGAGGTCGGACACCGGCAGCACCAGATGGTCGATCGGGCGGGGCGTTCTCGAACTCACGGTCATGGCGAAAAATCCGGCGTGTTTCAGGCGCCCCGTGCTTTGCCCGCTTTCGGCGCGCAATGCAAGCGCCAGCACGGCCCGCCGCGCCCTGCGGGAACTTTTCCGCCACCCGATCATTTCCCGCAGCGTCCCCGCACCGGAGCCCGCCCATTTCCAGATCCCGCGACATCACCCGCCAGCGCGACCTCCACGAATCCCGCCCCCTCTGGGCCGGTTCGCCGCGCCTTTCGCTTCGCGCGCGGCCAAGGCCGTCGCGTACCGACTATGACGTCATCATCGTCGGCGCCGGCATTTCCGGGGCGCTGATGGCCCATGCGCTGGCGGACGGCACGCGCTCGGTGCTCGTCGTCGACCGGCGCCTGCCCGTGCATGGCAGCACGCTTGCCAGCACCGCGATGATCCAGCACGAGATCGACATCCCCCTCTCGAGGCTCTCGGACATGATCGGCGCGCCGAAGGCCCGCCGTGCCTGGCAGCGCTCCGCCCGCGCCGTCGAGCGCCTGTCGGGCATCGTCGCCGATCTCGGCCTCACCTGCGGCTTCGAGCGCAAGCAGACCCTGTTCCTCGCCGGCGAGGCCTATGGCCGCCGGGCCCTGCGGGAGGAGGCCGAGGCGCGCGGCGCCGCCGGCATCGCGGCGGAATATCTTGACACCGCCACCCTTGCCGAACGCTTTTCGATCACGCGCACCGGCGCCATCCTCAGCGACATCTCCGCCGCGGCCAATCCGGCGCAGATGGCCGCCGGCATCCTGCGCGCGGCGATGGCGCGCGGCGTGGAGCTCGTCAGCCCGCTGGAGATCACCGACCTGCGCAGCGCCGCGGGCCGGGTGTTCCTGGCGACGGCGGAAGGACGGATCCTGTCGGCCGGCCACGCCGCCTTCTGCTCCGGCTACGAGTTCCTGGAGGCCGTCGCCGACAAGGAGCATGCCATCGTCTCCACCTGGGCCCTCGCCACCCCGCCCGGCACCACGCTGCCGGACTGGCTGAAGACGTGCATCGTCTGGGAGGGCGCCGACCCCTATCTCTATCTCCGCCGCACGCGCGACGGACGGCTGATCGTCGGCGGCGAGGACGAGGACAGCGCCGAGGCCTATGCGTCCGCAAGGAAGCTGCGGCAGAAGGCGGCGACCATCCGCCGCAAGGCCGAAACCCTGCTCGGCCTTGCCCTGCCGGAGCCCGACCACGTCTGGGCGGCCCCCTTCGGCATCACCCGCACCGGCCTGCCGCTGATCGGGCGCGTGCCGGGCCTCGAGAATGTCTTCGCCGTCATGGGCTTCGGCGGCAACGGCATCACCTTCAGCCAGATCGCCGCCGAGATCGTCGCGGCCGGGATCGCCGGCCATGCCGATGCGGATACCGACCTCTTCGCCTTCCCCAGCCGCCAGACTTGACGAAGCGAAGGTCCGGCCGGCCGATATTCCCCTTCCGTTGAATGGCTGCAGGCGCAAAGCCGGGTTATGCTCGCCCGACGTCGACGAAGCCGGACTGCCATGCTGCTTGCCATCCTCTCCGATATCCACGCCAACCGCGAAGCCTTCGAGGCCGTGCTCGCCGCCGTCGAAGGCGCCGGGGCCGACCGCCTCGTGCTGCTCGGCGACATCGTCGGCTACGGGGCGGATCCGGAATGGTGCGCGGAACGGGCGATGGCGCTTGCCGCAGGCGGCGCCGTCGTGCTGCGCGGCAACCATGACGAGGCGGTCGGCAATCCCGCCGTCTCGATGAACCCGACCGCGACCTTCGCCCTCGAATGGACGCGCCGCCAGCTCGGCGGCGAAAGCCGCGCCTTCCTCGCCGCCCTGCCCTTCGAGGCGCGCGAGGGCGACTGCCTCTTCGTGCATGCCGATGCCAGCGCGCCGCCCGCCTGGAACTATGTGCTCGACGCCAGCGATGCCGGCCGGCACCTAGCGGCCTGCGCGGCGCGCGTCAGCTTCTGCGGCCATGTGCACAAGCCGGCGCTCTATTCGACGGCGCCGGGCGGCAGGGTCACGCATTTCCGCCCTGTCGCCGCCACCCCCGTGCCGCTCCTGCCGCAGCGCCGCTGGCTCGCCGTCATGGGCTCCGTCGGCCAGCCGCGCGACGGCGATCCCGCGGCCGCCTACGCGCTCTACGACACACAGAGCGCCGAGCTCCGCTTCCAGCGCGCCGCCTATGACGTGGAGCGCGCGGCCGGGAAGATCCGCGCGGCCGGGCTGCCGGCCTCGCTCGCCGACCGGCTCTTGCGGGGGCGCTGATGGTCAAGGCACGGCTGAAACCCGGCGATGTCATCGACGGCTTCCTCATCGAGGCCATCGCGCACAATGGCGGCATGGCGCGCATCTGGGCCGTGTCGCGGCCCGACATCGATTTCCCGATCCTGATGAAGGTGCCCGTCATCGGCGAGGGCGACGATCCGGCCGCCATCGTCGGCTTCGAGATGGAGCAGATGATCCTGCCGCGCCTGTCCGGCCCGCATGTGCCGCGCTTCGTCGCCAACGGCGATTTCGCGACGCTGCCCTATATCGTCATGGAGCGCCTGCCCGGCACCTCGCTCTATCCGCTGCTGGAGCGCCTTCCGCTGCCGCCGGAGGAGGTCGCCGCGCTCGGCGCGAAGATCGCCGTCGCGCTCGATTCGCTGCACCGCCAGCATGTCGTGCATCTCGACCTGAAGCCCTCCAACGTCATGTTCCGCGAAAGCGGCGAGGCCGTGCTGATCGACTACGGCCTTGCCCGCCACATCCACCTGCCCGACCTGATGGACGAGCAGTTCCGCCTGCCCTACGGCACCGCGCCCTACATGGCGCCGGAACAGGTTCTCGGCACGCGCAGCGATTTCCGCAGCGATCTCTTCGCCCTCGGCGTCCTCCTGTACTTCTTCGCGACCGGCGAGCGTCCTTTCGGCGATCCGCAGCGCCTGAAGGGCCTGAAGCGGCGCCTATGGCGCGATCCGCTGCCGCCGCGCGCCCGCAACGCCGCCATCCCGCCCGCCCTGCAGGAGGTCATCCTGCGCTGCCTGGAGGTCAACCCCGCCTGGCGCTATCCGAGCGCCGCCCAGCTCGCGCTCGACCTGCAGGACCTTTCCGCCGTCAAGCTGACGGCACGGGCGGAGAAGATGAAGCGGGACCCGCTCGGCATGGTGCTGCGCCGCCGCTTCAACCCGGTGCCTATCGAGACCGTCAAGCCGCAGACCGCCGAGGCCCAGCTCGCCAATGCGCCGATCGTCGCCGTGGCGATCGACCTTGCCGCCAGCACGCCGGACCTTGCCGACGCCATGCACAGGACCGTCGCCCGCATCATCGAGAACACGCCGGACGCCCGCATCGCCTGCATCAACGTCTTGAAGATCAACCGCATCGCCATCGACACCTCGCTGGACGAGGAAGGCCGCAACAAGCATGTGCTGCGCCTGGTCGAGTTGCGCACCTGGTCGACAGGCCTTGCCGTCCCCGGCGGCGGCATCACCTTCCATGTGCTGGAGGCCGTCTCGCCGGCCGACGCCATCCTCGATTATGCGCGGGAAAACTATGTCGACCACATCGTGATGGGCGCGCGCGCCGAATCGGCCATGCGCTCCATGCTCGGCAGCGTCTCCGGCGAGGTCGCCGCCCACGCCCCCTGCACCGTCACCGTGGTGCGCAACCGCCCGCGGCCGGGAGGGGCGCCCGATACGGGGTGAGACCCTAAGGAGCGGCAGTCGCGAGTGTAGGGTGGAGCGTGCCGCAATCCCCCCTCTGGCCTGCCGGCCATCTCCCCCTCAAGGGGGATGGCCGGCAGGCCAGAGGGGGGCACCTCGTCAGCCGCGCGCGCTCACGAACGGAACCGCTTGCGATACTCCCCCGGCGTCAGCCCGACGATGCGGGCGAAGACTTTCCGGAAGGCGCCGGGATCGTTGTAGCCGACATCGAGCGCCACGCGGTCGACGGAGCGCGTGGTGAACTGCAGGTGCTCCTGGGCCTTGGCCACCCTCAGGCGCTGGCAATAGTCCGTCGTCGTCAGCCCCGTCGCCTTGCGGAAGCGTCTGAGGAAGGTGCGTTCCTCCAGCCCGGCCTGCGCGGCGAGCAGGTCGAGGCCGATCTCGCGCGCCTCGCTCGCCTGCAGGAAATGCTGCACCTTCAGGATCGCCGCATCGCCATGCAGGAGGCGCGGCGAGAAGGTGCTGTAATAGCGCTGCTCGCGGCCCGGCGGATCGATGACGAACTGCCGGGCGATCTCCAGCATGATCGTCGGCCCGAGGAAGCGGTCGATGAGCTTCAGCCCGAGATCGACCCAGGCCATCACGCCGCCGGCCGTCACGATGTCGCCGTCGTCGGCGAGCAGCCGGTCGGTATCGACGGTGACGTCGGGAAACCGCCGTTCGAACGTCTCGGCGATCACCCAGTTGGTGGTGATCGTGCGGCCGGCGAGAAGCCCCGTCTCGCCCAGGAGGAAGGCGCCGGCGCAGATCGAGGCGAGCTGGATGCCGCCCGCATGGCATTCGCGCAGCCAGGCGGCAAAGGGCGCCGCCTCCTCGCGCCGGATCGGATCGCCGAGCGCCGGCGGCAGGACGAGCACGCAGGGACGCGACGCCGCGTCGCCCTCCGCGTCCACCCGCACCGGCACGCCGTCCTCCAGCCGCCAGTGGCTGACGGTGAGGAGAGGCCCTGCCCGCCCCTTCTTCCGGCCGAGTTCCATCGCCGACCGGAAGAGATCGGTCATGCCGAGCACGGCGGCCATCTGCACGCCGGGATAGAGAACCAGTCCGATCTCGGCTGCACGCGCCATGTCACTTTCACCCCGGATTATGTCGGTCCCGCCAATGGCGAGAGATGGCAGGCCGGGGGCAGAATGTCCACATCGTCCATCGCCTGCAAGAAGGAACCGCCATGAGCAAGCGCGCCATCATCATCGTCGACCTCCAGAAGGACTATCTTTCCTCCGGCAGCTTCGCGCTGGCGGGCATCGATGCCGCCGCCGCCAATGCCGCGCGTATCGTCGAGGCCGGGCGCGGCAGGGGCGACCGGATCATCCATGTCCACCACGTCGCGAAGGAAGCCGCCTCGCCGCTCTTCGCCCCGGGCACGGAGGGCATCGAGCCGATCCCGGCCGTCACGCCGCGCGAAGACGACACGGTCATCGTCAAGAACCATCCGAATTCCTTCCGCGGGACGGCGCTCGACGAGACGCTGCGGGACGGCGGCATCGAGGACGTGGTGGTCGTCGGCGCGATGAGCGACGTCTGCATCGACGCGACGGCGCGCGCCGCCGCCGACCTCGGCTACAACCTCACCGTCGTGCACGACGCCTGCGCCACGCGCGACAAGGCCTTCGGTGATTCGCTCGTCCCGGCCGCCCAGGTCCACGCCACCATCATGTCGGCGCTGGAATTCGGCTACGGCAAGGTCACCACGACCGCCGATTTCCTGTCATAATCCCCGGCAACGGCCGTCCCTGCCCCGGGCGCAAGGGCTATCGCACAGGCAAGGAAACCGTCGCCACATCCCCTTCTCCCCCGCGGGGAGAAGGTGCCGGCAGGCGGATGAGGGGGATGGCGAAGGCAAGAAAAGCAAAGGATTCGTCCGTATCGCCCCCTCATCCGACCCTTCGGGCCACCTTCTCCCCAGGGGGAGAAGGGAAGAAGACGATGCCGCATATGGCCCGGCCCTGGCAGGCGCGGTCTGTGGAGCGCGGACACCCCCGCCAAAGCCCGTCGCGCCGCCCGTCATTCCCCTGTCATGGGACGATGGTGTCTCTTCGCGCGTGAATGCACCCCGGCGGCCGCATCGTGATCCGGCGCCCAGCGGAGTACGCGTGAATGGATACGGCTCAGGCCCTGGCCCTTGCCTCGGGCGCCCTCGTCGCCACCAACCTCCTCAGCATCCTCATCGCCGGTAAGCGGCTGAAGCCGACGGGCGCGGCGCCGCCCGAGATCGAGGAGAGACCGCCCGTCTCCATCGTCATTCCCGTGCGCGGCATCGAGAATTTCTCCGCGGAGACGCTGGAGCGCGCCTTCCGCCTCACCTGGCCGGACTACGAGCTGCTCTTCTGCGTCGCCCATGCGGGCGATCCCATCGTGCCGCTGATCGAGGCGGCGGCCGCCGCCCATCCGCATGTCGCCGCGCGCATCCTTGTCGGCGATGATCGCATCAGCGCCAATCCGAAGCTCAACAATTGCGTCAAGGGCTGGCAGGCGGCGCGGCACGACTGGGTGATCCTTGCCGATTCGAACGTCCTGATGCCGCCCGATTATATCCGGCACCTGATGGGCGGCTGGCGCAGCGATTCGGGCCTCGTCTGCTCGACGCCGCTCGGCTCGCGGCCGGACGGCTTCTGGGCGGAGGTGGAATGCATGTTCCTCAACACCCAGCAGGCCCGCTGGCAATATGCCGGCGAGGCGCTCGGCCTCGGTTTCGCGCAGGGCAAGAGCATGCTCTGGTACAAGCCGATGCTCGATGCCAATGGCGGCATCCAGGCGCTGAACGCCGAGATCGCCGAGGACGCCGCCTCCACCAAGCTCGTCAGCCGGCTCGGCCTCAAGGTGCACCTCGTCTCCTCGCCCTTCGAGCAGCCGCTGGGGCGGCGCACCGGGCAGGAGGTCTGGTCGCGCCAGTGCCGCTGGTCGCGCCTGCGCCGCGTCACCTTCCCCGCCTTCTTCAGCCCGGAAATCCTGCTCGGCGCCGTCCCGCCGCTGCTTCTCGCGCTCGCCGCGGTGCTCCTCGGCGTTGCGCCGGTCCTGCCCGCCGTGCTGCTCGTGCTCGCCGGCCTCTACCTGCCGGAAGCCGCCCTTGCGCTTGCCAAGGGCTGGCGGCTTTCCCTGTGGTCCGTGCCGGCGATGATGGTGCGGGACGCCATGATGCCGGCCATCTGGCTGCGCGCCTGGATCGGCGGCGCCATCGACTGGCGCGGCAACACGATGACGATAGGCACGAATGCCTGCGAATTGAAGGAAGCGCCGGCAGGGCCGTAGGCGGCCCTCAGCCCTTGACGCGCAGCCCCTCCAGCAGCGTCCGGAACCCCTTGACCGCCCGCCTGGAGGTCTCCTCCGGATCGTCGGACTTGGCGATCCACAGGGCGGCATGGCTGCTCGCCCCGTTGATCAGCCGGGCCGCCGCCTCCGTGTCGATGTCCCCCATCACGCCATCGGCCTTCAGCTGCTCGATGCTGCGGCTGAGGGCGGCGATGCAGCCATTGTTGGTCGGCCATTGCGAGACGTCGCCGAGCACGGCCGGCCCGTCGCGGAACATGATGCGCTGGATCTCCGGCTCCAGCGCCATCTCGATATAGGCGACGCATTCCGCGACAAAACCCTGCCAGCGGTCGGGCGCCGCGGCCGAGATCCGGTTGAGCCGCAGGGTCATTTCCGCGTCAATCTGCTGGATCACCGCCTGGAGCAGCCCCTTCTTGTCGCCGAAATGGTGGTAGAGCGCGCCGCGCGTCAGCCCGGCCCCGGCGGTGAAATCGTCCATCGAGGCGGCGGCATAGCCCACCGTGCCGAAGGCCTGCCGTCCGGCGGCGATCAGCTTGGCCCGTGTTTCGGCGATCATTTCCTCACGCGGCTTGCGCATGGCGTCTCCTCATTCACATACGCCGCGTATTTTATTTGACATACGCCACGTATGCAACTATCTCTTCAACATACGCCGCGTATGTAATTATCGAACCCGTCCCTTTCCAGGAGCAGGCCATGTCCAACCCCTACAAGGAAATTTTCAGCGTGCCGGGAACGAAGTCGTTCTCCGCCGCCGGCTTCCTCGCCCGCCTTCCCATCGCCATGGCGCCGATCGGCATCGTCGCCATGCTCTCGCAGACCCACGGCGAATACTGGCTCGCCGGCGCGGTCTCCGCCACCTTCGCGCTCACCAATGCGCTCATCGCCCCGCAGGTCTCCCGCCTCGTCGACCGCTTCGGCCAGGCCGCGGTGCTGACGCCCGCCACGATCGTCTCCGTCCTCGCCTTCCTGGCGCTGATAACCGCCACCCACCAGGGCTGGCCGGCCTGGACGCTCTTCGCCTCCGCCTTCCTCGCTGCCGCCATGCCCTCCATGCCCGCCATGCTGCGCGCCCGCTGGACGGAGATTTTTCGCGACAGGCCCGAGCTCAACACGGCCTTCGCCTTCGAATCGGCCGCCGACGAGCTGGTCTACATCGCCGGCGCCTCGCTCTCGGTCGGCCTTGCCGTCGCGCTCTTCCCGGAGGCCGGCATGCTGGTCAGCACCGCCTTCCTCGCCGTCGGCACGCTCGCCTTCGTGCTGCAGCGCGCGACGGAGCCGGCCGTGCAGCATGTCGCCGGCAGCGCGCCGCAGAAATCGGCGATCCGCCTGCGCCCCGTCCAGATCATCACGCTCGCCCTCGTCTTCGTCGGCGCCACCTTCGCGACCGCCGAGGTCTCGGCCGTGGCGATCACCAAGGACCTCGGCCAGCCGAACGCCGCCAGCCTCGTCATCGGCGTCTATGCCATCGGCTCCTTCGTCGTCGGCCTCGTCCTCGGCGCGCTGAACCCGAGGATGGCGCTGCAGAAGCAGCTGATGATCGCCGTCGCCGTGCTGGCGCTCACCGCCCTGCCGCTGCCCTTCGCCGGCACGGTGCCGCTGCTGGCCTTCGCCGTCTTCGTCAGCGGCATCGCCATCTCGCCCACCTTCATCACCGCCTTCGGCCTCGTCGAACGCCGCGTGCCGTCCGCCATGCTGACGGAAGGCGTCACCTGGGTGACGACCGGCATCGGCATCGGCATGGCGCTGGGCGCCTTCGTCGCCGGCTGGGCGGTGGACAATTTCGGCGCCCAGAACGGCTTCTGGGTCTCCGTCGCCGCCGGCCTCGGCGCGGCGCTCACCATCGGCATCGGCCAGCGCGTCCTCGCCGGCCAGAATCCCGACGACGGGATCGGCGCCCTCGCCCAGGCGGCCGAATGACAAAAGCAGGAAGCCCGGCAGAAATGCCGGGCTCCTTCCATCGCCAAGGCAATCAACCTCTCCGAACCACGGGTGCGTGTGGATCCTCGGGTCAAGCCCGAGGATGACGGAAAGGTGGTCCTTCCAAAAGCAAGAGCCCGGTGTCGCCACCGGGCTCGATTCTTTGACAAGCCTCTCCCAGCCCTCTGCCGTCATCCTCGGGCTTGACCCGAGGATCCACCACCGCACCCGCGGCATGGCTGGTCGGGTCTGGCCCGACAGACGCGAAGGAGGCTTTCCTCAGACGAGGCGGCTCTGTTCCAGCGCCGCTTCCACGAAGCTCGCGAAGAGCGGATGCGGATCGAGCGGGCGGCTCTTCAGCTCCGGGTGGTACTGCACGCCGATGAACCACGGATGGTCGGGATATTCCACCGTCTCCGGCAGGATGCCATCCGGCGACATGCCGGAGAAGACGAGGCCGCAGCTTTCGAGCCGGTCCTTGTAGTCGACATTCACCTCGTAGCGGTGGCGGTGGCGTTCGGAAATATCCGTCGAGCCGTAGATGTCGGCGATCTTCGTGCCGCCCTTCAGCGCCGCGCGATAGGCGCCGAGGCGCATCGTGCCGCCGAGGTCGCCGGACGCCGAGCGCTTCTCCAGCTCGTTGCCCTTCACCCATTCCGTCATCAGGCCGACGACGGGTTCCGCCGTCTTGCCGAATTCGGTCGAGGAGGCCTTCTCGATGCCGGCGAGGTTGCGCGCCGCTTCCACCACCGCCATCTGCATGCCGAAGCAGATGCCGAAATAGGGCACCTTGCGCTCGCGGGCAAAACGCGCCGCGTTGATCTTGCCCTCCGACCCGCGCTCGCCGAACCCGCCGGGAACGAGGATGCCGTGCACCTTTTCGAGGTAGGGCGCCGGGTCCTCTTTCTCGAAGACCTCCGACTCGATCCATTCGAGCTTGACCTTGACGTGGTTGGCGATGCCGCCGTGATACAGCGCCTCGATCAGCGACTTGTAGGCGTCCTTGAGGCCGGTATACTTGCCGACGATGGCGATCGTCACCTCGCCCTCGGGCGTCTTGATGCGATCGGAAACGGTCTGCCAGGCTTCGAGGCGCGGCTTGGGCGCCGGCTCGATGCCGAAGGCGGCCAGCACCTCGTCGTCGAGGCCTTCCTTGTGATAGGCGAGCGGCACGTCGTAGATCGACGCGACATCGAGCGCCTGGATGACCGCCGTCGGGCGCACGTTGCAGAACAAGGAGAGCTTCCTGCGCTCGGCTTCCGGGATTTCCCGGTCGGCACGCACGAGCAGGATGTCGGGATGGATGCCCATCGCCTGCAGCTCCTTGACGGAATGCTGCGTCGGCTTGGTCTTCAGTTCGCCCGCCGCCGGAAT
Organism: Shinella sp. WSD5-1; assembly: GCF_963942435.1. GTDB lineage: Bacteria > Pseudomonadota > Alphaproteobacteria > Rhizobiales > Rhizobiaceae > Shinella > Shinella yambaruensis. The sequence goes on from NZ_OZ012596.1 coordinate 2,961,996, forward strand.
GTAGGGCATCAGCGTCAGGTGCACATAAACCGCGGTGCCGCGCGGCAGGTCGTTGCCGAGCTGGCGGATCGCCTCCATGAAGGGCATGGCCTCGATGTCGCCCACCGTGCCGCCGATCTCGCAGATGACGAAATCGTAGTCCTCGTTGCCTTCGATGACGAAGTTCTTGATCTCGTTGGTGACGTGCGGAATGACCTGCACGGTCGCGCCGAGATAGTCGCCGCGGCGTTCCTTGTCGATGATGTTCTTGTAGATGCGACCGGTGGTGATGTTGTCGGTCTTGGTGGCCGAGCGGCCGGTGAAGCGCTCGTAGTGGCCGAGGTCGAGGTCGGTTTCCGCACCGTCGTCGGTAACGAACACCTCGCCGTGCTGGGTCGGGCTCATCGTGCCCGGGTCGACATTGAGATAGGGGTCCAGCTTCCTGAGGCGGACGCGGTAGCCGCGGGCCTGAAGGAGAGCTCCGAGTGCAGCGGCGGCAATGCCTTTTCCGAGGGAGGAGACCACGCCGCCTGTGATGAATACATATCGCGCCATGGGAGTCACCGGATACCTTTTCAAAATCGATTCCGCCACCGAAAAATCACCTTGGGCGTGATTTCGGAAGTCGCAATCGGCGTTTTACACAAGAAGAAGGCCGGTTGGATTTCGCCAACCGGCCGGTTCGTTTTCGGTCCTTGCGGCTTACTGGCCGCTCGGGACGCCGGAGTTCTGCTCCGTGCCCGTTGCAGCGCCCGTGCCGGTGCCCGTCGCGGGCGTGTCGCCGGTGCCGGTCGCCGTGCCGCCATCGGTCGGAACGGCGTCGGTGCCGGTCGTCGCGGGCGTCTGGTTGGTCGTGTTGTTGTTGTTGTTCTGGGTGCCTTCGCCCTGCGATGCGCCGCCGAGCGCGTCGAGCACGCCGCCGGTGCCGGTCGTGCCGGGGATACGGTCGAGGATGTCGGTCGGCTGCGTCTCGTAGCGGGCAAGGATGCCCATGCCGAGCGCCAGCACGAAGAACAGCGTGGCGAGAATCGCCGTGGTGCGCGTCAGGGCATTGGCCGTGCCGCGCGCCGACATGAAGCCGGAGCCGCCACCGATGCCGAGGCCGCCGCCTTCAGACCGCTGGATCAGCACGACGCCGATCAGCGCGACGACGACCATGAGATAGATGACGAGCAAGATGGTCTGCATGTTTTCGGTATCCCGGCCAGATGGCCCAAATGTCAGGTTTGCGGCTCAATATACCAAGCCGCGCACCATTCCAAGCCCTAGCTGTCGATCCGCCCGCCCTTTTGGCCGAAGCGGGTCAGGGTCCCCCCCTCATCCGGCCCTTCGGGCCACCTTCTCCCCGCGGGGGAGAAGGAAACGGGGCGCTTGCGGCTCTCCCCTTCTCCCCCGCGGGGAGAAGGTGCCGGCAGGCGGATGAGGGGGCGACCCGAAACGGGCATTATGAAAGTCAGGCGGTCAGCGCTTCGTATGCGCGGTAGATGGCAAGGAAGTCGTCCGATTTCAAGCTCGCCCCGCCGATCAGCGCGCCGTCGACATTGGCGACGCCCATCAGCTCCTGCGCATTGCCCGGCTTCACCGAGCCGCCGTAGAGGATGCGCATCTTCGCGCCCTCGCCGGCAAAGCGGCCGGTCAGCTGCGCGCGCATGAAGGCGTGCGCCTCCTCGACATCGGCCGCCGTCGGCGTAAGCCCCGTGCCGATCGCCCAGACGGGCTCGTAGGCGATGACGGTGTTTTCCGCCGTCGCGCCGTCCGGCACGGAGGCCGCGAGCTGCGCCTTCAGCACGTCGAGCGTCTTGCCCGCCTTGCGCTCGTCGCCGGTCTCGCCGATGCAGATGATCGCGACGAGGTCGTTCGCATGGGCGATCTCCGCCTTGGCGCGCACCAGCGCGTCGCTTTCCTTGTGGTCCGTGCGGCGCTCGGAATGGCCGACGATGACATGGGTGCCGAAGCAGTCGGCGATCATTTCCGCCGAGACGTCGCCGGTATGGGCGCCGGAGGCCTTCTCGTGGCAGTCCTGCGCGCCGATCATCAGCGGGCTGTCGTCGCAGAGCGCGGTGGCGACATAGAGCAGCGTCGCCGGCGGGCAGATCAGCGTCTCGACCTTGTCGGAAAGCGGCCCCTTCACGCCTTCGGCCATCGCCTTGATCTGGTCGAGCGATGCGCGCGTGCCGTTCATCTTCCAGTTCCCGGCAACGAGCGGGGTTACATCCGGTGTCATGGGGCCTCCCTGTCCTTGAAATTCGCGTGGCTTGCGGCGTAGCAAATCGAAGGCCGCAAGGAAAGCCGGATAGTTCCGGGTGAAGGCGAATAGGCCGCCCCCGTCGGACGTAACATCCAAGGCGCAGCGGGCGCCGAGGGGAAGGCGAAGATGCGGCGCACAGGTTCCTCGACAGGTTTTTTCCTCGTGCTTCTGGCGGGGCTTTTCCTCGCCGGCGGCGCCGTCGCGCAGGCTCCGACCGCCGAGGAGAAGACGCGCGGCCTGATGGGCATCAAGACCAGGGTCGAGGCCGGCACGACCGCCGAGGCGGCGCAGGCCGTCCCCGCCGCCGCGGCAAGACGCGTCGCGCTGGTCATCGGCATGTCGGCCTATACGGCCATATCGCCGCTGCGCAACACCGGGGCCGACGCGCAGGCCGTTGCCGACATGCTGCAGCGGCTCGATTTCTCCGTCGATCTCGTGGTCGATGCCCCCCTCGCCCGCATGCAGGACACCATCGTCGCCTTCGCGCGCAAGACCGAGACCGCGGAAGTCGCCCTCGTCTATTATGCCGGCCACGGCGTCGAGGCGGCGGGGGAGAACTATCTCGTGCCCGTCGACGTCAAGGTCGACGACCCGGCGACGATCCCGCAGCAGGCCGTCAGCCTCGCCTCCGTCCTCGCCAGCGTGGAAAGCGCGCGCAAACTGCGCATCGTCATCCTCGATTCCTGCCGCGACAACCCGTTCCCGACGCTCGTCGGCGCGGCGGCGGCAAACGGGGTGACGCTCGGCGGCGCCGGCCTATCGGCGCCCGATCCCGCCCAGGGCATGATGGTCGTCTACGCCGCGGAGGGCGGCAAGGTGGCGCTCGACGGCGACGGCGCGCACAGCCCCTTCGCCACCGCCATCCTCGAAAGCCTGCCGCGGAAGAATGTCGAGATCGGCCTCGTCTTCCGCCAGGTCCGCGACCGGGTGATGGCGCTCACCGCCAACCGCCAGCAGCCGCATTTCTACGGCTCGCTCTCGGGCGCGCCCTATTTCCTCGCCGGCGAGGACGCCGCCGTCGCCGGCCTTGCCGACAAGGCCGCGCAGTGGCAGGCGCTCAAGCCGGACCAGGAGCAGCAGCTCGCAGCGCTCGCCGGCGAAGGCGACACCCGCGCCATGATCGGCCTCGGCTACATGGCGCTGACGCCGGACACGCAGAAGTTCCAGCCGGAAAAGGCGTTCGGCCTTTTCAGCAGGGCGGCCGAGGCGGGCGATGCCGAGGCGATGTTCGAGCTGGCGAAACTCCACGAGAAGGGCATCGGCACCGCGCAGAACGTGCCCGAGGCCATCAGGCTCTACCGGCGCGCCGCCGATCTCGGCTTCGCCGATGCCATCAACGATCTCGGCTTCCTCTACTATCAGGGCGCGGACGGGCTGGCGCGCGATCCGAAGAAGGCGGTGGAGCTCTTCATCCGCGCGGCGGACCTGCGCCACCCGCAGGCCATGTTCAACGTCGCGGCGCTGATCGACGACGGGCTGGTGCCGGGCAGGACGCCGGAGGATGCCGCCGCCTATCTCTACAGCGCGCTGCGCTCCGGCGTGAACGACGTGCTGGAGCAGCTCACCACCCGCCCGACCATGTTCAAGCCTGCGACGCGGCGCGCGCTCCAGGCGGAGCTGCAGCGCAACCGGTTCTATGCCGGCGCCATCGACGGGGCCATCGGCGCGGGCACGCAGCGCAGCATGCGCATCGCCTTCGGCCAGACGGAATAGCCGGACGAAACAGGAGGAGGGTTTCATGGTTTCGAGCGGACGACTGCATCCCCTTTACGCCGCGGTGCTCACCGCCGCGCTCGCCGTGACCGGCGTTTCCGACGGCTACGGCCAGTCCACCGACCCTTCGCCCCGGGGATCGAGCAATTCGCAGGCCGAGGGGGCGGCAACGCCCAGCGATTTCATCACCAACGCCATTCTCGCCAATCTCGCCGCCGCGCGGTCCGAATGCGGCAGCTACGACCGGATCTACCGCGTCGACTGTCTGCGCCATCGGCTGCTCGACATCTCCCGCCGCATTCCCGAAGGCCCGGCCTATGGGCAGGCGCGGCAGATCGTCGGCCGCGCGGCGAGCCGGCTGGGCAGCATCCAGTCCGCCAATGCCGACACCCGCGTGCCGAAGCAGCGTTCGCGGCGCAATCCCCGGCTGCGCGAGGCCAAGGTCTATACCGCCATCAAGCGGGAGAAGCTGAACCAGGCGATGCAGCAGGCGAGCCGCGTCATCGAGGAAGCCGCGACGCAACTGCTGCGCGCCGGCGAGAACTCGGAAAAGCGCTCCGCCCACTACCAGAAGATCGCCGCCGCCGTCGGCTCGACCAAGGTCCTGCTGCGCTCGGCCTGAATTTCCGGAGAAATTCCAGCAAAAGTACGCAGCGGTTTTGCGTCCGGAATTGCGGGTCGACAAAAGGACCGGGCATCTCGCGGTTCGGCGAAAGGCGGAAATGCCTATTGCGCAAACAGCCAGTTGAGCGTCTCGCGCCAGTCGGTCATGCGCACGGGGGTGCCGTGGCCGCCGGTCTGGAACAGCACGAAGCGCGCCGGCACGCCGGCCTTGCGCAGGCGCCGGAACACCGCGATCTGGTCGTTCGCGGCATAGACGCTGTCGCTGTCGCCATGGGTGAAGAAGACCGGCAGCTTCGCCCTGAAGGCCGGCGTCCTGCCGTAGTCGCCATCGGCCGCCCCGCCCATCAGCACCATGCCGGCAAGGCTCTTCACCGCCGCCGGATCGCGCGCCACGCGGGCGCAGATAAAGCTGCCCATCGAGGCGCAGGCGAGGATGACCGGCGCCTCCGGCGACAGCGCCTTGGCCGTCAGGATGAGGCCGGAGACCCGCGCCGCACCCTTGTCGTCGAAGGAGGGCACGCTCGGCGCGTAATAGACCCCGCCGTTCTGCGCGGCGAGGTTCTTCAGCCGGTTGAAGTTGCCGCCGAAATTCCAGTCGTTGTTGCCGAGCCGCCGGTCGCCGCCGCGGCCGTGGATGAAGATGACGGTAAAGGCCGCACCCTCCGCCTTGCCGGTCATCGCGACATCGATCGGCCCGGCGGGCGTGGCGATCGTCGCGTTCTTTTGCGCCTTCTTCACCGCCGTCGAGACATAGGCCGCCTTCACCCGGCGCTCCGGCACCTGGTCGCGGCCGTTGATGTCGCGCAGTTCCTGGTAGTCGACGACCCTCAGCGCGCCGTCGTCGCCCGTCTCCACCACCGTGCCGTAGCCGAACAGGTCGTCCTTCCAGGGTTTCAGGCTCAGCGCCGCCGCCTCGCCGGCAAGGGAGCCGGCGAACAAGGCGGCCAAAACCAGCCGGGAAAGGCAATGAACTGTGGACTGACGCATGAACTGTGGCTCCCTGGAGGCAGCGATACTTGCCATCCGCCCGCCCGCAACGCAATCCTCCGCCGGCGGTTGGCGCGGCTTGGCGCATCCTGCAGGCCGGGTGACGCCACCCCGCGGCGCACGCGACGGACGGGACGACACGCCGCCCCGGCATCGCGAAAGCCCGCGGAATCTGGCAGAGTCGCAGGTGATTCGCGCAATGACCTCTTTTGCGCCAGACCCCGGTCCGCCATGGACCGGCGGGAAAGCTGGCAAACGGAACAAAATCTGAACGGCCCATGCAAGACGACAGCAACGACCTCTTCGCCAACATGCCCTCCCAGCCCGCAGCGCCGCCGGTCGAAAAGCCGGTCGCGGCGGCCGCCCCTACCCGCGAGGCACGCCCCGCCCCGCCGAGCGAAGGCACCGGCGGCTATGACGCCTCGGCGATCCGCGTGCTGGAAGGCCTCGAACCGGTCCGCATGCGCCCCGGCATGTATATCGGCGGCACGGACGAGAAGGCGCTGCACCACCTCTTCGCCGAAGTCATCGACAACTCGATGGACGAGGCCGTCGCCGGCCACGCCAATTTCATCGAGGTCAATCTCGACGCCGAGGGCTTTCTGACCGTCACCGACAACGGCCGCGGCATTCCGGTGGAAAACCATCCGCAGATGCCGGGAAAATCCACGCTGGAGGTCATCCTCACCGTGCTGCATGCCGGCGGCAAGTTCGACGGCAAGGCCTACGAGACCTCGGGCGGCCTGCACGGCGTCGGCGTCTCCGTCGTCAACGCCCTCTCCGACCTTCTCGAAGTGGAGGTGGCGCGCAACAAGAAGCTCTACCGCCAGCGCTTTTCCCGCGGCAAGCCGCTCGGCCCGCTCGAAGAGCTCGGCGACGTGCACAACCGGCGCGGCACGAAGGTGCGCTTCCATCCGGACCCGGAGATTTTCGGCGCGCACGCGCATTTCGATCCGGGACGCGTCTTCCGCATGGCCCGCTCGAAGGCCTATCTCTTCGGCGGCGTCGAGATCCGCTGGAGCTGCGACCCCGCGCTGCTGCCGGAAGGCTCCGAAACGCCGGAAAAGGCCGTCTTCCACTTCCCGGGCGGCCTCAAGGACTACCTCCAGGCGACGCTCGGCAAGGAGCACACCGTCACCCGCGAGATCTTCGCCGGCAAGAGCGAGAAATCCGGCGGCCACGGCTCGCTGGAATGGGCCGTCACCTGGTACGGCGGCGATTCGCTGATCCACTCCTACTGCAACACCATCCCGACGGCCGACGGCGGCACGCACGAGGCTGGCCTGCGCATCGCGCTGACCAAGGGCCTGAAGAACTATGCCGAGCTGACGCAGAACAAGCGCGCCGCCGCCATCACCACCGACGACGTGATGATCTCGGCCGTCGGCATGCTCTCCGTCTTCATCCGCGAGCCGGAATTCGTCGGCCAGACGAAGGACAAGCTCGCCACCGTCGAGGCCCAGCGCATCGTCGAGAACGCGCTGCGCGACCCGTTCGACCATTATCTCGCCGACAATCCGGGGGAAGCCGCCAAGCTGCTCGACTGGGTGATCGAGCGCGCCGAGGAGCGCCTGCGCCGCCGCAAGGAAAAGGAAGTCAGCCGCAAGACCGCCGTGCGCAAGCTGCGCCTGCCCGGCAAGCTCGCCGACTGCGCGCAGAATTCCGCCGAGGGCGCCGAGCTCTTCATCGTCGAGGGCGATTCGGCCGGCGGCTCGGCCAAGCAGGCGCGCAACCGCGCCAACCAGGCCATCCTGCCGCTCCGCGGAAAGATCCTCAACGTCGCCAGCGCCGGCCGGGAAAAGCTCGGCGCCAACCAGCAGATCTCCGATCTCGTGCAGGCGCTCGGCTGCGGCACGCGCTCGAAATACCGCGAGGACGACCTGCGCTACGAGCGCGTCATCGTCATGACCGATGCCGACGTCGACGGTGCCCACATCGCCTCGCTCCTCATCACCTTCTTCTACCAGGAGATGCCCGACCTCATCCGCGGCGGCCATCTCTATCTCGCCGTGCCGCCGCTCTACCGCATCAGCCAGGGCGGCAAGACGCTCTATGCGCGCGACGACCCGCACCGCGAGGAGCTGATGCGCACCGAGTTCAACGGCCGCGGCAAGGTGGAGATCGGCCGCTTCAAGGGCCTCGGCGAGATGCTGCCGGCGCAGCTCAAGGAAACCACGATGGATCCGAAGAAGCGCACGCTCCTGAAGGTCGCGATCGACGACGTCGACTTCGAGGGCACGCGCACGGCGGTCGACGACCTGATGGGCACCAAGCCGGAAGCCCGCTTCCGCTTCATCCAGGAGCGCGCCGTCTTCGCCGACAACCTTGATATCTGAGGTCTTCCCGCCTTATTTTCGTGGCAATCCCGGCCTCTAACCGGCGCAAGGTATTCCCCCGTCATCCCGCCCTCCGGGTCCCTTCTCCCCGGTGGGGAGAAGATGGCGGCAGGCGGATGAGGGGCATTTTCCAAACGGCGGAAAGGACGGCCATGAAAGCTGCGCTCATCGTCATGACGATCATGGGCTGCGACGACAGCGCAACCCAGTGCCACTATATCGATACGGTCGGCAGGAGCTGGCAGACCGTCGCGCTGTGCGATGCACAGGCCGAGACCTACATCAACCGCCATCAGGACAAGAACTACCCGGTCATCGTGGCGGTCTGCGAGAGCGCCGGCGACCGCATCACCGCCGACATCGCCAAGCCGACCCCCGAGGAGATGCCGGCCGGGACCAAGGCCGAAGTCCCGGTGCCGGCCGAGACCGCCGAGGCCCGGCAGGGCCTTGCAACCCGTGCGCTGAATTTCGTGAAGAAGGCCATCCCCGACAAGGCCGCCCTGAAGGCCGCCGTCACCACGCCGGTGCGCTATGCCGAGGACGGTTATTCCTGGGTGGTCAAGCGCTTCGCCGATTAGAGCATTTCCAGCAAAAGTGCGAAGCGGTTTTGCGTCCGGAAATGCGCCAAACAAAGGGTTGGGGCGTTTTCGCGATCCGGAGAAAAGCGGAAATGCTCTAAGAGCGCCTGAAAAACCTTACGGGATCGATACGCCCGGGCTCACGCCGCATCGCGCGCGGCGATGAGGGCGTAGCTGCGCGCGGTCTGGCGCCGTTCGGCGATGGCCAGCCGCTCGACGAGTTCCAGCATGGACTGGCAGGAGGCATCGCCGGCCGCGCGGGCCCGGGAAAGCAGGCGCTCGGAGACCGAGAACCCGTCGTCCCCGGCCTTCGCCTCCTGCCGCCAGAGCATCGTCGCCTCGGCAAAGAGCGCGCTGATGTCCCGGCCGAGGCCGGCGGCCTCGTAGAGCGCGCGCACCGCCGCCTCGCGCCCGTCGGAAAGGATGGAGCGGACACGCCGCTCCGCTTGGCCGGAGAGATCGGTGATGGCGGCCGCAAAGAACTCGACCCGGCCGGTGCACAGCGCATGCATGAGGAAGACCGGCGTCAGCCGGCCGGTCAGCCGCAGGTGCTCGACGAGCGCGGGCATTTCGGCGGCGCAAACCTCCCCCACCATGCCGATCGTCGCGACATCGCAGGCTTCGCGCGTGATGCGTTCGACGCGGTTCGCGCCCACAGCCGCCTGGATCAGCCCGTAGCCGGCCAGCGCCGTGCCGATCTTCTCCACCAGCGCATGGCGCGCATCGCTCGGCAGGTCGTCGCGGTCGAGCAGCAATGCGCGGATTTCCGCATCGTCGCCGAGCCGGTCGGCAATGCGCGACAGGCTGCGCCGGGAAAGGACGGCGCCTTCGTTCCCCAGCAATGCCGACACATCCGCCACGTCGCCGATCTCCGCCAGCGCCGCCGAAACCGGGCGCGAGACGAAGGCGCGATGGGCGATCAGCATGCGTGTCGTCGCGCTGCCTTTGGCGGCGAGATCGACAAGGTCGCCATCCGTCAGCAGCGACGAACGCAGGATGATGTGGGCGGCGATTTCCGGCTGGTCTTCCGCCAGCGGCAGGATGACGGCGCGCGGCGCGTCCTCGCAATCGGCGAGCGCTTCGGCAAGCGCCAGCCGCACCTTCGGCGCCGGATCGTCGAGCAGGAAGATCATCGCCATTTCCGCGGCGCGGCGGTCGACGGCCGAAATGCGCGCCCGTGCGTAAGCCCGCGCCAACACACTGGCCGCCTTCGCCCGGTCCGCTGCCCGCGCGGTCTCGACCCAACGAAGAAAAGCATGAACGATCAATGGACGCCCCAAACGCCTGCAAAACGCTACTGGAAACACGTTAGCGCCAAAGTGTTTAAGATTGGTTCACCATATCCGTTAACCGGATCGTCATTGCCATTCCCGCCGGCCTGCGCCTATGAAGGGCCATGAGACCGCTGCCCCGCGCCCTTTTCGAAGCGACCGACACCGCCCCCGCCCTTCCCCAGGGCTGCGGCGTGCTGGTACGCGCCGGCACCGCCGGCGACGCACAGGTGAAAGGGAGCTTCGTCATCGTCGACGGGACGGTCGAGGCCGAAACCCTCCGCCGCGCCATCGGCGGCGGCGCCGCGGGAATTGCCCTGTCCGGCTGGCGCACCGGCGCGGACCTCCAGCGCCTCGCCACCCTCCTGTCCGTCGCCGAGGCCGAGGAAGGCCGGGAAGACGGCGGCACGGGAATCCTCGCGATCACGGACGGCATCCTGCCCGCCCCCCTCTCGCCGCAGGGCCTTGCCGGCAAGTCCAGGCGGCTCGCCGCCCTCATCTGGGATCAGGGGCTCTTGAAGCAGACCCTCGGCGCAAGCCGCACGCTCACGCAAACCGGCGAATGGACCGCTGCCTTCGCCGCAGCCCGCAGCGCGGCCCTCCTTGCCGCCGCAGCAGCCGGCATACCGGCCTACGATTCGTTGCCGGACGTGACGGGAGCGGCCTTGGTAACGGCGTGCGAACGCTCGCGGGACAACGGCTTCTTCGGCGGCCTTGCCGCGCATGCGGCGCAGATAAAGCCGATCCGAACCGTCTGGGAAGGCGACTGACCGGAGAGGATCGGCCCGGGCGATGACCGCCCGCGCCCTCACCCCGCCTTCGGCCGCATCATGGCGAAAACCTCCGCCCCGCCGTCGCAGTAGTCCATGTAGCCCATGCGCCCCAGCGGGCGTGCGACGCCCATGTCGATCATGCCGTCGCGCAGGATCTCCGGGCTGATATGGATGCCGACCACCTGGCCGAAGACCACCCAGTTGTCCGATTCCCGCCCGTTGATGTCGACCGGGCGGAAGGCCTGCGTCATCCGGCATTCCAGCACCGCATGGGCCTCGCCCACATAGGGCGCATCGACGAGACGGCCGGCGACCGGCGTGAGGCCGGCGAGCGCGAACTCGTCGACGCCGCGCGGCACGGCGGCGGAGCTGGCATTCATCGCCTCGGCGAGATGCCGGCCGGCCAGCGAGCAGGTGAAGACGCCGGTTTCCTCGATATTGGTCACGCTGTCCTTGTGGCCGCTCGAGGAGAACATCACCAGCTTCGGCCTGTCGCTCACCGCGTTGAAGAACGAATAGGGCGCAAGGTTGCGCCGCCCGTCCGCCGCCTTCGTGCCGATCCAGCCGATCGGCCGCGGCGCGACGATCGCCTTGAACGGGTCGTGCCTCAGGCCGTGGGCGTTCTCCGCGGTCTCGTAGAACAGCGCGTCAGGCCTCATCGCCGACCCATGTGACGATCTCGGCAAGCTCCGGCCGCGGCCGCTCGGTCGGCGGCACGGTGGGCGTGCCGATATGGATGAAGCCGGCGATCCGCTCGCCCGGCCTCACGCCGAGGATCGGATAGGCGCGTTCGTCGAAGGCGTACCATTCGGTCAGCCAGTTCGAGGCAAAACCGTGCGCATTGGCGGCCATCGCCAGGTTGAGGCAGACGGCGCCCGCCGACATCACCTGCTCCCATTCCGGAATCTTGAAATGCGGCGCCGCGCGGCTGACGACGGCGATCACCACGGGCGCGCGGGTGAGCCGGGTGTTCTCCACCTTGACCATCTCGTCCGAAAGGTCCGGCTTGTCGCCCATGGCGATGGCGGCCAGCGCCTCGCTGATCCGCCGGCGCTCCTCGCCGCGATAGACGATGAAGCGCCAGGGCGCGAGCTTGCCGTGGTCGGGCACGCGCGAAGCGAGCGTCAGCATCTCCTCCACCTCGCCCTTCGAGGGGCCGGGTTCGCTCATCTGGAAGGCGGGGATCGACCGGCGGGTCGAAAGATAGTCGATCAGCTTGATTTCGGTTTTCATCGGGCGGGAGTTCCAATACCTTGGCGCGCGGACGCGGCCTTGAAAATGCCATTAGCCGGGTCTTCAAGTGGAGCCTTACAGTCAGGAAGTCAACCGCCCCCATGCGCATGCCCATCCCTCCCGCCGTTGCCATGAGCCTTGCCGTGGCGAGCCTCGTCGCGTCGCCCGTCCCGGCCCGCGCGCAGGAGGCGCTGGACAGTTTCTCCCAGATCACCACGCCGCTGAAGGGCAGCAAGCTCACCTCGTTCAACCCGATCGTGACGGGCGAGGCGACGCCGGCGAACCTCAGGGACGTGACCTGCGAGGCGCTCCTGACGAAGGACGGCAGCCCCATGCAGCACGGGCTGACCTGGCGCGTCTTCTCGCCCATTCCGGGCGCCGACGGCAAGCTGCCGCTGCTGGCTTCCTCCGAGGGCGGCTCCGCCGCCTTCCAGCTTGTGCCCGGCGAATATTTCGTCAACGTCGCCTTCGGCCGCGCGGGCGCCACCAAGAAGCTGGTCGTTCCCGATACCGGCGATGTCGACAAGCAGGTCATGGTGCTCGATGCCGGCGGCATCATGCTGAACGCCGTCTCCGGCTCGGACGTGCGCATCCCCCCGAAGGAGCTCTCCTTCTCGATCTTCGCCGCCGACGTGCGCGAGGACGGCGAGCGCAACCTCGTCGTCGACGACGTGAAGCCGAACTCCGTCGTGCGCCTCAATGCCGGCACCTACCACGTCGTCTCCGATTACGGCACGGTCAACGCCGTCATCCGCGCCGACATCCAGGTCGAGGCCGGCAAGCTGACGCGCGCGACGATCCAGCACCGTGCCGCAAAGCTCACGCTGAAGCTCGTCTCCGAGCCCGGCGGCGAGGCGATCGCCGATACGGCCTGGTCGATCCTCACCTCCTCGGGCGACACGGTCAGCGAAAGCGTCGGCGCCTTCCCGACGCTGGTGCTGGCCGAGGGTAGCTACATCGCCGTCGCCCGCAACAAGAACAAGATCTACCAGCGCGACTTCACCGTGAAGGCCGGCGTCAACACCGATGTCGAGGTGCTGCTCGACGAGAACGCCAACGGGGAGAAGGCCGGCGCCGAGGACGTGGTGGACTGAAAGCCGCATCCAGGCGCGATCGCCTGAAGGCCGGAAAAAGCTCCGGATTCAAACAGATACAGCGTCCGTGCCGACCGGCTCTCAGCCGGCGCGCCGCAGGAACGGCCGCGGCCGGGGCGCCATCGCGAAGACGGCCTCGTGGAGCCGCGCCGTGATGTTCCGGCGGTCGCCCGCATCCAGCTCCGCCCAGGCAATGACGCCGCCGATGCGCGCGGCGATCGTCGCGCCCGAGAGCTTGCGGAACTCGCGGATCAGCAGCGACAGGCGCAGCGTCAGCGAGACCTTGCTGGCGAGATGGAAGAGCCGGCCGTTCTGCCCCTCGAAATAGACGGGGATGACATTCGCCTTGGCCGACTGGATGAGCTTTGCCGGGAACATCTTCCACGGCAGGTCCTCCGCCCGCCCGAACACCTTCCTCGCCGTCGCGACGCCCCCCGCCGGAAACACGATCACCGTCGTGCCCTCTTTCAGAAGCCGCACCGCCTCCGCCCGCGTCTTCATGTTGAGCGCCAGCGCCTCCTTCGTCTCCTCGAAGGAGACCGGCAGCGCATAGGGCTGCATTTCCGGCACTTTCAGCAGGTCGTTGTGGATCATCACCCTGAACGGCCGGCCGAGCTGCTCGGCGAGCGCCAGCACCGCGATGCCGTCGCCGATGCCGAAGGGATGGTTGGCGACGATGACGACCGGCCCCTCGGGCAGGTCCGGCGGCGGCCAGGCGCCCTCGACGCGCAGCCCGACATCGATGAGGTCGAGCATGTCGCCGAAGACCCGCGCGCTCCGCCCGACGACGGAGCTGCGCCAGACATGGTAGAGCCGGGCGTAGCGGTTACGGCCGGCAAGGCCTTCCATGGAGCGGATGAACCATCGTTTGAGGCGCGGATCGTTCTCGTTGGCGTAGGACAGTTCCTTGAACCGCACGGTGTTCCCCAAAAAAGAAATCCCGTGCCGGGTGCACGAGACCTTCGACTCTCGACCTGCGGCGCCCTCTCCTCCGTCATCCTCGGGCTTGACCCGAGGATCCAAACCCTCGAACGAAGGTGGATCCTCGGGTCAAGCCCGAGGATGACGGAGGAGGCGGAGCACGGCCTGTCGCCAGCCTGATCCCGCACTGGCTAGCACGGGATTATTGCAGTTTTCCGACAGTTGCGGCGAAGGCTCACGCCTTGCCGAGCTTGCGCTTCAGGTCCGGCGGCATCGCCTCCAGCGACAGCGTCTCGATCGCCTCGTCAAGCGACATCGCCGTCTGGTTCTGCGAGCCCAGGCGGCGGATGTTGACGGAGCGTTCCTCCGCCTCGCGCCGGCCGCAGACGATGATGACCGGCACCTTGGTCACCGAATGCTCGCGGACCTTGTAGTTGATCTTCTCGTTGCGAAGATCGGTCTCGACGGTCAGGCCGGCATCGCGCAGCTTCTCCGCCACCTCGCGGGCATAGTCGTCCGCCTCGGAGGTGATGGTCGCGACCACCACCTGCTGTGGTGCGATCCACAGCGGCATGTGGCCGGCGAAGTTCTCGATGAGGATGCCGAGGAAGCGCTCCATCGAGCCGCAGATGGCGCGGTGGATCATCACCGGCTGGCGCTTTTCCGACGCCTGGTCGATATAGAATGCGCCGAACCGTTCCGGCAGGTTGAAGTCGACCTGCGTGGTGCCGCACTGCCATTCGCGGCCGATGGCGTCCTTCAGCGTATATTCGAACTTCGGCCCGTAGAACGCGCCCTCGCCCGGCAGGATGCCGGTCTTGATGCGCCCGCCGGACTGCGCCTCGATCTGCTTGAGAACGTCCATCATGACGCTCTCCGCCCGGTCCCACAGCGCATCGGAGCCGACGCGCTTTTCCGGCCGGGTCGAAAGCTTCACGACCACCTCCTCGAAGCCGAAATCCTTGTAGACCGAGAGGATGAGGTCGTTGATGCGCAGGCATTCGGCCGCCATCTGCTCGTCGGTGCAGAAGACATGCGCATCGTCCTGCGTGAAGCCGCGCACGCGCATCAAGCCGTGCAGCGCGCCGGAAGGCTCGTAGCGATGCACATTGCCGAATTCCGCAAGCCGCACAGGCAGTTCGCGGTAGGACTTCAGGCCGTGCTTGAAGATCTGCACATGCCCCGGGCAGTTCATCGGCTTCAGCGCGAAGACGCGCTCGTCATCGGTCTCGTCGCCGGCGACGGTCACCTTGAACATGTTGTCGCGATACCAGCCCCAGTGGCCGGAGGTTTCCCAGAGCGACTTGTCGAGCACCTGCGGCGCGTTCACCTCCTCATAGGTGCCCGCGAGACGACGGCGCATATAGGCGACGAGCGTCTGGAACATGCGCCAGCCCTTGCCGTGCCAGAAGACGACGCCCGGCCCTTCCTCCTGGAAATGGAACAGGTCCATTTCGCGCCCGAGCCGGCGATGGTCGCGCTTTTCGGCCTCGGCGAGGATGTTGAGATAGGTGTCGAGCTCCTCCTGCGTGCGCCAGGCGGTGCCGTAGATGCGTGTCAGCATCGGATTGTTCGAATCGCCGCGCCAATAGGCGCCCGCGACCTTCATCAGCTTGAAGGCCGTGCCGATCTGGCCGGTCGCGGCCATGTGCGGCCCGCGACACAGGTCGAACCAGTCGCCCTGGTAGTAGATCTTGAGGTCCTGCCCCTCGGGGATCGCATCGACCAGCTCGACCTTGTACGTCTCGCCCTTCCCGGCAAAGACCTCCTTCGCCTTGTCGCGCGACCACACTTCCTTGGTGAAGGGCTTGTTGCGCTGGATGATCTCCTTCATGCGCTTTTCGATCTTCGGCAGATCGTCCGGCGTGAAAGGCTCGTCCTTGGCGAAATCGTAGTAAAAACCGTTGTCGATGACCGGCCCGATGGTCACCTGCGTGCCCGGCCAGAGCTCCTGCACCGCCTCCGCCATCACATGCGCGGCATCGTGCCGGATCAGCTCCAGCGCCCGGTCGTCGTCGCGCGTGACGATCTCGATCCGCCCGTTCGAAACGGTATCGGAGAGATCGCGCAGCTCGCCATCGAGCGCAATCGCGACCGCCTTCTTGGCCAGCGACTTGGAAATCGCCTCGGCCACGTCACGCCCCGTCGAGCCCGCGGGATAATCGCGGACGGAGCCATCGGGAAAAGTCAGGGAAACAGGTGCAGACATGAAAGAATCTCCTATCCAGTCCCGCCAACGAATGCGGGTGGTATGCGGGGGGAATGGCCGGATGCGCCGGCGCGTTGCGGTGGGCGGTATACGGGGAATTTGGGGGGATTGGAAGAGCCCTCTAAGAACCTGTGTCCCCGCAAAACTTCAAAAGAACCCCAGCAAAACCGTCCAAGGATTTAGGTGCATAGGTGCTTATAAAATAACCTACGGTACCCAACACTATCAATGCAGAGCTTTTCCCAAGGGACCCATAGAAATTTAACAAAAAACTATCCGAAACAGATGATTTGTTGCTTGAAGTTTCAGTTTCCACAAAAATATCTATTATCTTTCTTAGTTTTATAATCTCTTCCTTTAGAGATTCCACATTCTCATTACTCATCTCAGTAGGGTAATTATCTTTTAAAGACAATCTCCTGAATACCGCAGACAGCTGCTTAAAAACGACAACCTCATCAGGCAAAGCGTTCAGACGCGAAGCATTGAGAAAGCTATCTGTCACAGAATCAAGAAGGTTGGCTGTCTCCAAAGCTGAAATTCTGGAGATATTTGAGTTTCTTAGAACAACAGCTATCTGTGCTGACAATCGGCCACTATCACTGTTTCTTCGCCGTAACTTTTGAAAAATCTCTGACAGTATTTCCGCCGTGTTCAGCGCGCTTTCCCTATTTTCTAAATCCCGATGGACATCCAAGGCCTCCCGCAATTCATCTATAGATTCTCCTAAAAAGGGGAAAACCTCACGGGCTATTGAAAGAGTATCTATGATACGGTCGTGTTGGAATCGCGGCAGACCACAGCGCTCAATCTCGTCATTTAGGCAGCGCATGATGATGTCAGCATTGTGCGTAACAATTTTCGCATCCGAAATAAAATCGAAAAATCCTTGAGAATAATTCGAAAAATATGGGTAACCAGAAAGGAATTCATCCGTAATACCGTGGGAATATAGATAGGTAGAATTGACACTCTGCTGTGGGCTAAAATATGAATGAAAAACTCTTCCTGATGGCAGCATATCGTCTAATTCGACACAGCCGATTTCAACAATTCTTGATGCATTTTCGCAATCGCGATCTGTTGAATTAAGTGACAAAACAACTCTTCTCATATTTCACCTTGAGCTCACACTGTCAGTATCTCGACACCCTGTTACCGGTTTCCAATCATAGATCTCCTCTAAAAAATTCCATCCGCATTTTCCCCACCCCCAAAACCCGCGCTATCCTGAACCTCCTTCCGCCGCCGGACGGATCGCGTAACGTGTCGATGCGGGCGGGAGGAGGCGCTTTCGCTTTCTGCCGAAACGTACGGCAGGGGCGGAAGAGGCGCAGAACGCTGCGGGAATGCGAATTTCCGTTGTGACAGGCTTCCCCCTTCCCCGGGTCTTGCGGGGTCGGTTTGGGTCCGCCATGCAAGCAGGATGGCGGCGCACGTCCCCGAAAAGCGCGGAACGCGGTTTTCGGAAAAGGTATATGCGCCAACAAACTGCGCAGCGAAGCAGTTTTGCGCCTGAAGGAGACCGGACCGTCTCCGAAGAACGCCTTGGGCCGCGCGAAAGCGATGCCACATATCCCATACCCCAGAGGCAACGCTTTCGCGCGGTTCTCCGGACATGAGCAAACCCGATGGAGCGCCTGCGGGGCGTTTTCGCACGCCCGCAGGCAAGGCAGCTGGAAGGCAGGAACGATGGACGAGGTGAAGGACGTAGCGACCACGATGAGCGCGCTGGAGCGCCGCCACATCCGGCGCATGCAGCCGGAGCTTCGCAAGGCGGCGACGGAAGCCGGCCACCACCGGACGTGCCGCCTGCCGCAATGCCGCCGCGCGAAGCGCTGCAGCGGCTGCCATCCCGCCGACGAGATCGCCACGACGCACTTCAAGACCTTCCCGCCCTGCGTGCACGACGACGCCACGCAGGCGAGCCTGCTTGCCGGCTGGAAGGCGCTCTGCGACCGCGACGAACAGGCATGGCTTGCCGCCGGCTATACGCCGGAAACGCTGGACCGGCTGGACGAAGAGTGGTGCCGCGCGATGGAGGAGGACGACGACTGGCCGGAGGATCCCCTCTGTCCGCCGCCCCGCAATGCCGTCGCGTGAGGCCGGGTCAGGAAACGCCCAGCGCCTCCGCCGAGATCCAGAAAACGGCGTCCTGCGACTGCTCCGTCTCCAGCCAGACGAAGTCCAGATGCGGGAATTCCTCCTCCAGGATCTCGCGGCCCGAGCCGATCTCGCAGATCATGCCGCCGCCCGGATTGAGGTGATCGGCCGCCTCGGCGAGGATTTTTCGAACGAGGTCGAGCCCGTCTTCCCCGCCGTCATGCGCCATTTCCGGCTCGGCGCGGAATTCCGGCGGGTAGCCGGCGAGCGCCGCATGGTCGACATAGGGCGGATTGGTGATGATGAGGTCGTAGGTGCGGCCGGCAAGCGGGGCGAAGAGATCGCCCTGAAGGAGCGTCACCTGGTCCTCCACGTCGTGTTCGGCAAGATTGAGCCTGGCGACCTCCAGCGCGTCGGCCGACAGGTCCACCGCGTCCACGCTCGCCTGCGGGAAGAACTTTGCCGCCAGCACCGCAAGGCAGCCCGAGCCCGTGCAGATGTCGACGGCGCTTTCCACCAGCATCGGATCGGGCAGGAAGGACGAGCCGTGCCCGCCGAGATATTCGGAGAACAGGATCTCGCCGATATGCGAGCGCGGCACGATCACCCGCTCGTCGACAAAAAAGCGCACGCCCTGGATATAGGACCGGCCGGTGAGGTAAGCCGAGGGTTTTCGCGTCGTGACGCGCGCCTCGATGCGTGCCGCGAGCAGCTGCCGCTCGGCCGGCAGCAGGCGGGCGTCGAGGAAGGGATCGAGCGTGTCGATCGGCAGGTCGAGCGTGTCGAGCAGGAGGAAGGCCGCATCGTCGCCGGCCGTCGTCGTGCCGTGGCCGTAGCTGAGGTCGGCCGCGTTGAAGCGGGAGATCGCATAGCGCCAGTAGTCGCGCAGCGTGACGAGTTCGGTTGTGATGTCGTCCTGGGTCAACGGCGGCCTCGCTTCGGCTATAGTGGACGGGCGCAATTCCGGCAGAACCGTGCAGCGGTCTTGCATCGGGAATTGCGCAAAAGACGGACAGGGCCTTTCCACCAGCCGCAGGCGAGCGGAAAGGCTCTGGACGGACCCGGCTTTAGAATGGCATGGGCTGGCCGGTCAACCGCGGCGATCAGGGGTTTTACGGGCAGCATGGCGAAAGACAGAGGCAAACGGCAAAAACCGACGCCTGCCGGCAGGACAGCGGCCGCCCCGAAGGCCCGCGCCGCCGCGCGGCCCGAGGCCGCCCCCGCAGGCAAGCGCGCCACCCTGCCCCGCGCCCTCTCCAAGCTCGGCTTCTGCTCGCGCACGGAGGCGGAAGCGCTGATTTCGGCCGGCCGCGTCGCCGTCGCCGGCCGTATCGTCACCGATCCCGAGACCTGGATCGACCTTGCCGACGCGCGCATCACGGTGGACGGCGCGGCGGTCGTCGCGGAAAAACCCGTCTATCTCATGCTCAACAAGCCCCGCGGCCTCGTCACCACCCGGCACGATCCGGAGGGCCGGCCGACGGTGTTCGAATGCCTGAAGCACCTCGATCCCGCGCATCTCTCGCCCGTCGGCCGGCTCGACAAGGCGAGCGAGGGCCTGCTCCTCTTCTCCAACGACACGGAATTCGCCAACGCCCTGCTCGATCCGAAGACCCATGTCGCCAAGACCTACCATGTCCAGATCGACCGCATCGCCGACCGGCTGGTCCTCGACGCGCTGGAGAAGGGCGTCCACCACGACGGCGAGTTCCTGCGCGCAAGGTCCGTAGGCAGGCTGCGCGACGGCGAACGGAATTCCTGGCTCGAGATCGTGCTCGACGAGGGCCGCAACCGCCAGATCCGCCGCATGCTGGAAGCGCTCGATATCGCATGCCTTCGCCTCGTGCGCGTCGCCATCGGCGATCTCGTGCTTGGGGATCTCGAAAAGGGCGCCGTCCGCCCGCTGACGGAGGCGGAAGTCAAGAGGCTTCGCCGGCTCGTCCGCCGCTGAGCACCGCGACTGCGTTTTCCCCGCACTACCGGCCGGCCGCATACTGGGTCGCACGGCGCGAGCCTTGACTCTCCAGTCACTGGAGGTTGCAGACTGGCCGCGACCCAGACCGGAGACCCGATGATGCCCTCCCTGCCCGTTCTTTCCGCGGCCCTCATGGGCGCCTATCTCGCCGCCTTCCTCACCCTGACGGCGGTTTCGGCGCGGGCGGCGGGACGGCCGGCCTGGCTGTTCGGCCTCGGCGGCCGGCAGGGCCTGCCCGCCCTGCTCTTCCGCCTGAGCTTTGCCGGCGGCCTGCTCTACCCCGTGCTTCTCGCCACCGGCGTCGAGCCGGCGCCGGCGTTTCTCGATCCGCCCCCGCCGGTCCGTATCGCCGGCCTGCTGCTGGCGCTTTCCGGCGGCCTCTTCGCCATCCATGCCCAGCGCTGCATGGGCCTGTCCTGGCGCATCGGCTCGGCGGCGGGGCATTCCGGCGCCATCGTCGAAACGGGGCCTTTCCGCCTGTCGCGCAATCCGGTCTTCGTCGGGCAGGTCGCGCTCTTCGCCGGCCTTCTCGTCGCGCGGCCGGATGCGGTCCAGCTCGCACTCACGGCCGCGCTCGTGCTCGCGGTCCGGCTGCAGGTTCGGGTGGAGGAGGCGGTGCTGGTCCAGGATCTCGGCACGGCCTATCGCGCCTACCGGCAGCGGGTGCCCCGGTGGCTGTGAGCTCAGCCGAGCATGGTCGCAAGGCCGTTGACGGTGTTGGCATTGCGCAGGGTGCCGATGCCGAGCTTCTTCGTCGTCAGGTGCGACAGGAGCTTCGTCTCGCTCGGCTTCTGCGAGAAATCCACCCAGAGATCGCCGTCGACGACGGCGAGGCGGATGCCGGGCCTGGCGATCCTTTCGAGCCTCGGCAGAACCTCCGGCCCCAGCGGCGTCCGCATGACGCGGATGCCCACATCCGCGCCGTTGCCACTCGGAAAAGGATTGCCGGCCGCAAGCCGCCGCCAGGCCTCCGCCGTGCGCAGGATGATGTCGGCATGCTTTTCGAAGCGCGCGCGAAACGCCGCTTCCAGCCGGTCCTCGATGGCGCAAAGCGGTTCGTCCTCTCCCTCGAAGATCAGGTTGCCGGTGGCGACCAGGGTGCGCGTGCCGCGAAAGCCGAGGCCTTCGGCCATGGCCCTGAGGTCGGCCATCACGAGCCGCCGTCCGGGGCCGAGCACGATGGAATGCAGAAGAGCGACATAGACCGTCATGGGCGCCAGAACGCCCGTGCGGCGGGCGGCAGCCGGTCGAGGACGCGCGCGAAGGCCGCCGGATCGACATGCCGGCCGAGGGCGGCGGCAACATCGGCGATGGCCGTCTGCGGCGAGACATTGTGGTCGCCGCGAAACGCCTGCACCTCGCGGGTCAGCACGTCCCGTTCCGCAAAGGGCCGGACCGGTTCGGCGATATCCCAGCCCGACACGAAGAGCGCGCGCAATACCGGCGGCAGGACCGCGGCGAAGGCAAGCGCGTCCGCCACAGAAAGCCGGCGGCGGAACACCGTCAGAACGGCCTCCGCCATGGTGAAGGCCTGGTTGGTGGTCTGCAGCATGGCCGTGTCGCGGGCATCGACGAGGAAGGCGTCGAAATCGCGCGAGGCCTGGCGGTATTCCATCGGCACGGTCATGGCGTCACCGCCTCTTTTCCGCGACGCGCCACAGCCGCCAGGGCGCCCACCAGTGAAAGCGCGGCGCCAGCGCCTCCGGCACGGGATCGAAACCATGGGTGCCGCCGGGGCCGCAGCGGGCGACGCGGAACAGCGCCAGGAAGCCGCCCCGCCACAGACCGTGGCGGGCGACGGCCTCATAGCCATATTCCGAGCAGGTCGGCAGGTGGCGGCAACCGTTGCCGATGAAACCGGAAAGCGTCAGCTGGTAGAGCCGGATGAACCCCATGCCGAGGAGGCGGCCCGGCGTCCGGCGGAACGGCCCCTGCCAGTTGCGCCCCCTATGGACAGGCCGCGCACCGGCATGCCGGCAGTCGGGCGCATCGCACATCGCCCCTCACCCGGCCTTTTCCAGCCGCTTCGCTTCGATCTGGCCGATGGCGTCCACCACGGCGTCGAAGGTCAGCATGGTGGAGGCGTGGCGGGCCTTGTAGTCCTTGACCGGCCGCAGGAACCGCATGTCCTCGAAGCGGCCGTCCGGCCCCTCGCCGTCGGCCTTGAGCATGGCCAGCATCTTGTCGCGCGCGTCGCGGATTTCCGCCGTCGTCGCGCCGATGACATGGCGCGCCATGATCGAGGACGAGGCCTGGCCGAGCGCGCAGGCCTTTACCTCATGGGCGAAATCCGTGACCCGGTCGCCGTCGAGCTTCAGGTAGACCTTGACGCGCGAGCCGCACAGCTTGGAATGGGCGCCGGCCTCGCCGTCCGCATCGGCAAGCGTGCCGATGCGCGGGATGTTGCCGGCAAATTCGAGGATACGGCTGTTGTAGATATCGTCCATCATGGTCCCGTTTTCCGCATTTTTTGCGGAATCTTCAATGATCCGAGGAGATTATTCCGGCCTCGTCGGTAAAAAAGCACGGCGTGTCGTCTCAAGCCTCTTTCGCAGGCCTCGCCCGATACTATATGATAACTCGTATTGGGGTGAGCGTTTTGCAAGACGCTGGAGCAATTCCCGGAAACGTGCGAAACGGTTTTCCGTCCGGAACTGCGAAGGCAAGGAGCAAGTCGTTCACCTGTTGTTTGGGAAACCGTGCCGGACGGTCATGCGCACTGAGAAGCGAAGACCCGAAAGCCCCGGAGCCCGCCAACGGAACCCAAGCCTGCAGGGTTAGGCGAATGGCCAGTGGCGAGTCCGATAAACACGTCAGGTAACCTGCAGAAAGGTCAATGGGTCCATGGACGCCATAGTCACCAATTTCCCGCGTGTCGACGATCCGGCCGGCCGTCCTTCGCAAAAAGAGGCGGAGGATGCCGTTCGCGTCCTGCTCCGCTGGGCGGGCGACGATCCGGAGCGCGAGGGGCTGCTCGACACCCCGGCGCGCGTTGCGAAAGCCTATCGCGAGCTCTTCTCGGGTTATGATCTCGCCGCCGAGGACGTGCTGGGCCGCACCTTCGAGGAAGTGGCCGGCTACGACGACATGGTGCTGGTGAAGGACATCCCGTTCTTCTCGCATTGCGAGCATCACATGGTGCCGATCATCGGCAAGGCGCATGTCGCCTATCTGCCGAACGGCCGCGTGCTGGGCCTCTCCAAGATCGCCCGCGTGGTGGAGATCTACGGCCGCCGCCTGCAGACGCAGGAGACGATGACGGCGCAGATCGCCAGATCGATCGACGAGACGCTGAACCCGCGCGGCGTCGCCGTGATGATCGAGGCGGAGCATATGTGCATGGCGATGCGCGGCATCCAGAAGCAGGGCTCGACAACGCTCACCACCACCTTTACCGGTGCCTTCAAGACCGAACCGGCCGAGCAGGTCCGGTTCATGACAATGATCCGGAGCTAGAGCATTTCCAGCCGAAGCGATCTCGCTTCGGCGTCGGATAATGCGGCAAAAGCAAGAGTCTGGAGTATTTCCAGCAAAAGTGCGCAGCGATTTTGCGTCCGGGATTGCGTCAAACAGAAAGATGGAGCAATCGACCGCGATGCCGATCATCTTCGAGACCCCGCCCAAGGACAAGGCCGAGCTCGAAACGGGCCTGGCCTTCACGCCGCGCTTCGACGAGCACGGCCTGGTGACGGCCGTGGTGACGGATGCGAAGGACGGCGAGTTGCTGATGGTCGCCCACATGAACGCCGAGTCGCTGGCGCTGACCATCGAGACCGGCATCGCGCATTACTGGAGCCGCTCGCGCAAGGCGCTGTGGAAGAAGGGCGAGACCTCCGGCAACCTGCAGACCGTCGTGGAGCTGCGGACGGATTGCGACCAGGACGCCGTGTGGCTGAAGGTCGCGGTCGCCGGCCATGATGCGACCTGCCACACCGGCCGCAGATCCTGCTTCTACCGCACGGTCTCGAACGGTCCCGATGGCGCCGTGCTGACCATCACGGGCGGCGCGCCGCAGTTCGACCCGGCGGCGATCTACGGCAAAAATTAAGCATCCCGGCGAATTCCGTCCGGTTTCGGCACGGATTCACCAATTGGCAACCGATCCCGACGCTTAATGTCCTGCATGGCGGCTTCTATCCCCGCCATGCGGATCAGGACATGGAACCCCATCGCTCTCGTGCGTCACGACAGGTTTCCAAGGCCGCCCCCACCGGGGCGACGATCCTGCGGGCACGCGCCCTCCTCCAGCCGAAACAGGACGCACACGGGACAGCCCGGCAGGTTTTCGCCCGCAAAGTTCCCCGCGTCACAGAATGCATCTATCCTGTCATCTATTGTGTTGCCGAGGATGCCGCGATGCCGGAACCGATTGCTTCGCTGCGAATTCCTCTTGGTAACGGAGGTCGGGAATGTTGAACTGGAGTTTCAATCGTAGTCTTGTAACAGCCGATGCATCCGACCCCGGCGGTCCTTCCATGAACGACATGTCCCATATTCCCGCGCCGGCCCCGCCGCGCAAATCGAAGATCGCTCTGGCGCTCGGCGGCGGTGCCGCCCGTGGCTGGGCTCATATCGGCGTGCTGAGGGCGCTGGACGAGGAGGGCATAGAGGTCTCGATGATCGCCGGCACCTCCATCGGCGCCCTGGTCGGCGGCTGTTACCTCGCCGGCAAGCTGGACGAGCTGGAAGCCTTCGCCCGCTCGCTCACCATGCGGCGCATCGCGAGCCTGCTCGACTTCACCATTCGCGGTTCCGGCCTTTTCGGCGGCATGCGGCTGACCAAGCGCATGCAGGAGCATCTGGAAAACCTCTCGATCGAGAGCCTCGACCGACCCTTCGTCGCCGTCGCCACGGAGGTCAACAGCGGCCACGAGGTCTGGATCAACAGCGGCGCGCTGATCACCGCCATCCGCGCCTCCTACGCGCTGCCCGGCATCTTCGAGCCGATCAAGTGCAACAATCGCACGCTGGTCGACGGGGCGCTGGTCAATCCGGTGCCGGTCTCGGTCTGCCGCGCCCATGAGGAGCCGCTGGTCGTCGCCGTCAACCTCAACTACGACCTCTATGGCCGCTCGGCGGTGATCAAGCACAGCGCCAGCGAACAGAAGATCGACGAGCCGAGGCAGGAGGACAGCGCCGCGCGGCTCGGCCTGACGAGCGTGATGGTGCAATCCTTCAACATCATCCAGGACCGCATTTCCCGCGCACGCCTTGCCGGCGACCCGCCGGATCTCGCGCTGCATCCCAAGCTTTCGGATATCGGCCTGTCGGAGTTCCACCGCGCCGGCGAAGCGATCGATCGCGGTTATCTCGAAGCCAAGACCCGCATCACCGAGATCAAGCGCATGCAGGAAGTCGTGCTGATGCGCTGACGAAGAGACTGCATGCAGATACCGGAGCGGGCGGAGCGAGGATTGTCGCTCCGCCCGAAACCGTTCGGGGGACCGGAGGTCAGCTGGCGATATAGGCCTTGATGGCATCCGCCTCGTGCTGGATCGCCCGGATATGGGATTTCACCACGTCGCCGATCGAGATGATGCCGACGAGCCGGCCGTCCTTCTCCACAGGGATATGGCGGGCGCGCAGCGTGCTCATCATTTCCATGAGCTCGTCGACGGTCTGGTTCTCGCCGCAACGATGGACATTGCCCCACATGATGGAGGAAATGGGCTTGTCCAGGCATTCGGCCCCGTTGCGGGCGACGGCGGCAACGATGTCGCGCTCGGTCGCAATGCCGGCGATGCGGTCGTTGCGGTCGAGGATGACGATGGCGCCGATGTGGTTTTCATGCAGATAGACGGCAGCCTGCCTGACGGTGAGCTGCGGGCCGCCGGTAACGACGTTGCGGCCCTTCTCGTCCAGTATCGACTTCACATACATGCGTACCTCCCGTGTGCATCATGACGCAGAGAGGCGGGACACCCGATTGGGATTGCCCTGCCAGTACCGGCGGCATCCGCTTCCTCCCGCGACATGCCGCTCCCGTTCCGGTGTGCATGTGCGAACCGGAACACATCCATGGTGCGCCACGAAAGAGGCGATTGCAAGACCGCTAATGGACTATCGTTAATCCCGGCGGCTTTCCGGCGACCCGACATCGAAGAGCGGGAAGAAGAGGAAGCCGAACAGGAAGCCGCCGATATGGGCCTCCCAGGCGATCACCCCGCCGGCATCCGAGCCGAAGATCTGGCCGAAGCCGATCAGGAAGTTCGTCAGGAACCAGATGCCGGAAAAGACCAGCACGGAGCGGTTGGACAGCGCTTCCGGTATCGTCAGGCGGCGGTTGAGATGGGCGAACTGCCGGCTGATGCGCCCGCTCGGCGAAAAGACGAAGCGGGCCGCGGCCCCCATCAGGCCCGAGACGACGCCGGAGGCGCCGACGACGAGGATCATCGCCCCCCAGTGCAGCGCGGTGTGAAAGGCGACCGCGGCAACGGCCGAAAGGCACCAGAACAGGAAGAAGCGCGCAAGGCCGATGCGGCGCACCACCGGCGCTCCGAAGGCGACCATCCAGAAGGCATTGAAGATCAGGTGCTCCCAGCTGCCATGCAGCAGCGAATAGGTGACCGGCCCCCAGAGCCAGCCAAGATCCTGCTCGGCGAAGGGAATGGCATAGCGGCCGGGAATGAAGGCGAAATGCAGGAGCACGAACTCGTCCGCCGAAGCCGAGAGAAGATAGGTGCGGATCACGTGGATGGCGGTCAGGAGCGCCAGGACCGCGACGAGGCTGCCCGGCAGGTTGAAGGCCGGCTCCCGCTTGCGGATATCCACACTGCCACCCTGCACGTCAACGCCGTCGTTACTCATGACCGATCCACCAAACTCATAAAATACGAATCGCGCTTATACAGAGAAAAGAAAGGCCGTGCAGCTTTCGCTGACGGCCGGCGCCCCCAATCCCCGGGGCTGAAATCGATGTGCAGTAAACCAGTCCCTCATGGAGGGATGCCCGGATGTTCCCCCAAGCCGGCCGGCAGCGCAATCGAAACCAAATATTAACCTTAACGCCGCGCTGGCACGAAACTCGCTCCTTCCCCGGCAAGACCACCGGATGCCCGGCCCTTCGTGCCGAAACGGAACAGAATCGATTGGAATGAGCATGCAGACGAAGGCCATCACGGCCCTTTACGACTACTGGACGCGCCAGCGCGGCGAGCGCCGTGTTCCGTTGCGGAGCGCCATCGAGCCCGCCGACATCGCGCCGATCCTGCCCGACGTCTTCATCCTGGAGCACGGCCGGCTGCACGATCCGCGCTTCCGCCTGGCGGGCACGCGCCTCTGCGCGCAGTTCGGCCGGGAATTGAAGGGAACGGCATTCGACGCGCTCTTTGCCCCCGACCAGCGCACCCGCATCGCGCGGATCACGGAGAATGTGATGGCCCATGCGGCGCCCGCCATCCTGCAGGTCGCGCTCGTCGACGGCCGGCTGGAGACCACGGAGGCCGAGATCGTGCTGCTGCCGCTTGCCAGCAAGGGCAAGGCGGCGGATCGCATCATCGGCGCCTTCGCCCCCCTGCCCGGCCAGCAGCCGCCGCTGTGCGCCTTTCGCTATGCGACGCTCGGCGCGCTCTCGGTCATCGATCCGAGCCGCGCGCGCAGCCTCGAGGGCAACCGGCCGGCCATCCCCATGCCCACCTCCGTCATGGCCATGCGGCCGGCCGGCCTCGGCCAGACGGTGAGCCGCGTGCTGCACCTTCGCATCTTCGAAGGCGGCCGTCCGGCTGACGATGCGTGAGGTCGAAGGCGCAGCCGCAACCGAAAACGCCCCTGAGTTGTCAAAACACGCGACCGTGATCGCTTTTCAACGGGTTGGCAAACCTTCTGTTAACCTCGAAAGATTAAGAGTTGGAAAGAGATAGGATCATCAGGCCCGCGCGCACATGTACTCATTCCAGCAAGCATCGCCCGCCGCCCGCAAGCCGCAGCCCGAGCAGCGCAGCTTCCAGCGCGTCTCGGTGAACCTGCCGGGCCGGCTGATGCTGCCCAACCACGACGAATACGAGTGCACCGTGCTCGACATGTCGCCCGGCGACGCCAGCTTCGTCTGCGCCGCCCGCCCGCGCATGGGCGAGCGCATCATCGCCTATGTCGACCATCTCGGCCGCATCGAAGGCAGCGTCGCCGTCCTCAACGACAACGGCTTCGCCATTCTCCTGACCGCCACGGACCGCAAGCGCGAGAAGCTCGCCGCGCAGCTGACCTGGATCGCCAACAAGCATGAACTCGGCCTGCCGGAAGACCGCCGCCACAACCGCCTGGCGCCGCGCAACACCCGCACCGAACTGACGCTCGACGACGGACGGCGCTATCCCTGCCGCATCATCGACCTGTCGCTCTCCGGCGCTGCCGTGGATATCGAGGTGCGGCCGGCCCTCGGCACGCCCATACAGCTCGGCAACATGAAGGGCCGCGTCGTGCGCCATTTCCAGGAGGGCGTCGCCATCGAGTTCTCCTCCGTGCAGTCGAAGGAAGCCCTGACCGCGTTCCTGTAACATTCCGGGACGCCACGGCGCCGACCTGTTCCAAGAGGGCCCTGCGGGGCCCTTTGCTGTTTCAGGACGGCACAGGCTGCTCTTCGCGAAAATAAACGCAAAAAAATTTTCGGCCCGCCAAGGCGTTTTGCTGTCCCTTCTGGCGATTTCCTCGGTTTTCCGGCCGCCCGTCCGGTGCCGCGGCTCGCGGCTTGCGTTCCCCATCGGCGCGCCCAGCCCGCCAGCCGCCTCCCGAAGAGCGCGGCGCACAACGAAATATCCCTTTTATAATCAGCGAATTACGCCATCTGCCGCGATCTTGGCGCAGGCGGGATTTCGTTCAAATTTTAATCAAATACGCTTCAAATACAGATCAAAACAACGTCGAATTCTATTCTTATTTTATTCTTATGCTCCCTTGATTTGAGCTAAGTTATACTTCTGTTTTTCGCGCAAGATCAAAACATAGCTGTCATTGTGACCCCATCAAACGGGGACAGACACAATGACAAAAACGATCAAGACAGGGACGTTCGCATTCCTCTTCTCTCTCGCCGCCGCAGGCGCCGCGATGGCCCTGCCCGCCAACATTCCGCTGGCCGGCGCAACAAACCAGCCCATCGGGCACTATGAATTCTGCAAGCAGTACAGCGACGAGTGCGGTCCGACCGGCAAGGACACCGGCCCGCTCAAGCTGACGCAGGAAAACTGGAAGACGATCCTCAAGGTCAACTACACCGCCAACACCGAGTTCATGCCGCTGACGGACATGGAAATCTATGGCGTCGAGGAACAGTGGACCTATCCCGACACCGCGGCGGATTGCGAGGACTACGTGCTCATCAAGCGCAAGCGCCTGATGGAGGCCGGCATCTCGCCCTCCAACCTGCTGATCACCGTCGTGCTGCAGCCGAACGGCGAAGGCCATGCCGTGCTGACCGTGCGCACCGACCGCGGCGACTTCGTGCTCGACAACATGCGCAACAAGGTCCTGCTCTGGTCGCAGACCGAATACCGCTACCTGAAGCGCCAGTCCTCGGTGAATGCCGGCAAGTGGGTGAAGCTTCAGGACGGTCGTGCCGACGCCGTCGGTAGCGTCAAGTAACATCCGGCCGCCGCAAGGCGCCGCATGACGAGACTGCCCGGCGAGACCGCCGGGCGCGAGAAAGGGCCCGGTCAGTCCCCCAATCCCCGTCCCCGACCATGGCCCTGCGGCCGGTTCTGCTGTCCCGGAACCGGCCGCGCTCTATTTGGCCCGCTGCTCGGCCCGAAGTTTGAGCGGGCTTGCGCCGAAATGATTGCGAAAGGCGCGTGAAAAGGCGGAAAGGCTGTCGAAGCCGCTGCGCAACGCCACGTCCTGGATCGAAAGCGACGTATCGCGCACCAGCCGCTGGGCGGCCGTCAGCCGCAGGCGCAGGTAATATTTTCCCGGCCCGATGCCGAGGCCGGCGGCAAACAGCGTCTCCAGCTTGCGCGTGGAAAAGCCGAGCCGCCGGGCGAGCGCGGCAATGGTCAGCGGCCTGTCGATGGTGCGCTCCATGAGGCGGATCGCCGCGGCCAGGTCCGGCTGGTGCTCGCCCAGCCGGCCGAGCGAGACGAGCGGCTGCGCATCCGTCGCGGCGTGGGTCTCGTCATAGACGAAGACGCTCGCCACATCGAGCGCCACCGCCGAGCCGAACCGCGCGCGCACCAGATGCAGCATCATGTCGAAAGTCGGCGAGGCACCGCCCGAGGTCCAGAGCGGCCCATCGGTGACGAAGCGGTCGGCCCGCACGTTGAGCGCCGGAAAGGCGGCCGCGAAATCCTCCAGTTCCTCCCAATGCGCCGTCGCATCGCGCCCGTCGAGCAGGCCCGAGCGCGCCAGCAGCCAGCAGCCCGATTCGATGCCGGCCACCACGTCGAACCGCCGTGCCACCTTCTTCAGCCGCGACACGAAGGACCGATCGGCGTGGCGCTCCTGGTTGAAGCCCGCGATGACGAGCAGCGCGTCGCCGCTCGTCACGTCGGCAAAGGCGCCGTCCACGCGGATCTCCACGCCGCAGGTCAGGAGCACCGGCTTGCCGAGCGGCGACAGGATCGTCCAGCGGAACACCGGCTCCGGCACGACGCGGTTTGCCGCGCGCATCGGGTCGAGTGCCGAGGCGAGCGACATGATCGACGACTCGGGCAGAAGGACGATCGTGATATCGAGCGGCCCCTGCCGCGGCGCTTTTTTGCTCATGTGGAAATCGTCAAAAAATATGCGCGTTATGTCAATCGAGAAAATCGCGTTCGGGCATGATCGGCCGCACAGGAGATCTGGAGATGCAGCCGGATTGTGGTGAGAGCCCCTGTACCCCGAACACCCTGATCCGCATTTTACCGGAACGGGTTGGCGAGCCGGCAAGGCGGACCAACCCGTTTTTTTTGACCTTTTCCCGCGGGATCGCGGCCGTCATCGACAGCGACGGGAACCACCCGGGCCCATCCCGCGTTTCATTCTCGAAAAAAGCAGGAAAGGTTTTTGCCATGTTGAATCTCAAGACTGGTCTTGCCGCGGGCGCGCTCTCCCTTGCCCTGGCTCTGACCTCCGTCATCCCGGCCCAGGCCGTGACCTTTGCAAGGGTGCCCGTGCCGGAAGCCTCCGCCGTCGAGAAGGTGCAGTATCGTTACGATCGCCGCGACCGTCGCGATCGCTACGACCGGCGCGCCGAGCGCCGCTGGCACGGCCATCGCGGCTACCGCGACTATCGCCCGGGTTATCGCCGCCATTCGGATGGCTGGTGGTATCCGCTCGCCGCCTTCGGCCTCGGTGCCGCAATCGGCGGCGCTATCGCCAACCAGCCGCAGGCCGGCAGCGGATCGCACCAGAGCTGGTGTGCCAACCGTTATCGCTCGTACCGGGCGTATGACAACACGTTCCAGCCCTATAACGGCCCGCGCCAGCAGTGCGTATCGCCCTATTCGTGATGCGTATGGCGTAGAAGCAAGGAAGGGCAGCCATTCGGCTGCCCTTTTCGCTGCAGTAGATTAGCAAAAATCTTCGGTTTGAATGCGCTTGAAGACTGCGCCACAGGCCGAAAACCCCCTTCAAAACGATCCTTGAAACCGGCTGCCGAGCCGCGGCATCTCATCGTGATTTGATAAAGACTTCCAGCTTGCCCAGCGTCTGCAGGCCCAGTTCGACTGCGCCGAAGCCCTTCGCCGCCTGGAACTCGGCTTCCGTGCTGAACACCATGCCCAGCGTCACCCTTGTTCCTTCGCCCTGATCCTCGAACGATGCCCAGGCGTCGGCATGCTTCGGGCCATTCTCGCCCCATAGCAGCGTATAGGCGATCCTCTCCTCGGGTTGAACCGTGGTATAGAGGTGGTGGTTCGGGAAGATCTTGCCATCCGGCGCGATCATGTCGAAGACCCACTCGCCGCCCGCTCTGAGATCAATCCGCTTCGTGCGGCAGGAAAACCCGTCAGGCCCCCACCATTGCGGCAGCGTCTCGGCATTCATCCAGTTGTCCCAGACGATGCTTCGCGGCGCCTGGATCACCCGTTGCAGGACCATGGTTCGCCTGGCCGTCGCGGAGAGATTGTCCAGTCCGGCATTGAAGCCCTGTCGGTAGCCGGCCTCCATGTTTTCGGCAAGCGAGGAAAGCTGCACCGTCACGGTCAGTCGGCTGCCTTCGTCCGTGCCGGAGAAATCCGCCGTCACGAGAGCCGCCGACTGTGTCACGCC
Organism: Shinella sp. WSD5-1; assembly: GCF_963942435.1. Taxonomy (GTDB): domain Bacteria; phylum Pseudomonadota; class Alphaproteobacteria; order Rhizobiales; family Rhizobiaceae; genus Shinella; species Shinella yambaruensis. The sequence goes on from NZ_OZ012596.1 coordinate 2,994,220, forward strand.
GCCGCAGGAGACCGTCTCGTAGTTCACGCTGCGCAGCCCCGGCTGCAATTCGAGCCAACCACACTCGCAACGAATGTCCGGCTGGCCCTCGACCTTGCAAAGCGAGATTTCGCGCCCGCCCACCTGGGTGTCGGCCTCCAGGAACTCCACGGTGACGGAGGGCGTCGGGGCAGACCAGACCGCCCGCGCGGCCGGAGCCGTCCATGCCTGCCACAGCACCGGTAAGGGCACGGCCACGGTCCGCTCGAAGGTCAGCGTCGCAAAGCGGTCGTCCGCAGGATCGGGTGCCGCAGACAGGCGCTCGGGGTTGCGTTTCGATATCATTGCTTGCGCTCCTTGATCGCCCTCGTCGCGAAGGCTTCCAGCCTATCCAGCCGGGCGTCCCATATGGCCCGCTGTTCATCGAGCCATGTGCGAACCGGCTCCAGTGCCGCCGGCACGATGGCGCAGGTGCGTATCCGCCCGTCCTTGGACGTGACGATCAGCCCTGCCTCCTCCAGCACGGAAAGGTGCCGCATCACCGTGGGCAGACGCAGCCCCGTGGGTTCGGACAAATCCGTAACCCCCGCCGGCCCCTCCGCCAGACGTGTCAGGATCGATCGACGGGTCGGATCGGCCAGAGCGTGGAAAAGCAGCGAGAGGTCGGGATCATGCTTAGTCATAATGCTAACTATCATGCGATGCGCCCGGCACGCAAGAGAAACTTCGCCAACTTGCTAAGTATTATCGAGCCGCCGAAGCAGCCGGCACCTTCCCCGGCGAGCGGAAACGGTCTGTGGCGCTGGTCTGGCGCGGGGTTTCAAAAAAGGTTGAGCTGTTGTGACTGCCTGCTTTTTCGTCCGCTGGCACTCTCGCTGACGATCAGGTCCGCGGCGATCTGTCCGAGGAAAGGCGAAGCCGGTAGCGCGCGCACTGCACCGCGCCAGAACCGCTCCCTGGCGCGGGTCAGGAACAGCCTGTCCTTTGCGCGGGTCATCGAGACATAGAACAGCCGCCGCTCCTCGTCCTGCGTCGCCTCCTCATCCGGCGTCGCCGTCCCCCATGAAAACGGCACCAGTCCGGCTTCCATACCCACCACGAACACGACTGGAAACTCCAGACCCTTGGCCGCGTGCATGGTCATGAGCGTGACGCGCGCGGCACGCTCATCGCGGAAATCGGCCTCGGAGGAAAGCGCCACCGCTTCGCCAAGCAGGACGGGATCGCCGGCCACCTGAACCGAGCCGGAGAGCGCGGTGAGCCAGCCTCTCGCCTCCGCGAGCGCGGCGGCGTCGGTCCTCCGCGCCCTGCGGGCGTCTTCCGCCGCCTGCCCGATGCGCGCGGCAAGGTCCTGCCCCTCCGCCCCGTCCAGCCCGTCGAGGATCGCGGCCACGCCGGGATGGCCGGCGATGGGAGCAGGCGAGCTTTTCATGAACGGAATGCCGGCGCGGTCGAAGGCGGTCCGCAGCGCCGCTGCCTGCGCGTCGGTGCGGTAGAGCACGGCGCAATCGGCAAAGCCGAGCGGCCGGCCGGATGACGTCACGCCACCCGCGCGATTGGCCGCGAGCAGGTCATGGCCGCCCAGCAGGCTTTCGATGGTCGCCGCGACGAACTCCGCTTCCGCTGCCTCGTTCGCTGCCGCATGGGCAATGATCGGCTCGCCCATCGGGCGTGTCAGGCCTGACGAAGGCGCACCGATGAAGCCAGACGCCGCTTTCACGATGGTGCCGGTCAAGCGATAGTTGCGTTGAAGCCGAAGGGTTCTGGCTGCCGGGAAGTCCCGGCCGAAACGCGCGAAGCAGGCGGCGTCCGCCCCGCGAAAGCCGTAGATTGCCTGATCGGGATCGCCGATGACGCAGAGATTGCCGTTGTCCCCGGCCAACAGCCGCAGCAGGCGATATTGCTGCTCGTCCACGTCCTGAAACTCGTCGGCGACGATGTGCGGGAAGCGCGTTCGCCACGCGGCCGCGATCTCCGCGTCCTTATCGAGAAGATCGGCCGGCAGGAGAACCAGATCGTCGAAATCGACCCAGCCCTGCGCGCGTCCGATCCGGTCGAGGACGATGCGGGCCTCCGCTTCCTCACCCGCACCCTTCCCGCCGCTGCGCTTGAGCACCGAGACCGCCTTGACGAGGCGGGCGGCGCGCGTATCGCTGACGCCGAGCGCTTCGGCCAGCGCCGCCTTGCGCTCCGCCTCGCGGGCGATGCGGAAGTCCTCCGCGAGACCGGCCCGGCCGGCATGCGCGTGCAGGATCGCCAGGCCCAGCGAATGGAAGCTGTGCACCGCCACGGCATCCGCCTTCCTGCCGAGAAGCCCCGTGAGGCGGGTGCGCAGCTCCTCCGTCGCCTTGCGCGTGAAGGTGACGGCGAGGCACGAGCCGGCCGGCACGCCGCATTCCAGCACCAGATGGGCGATGCGGTGGGTGAGCATGCGCGTCTTGCCGGAGCCAGGCCCGGCGATCACCATCAGCGGTCCGTCGACAACCTCGGCGGCGCGCGCCTGATCGGGGTCGAGCCCGGCCAGGACGCCGCTGCGGCCCGACGGCTGCATCGCCGGCGCGGCTTCAGGAGATGCCGGGGCATCGCCCGATGCCTTGTCTTTCGCTGCCGGTTTTGCCCGGCGCGCGCGGCTGGACAACGGCGCGTCGAACAGCAGCTGGTTTCCGGCAAGACGGTCCAGCTCCCCGTCCTGAAACAGCCGGATGACGCCGTATTCCCCGTCATAACCCGCCTGCCGGATCACCTCTCCGGAGCGCAGGCGCGTCACGGCCTCGCCGAGCAGCGGGTCGACCCTGGCGATATCCTCGGCCGGCATTTCCTCCAGCACGGCAAGCTCCGGCCCGAGCGCGGCAATGGCGCGGTCATAGGTGTGGCTCACGGCTTTCGAGGCGACGCCGCTGCCGACGATCTCCGAGAGGATTTCCGGCAGGGGCACGAGGCTTGCGACCTTTCCCGCCGTCGCAGGAACCGCCGCGCCCTCCTTGCGGTCGGCGAGCGCCTCGACGCGATGCGCCACACCGACGGTGACGGGCCGTCCGCAGACCGGGCATCGGCCGCCGAGCTCGATCGTCTCTTTGGGGTCGAGCCGCACGCCGCAGGCGCGGTGCCCGTCCATGTGATATTTGCCTTCCTCCGGGAAGAACTCGACCGTGCCGACATAGCCGTCGCCGGTTTCGAGCGCGCGACGGATGGCGAAATAGTCCGGCTCGCAGGAAAAGCGCGTCGCCTCGCGGCCGAGCTTGCCGGGCGAATGGGCGTCGGAATTGGAGGTGAGGCGGAAGCGGTCGAGTGAGGAGATGCGCCAGTTCATGGCCGGGTCGGACGAGAGGCCCGTCTCCACCGCGAAGATATGCCCGGCAAGGTCGCTATAACATTCCTCGATGGAATCGAAGCCCGATTGCGAGCCGAGCGCGGCGAACCATGGCGTCCAGATATGGGCGGGGACGAGATAGGAATCCGGTCCGGACTCCAGCGCGATCTCCAGCAGATCGCGCGAATCGAGGCCGAGGATCGGGCGGCCGTCCGAGGCGATGTTGCCGATGCGCGCAAGGCTTGCCGCCAGCCGGTCGGTGGCGTCGAGATCGGCCGCATAGATCAGGTGATGGATCTTCCGGGTCTTGTCGCCCTTCTTGTAGATGGTCGAAATCTCGGTGCAGATCATGAAGGAGACCGGCCGCCGGCAAGCCGGCGGAAGTGTCTCCCACAGCGCCGCCTCGATTTCGGGCCGCAGGCGAAAGAGCCCGTTGCCCTCGGGCACCAGCTTGTCCTTGATCTCGGCGAGCCACACCGGATGCACGCAGTCGCCGGTGCCGACCACCCGCACCCCCTTGCGCGCCGCCCACCAGAACAAGCGCTCAAGATCGAGATCCCGGCTCGTGGCCCGGGAATATTTCGAGTGGATGTGCAGATCGGCAAGGAACGTCATGACAGGCGCACTCATCTTGTGGGGCATACATCCGGCACGGCTTGATAGCACGCGCAGACAAGGCGGATCACGGATAAACGGCACAAATCACAGCATTCGAGCCGATATGTTGTTTGATGCAGCCGACGCGGAAGAAAGTCGCCGATGGGCGGACCCGTATCCTTCGGTTTCCAAGTCCGGATCGCACCGATTCATTCCTTCCAGCCGCCACGCTGTTCCCGCGCAGGTCCTCGCCGATGATCCATATTACGCCCTCTCAAGCCCACCGGCTTTCGGTCAGAGGTTGCGGCCGCCTTGCAGCGCCGGCGGATCGGACAATCGGGGCAGCGGGCACGGCCGTGCCGGCAGATGGTCTGACCAAGACGTTTCATCAGAATGTGAAGCTCGGCCAGTTCGGCCGCGCTCCATCGAGGCGCCGCCGCCATCACCGCGTCATAAGCGGTCCGCGTGTCGGCCGTGTTCCGGACGAAGCCGTATCGGCCCAACACGCGCAAGACGTACATGTCCACGACGAATGCCGGCATGTCCAACGTGCTGAAGTTGAGCGTGGAGGCCGAGACCTTGCGGCCGACGCCGGGCAGGCGCTCCAGCCACGCGAGCGCCTCGGCAACGCTGAGGCGGCCGAGGAAGTCCAGGTCGAAATCCGGATGACAGGCTCCTATGACGCGAAGCGAATCGCCGAGATGCCGCGCCTTGACATCGGGAAAGGCGACGTCGCCGATCAGGGCCTCGACATCGCCGGTCGACGCCGCTGCGAGAGCGGGCCATTCCGGATAGGCCTCCACGAGCCGCTGATAGGCGGCCAGAGAGACTTCGTCCAGCGTGCGGTTGCTGATCGACGACTTCACAAGCTGGCCGATCGGCGTTCGCGCGCAGATCCGGTCGGGGCGACCGAAAAAGAACCTCAGTTGTTCCCGCACCCACGCCATGTCCGCGACGGCGCCAAAATCGAATACCATCTGCATTTTGTTATTATAGGAACAAAAAGGGAACAATACAAGGCTGGACGACCCGTCGAAGAAGATGCGCCCTCCCCTCAGGCTCGTGGTCATCTTGGCTCGCTGAAGGACCGGATCCAGTTTTCCCAGCTCTTCGGGTTCTGCCATGCACGAAAACGGTCGTCTTCATCGTGAAATCCCTTGCTGCAGTCGGGATGAAGAACCCGTGTGCACAACGTTTGTTGCCCTGAAGCCGCGCCGGCGCGGACGAATGGTTGCGGGAACCGCCGACAATCAATAAGGTCTGCCGGCGGCGCCTATGCCGCCCAGTAGTTCACGAGGTCGACATGGCAACCGGTACGGTCAAGTTTTTCAATCAGGACAAGGGCTTTGGTTTCATCACGCCCGACAATGGCGGGCAGGATGTGTTTGTCCATGTCTCCGCCGTGCTGTCGGGTGGACCTTTGAAGGACGGCACGAAGGTCAGTTACGAGATCGGCCAGGACCGCAAGACCGGAAAGTCGAAAGCGGAAGACGTTCGCGCCATCTGATAGGGCAGCGTCTAGAGCAAGCGGCGGATCTCTCCAATCATCCGGGACATGTCGGTCGGCTTGCCGAGATTGGTAACGCCCTGGAAAAAACCGGATTCCGTGAGCTGGCGTCCTTCGGCGGACGCCAGGAGGAAGGGCACGCCTCGCGATCTGAGCAGCGCAGCCACGGCAGTCACCCTGCCGTCCCTCAGGGTGACATCGAGGACCGCGGCGTCCGGCTTCTCGCGATGGAGGAGTTGCAAGGCATCCTCGATGCTTCCGACCGGGCCCAGAACCTCGAAACCGCCGCTCGTGAGTGCTCGCTCGATCTCCATGGCGATGAAGATTTCATCCTCGACGACCAGGATGCGCGCTACGGCTTGATTATGTCCGTCATCGGAAGACATGCGCATCCCTATACCGGCAGTTTGATGTTGGCGATCAAACCGCGGGCATCGAACCTTTGTTCCGCCGATCCCCCGAGATGTTTCGCGGTCGCGGTGATCAACTCCGTGCCGTATCCGCGATGGACAGGCGGTCGAACCGTCGGCCCATGCTCCTCCCGCCACTCGCAGACCAGCATGGTCAGGCCATCGCTCTCTTCGATCCGCCACGACAGCCGGACCCGCCCCTCCGGAACCGAGAGCGCGCCGTATTTCAGCGCGTTCGTCGTCAGCTCGTGGAACATCATGCTGACTGGCAGGACCTTCGACGATGGAAGGGTGGTGGAGGGTCCCGCTTCGATGTGGATACGGTTACCGCCCGTGGCGGTGACCGCAGCGTCGAGAAGCGCGGAGAGATCCGCGCTCGTTTCTCCCGGCGCGATCTCCTGCGCGCGCAAGGCAAGGTCGATACGCCCCAGAAAGGCGTCGCGATACTCCTTCGCCGTGTAGCCCTCCGTCTGCGTCTGCATGGCGAGTGCGCGGATCACCGAAAACAGGTTCTTCATGCGATGGCGGGTTTCGGCAAGAATGATATCGCTCTCCACCCGCTCCCGATTGCTCTCGGTGACGTCCTCGAAGACGACGAGAATGCTGGTGCTGTTGTTGTCGGGATGGACAAGACGCCGGGCATCGACAAGGAATGTGCGCTTTCCGATGGTTTGAAAATTGTGCGTGACCTCATAGCCGACGACCGCTGCTGTCTTCGGAATGATCTCCGCCATCAACGTTCGCAGATCCGCGATATCCCATTCGCCGTTGCCCAGCGAAAACAGGCTGCGACCGAGAATATCGTCCCGGTCCACCTTGAACGCGTCGATGAAGGCGTTGTTGGCGTTGGTGACACAAAAGACCTGGTCGAGCACGACGAGGGGCTGTGTCAGCGTATCGACGATCCCTTGCGCCTGAACGTGACCGGCGCGCAGCAGGCGATATAAATCTTCAAGGATCATCGTTCGCCTTCCTGCGACCGTTTGAGGGGACCGCCGAACGGACGATACGACCGGGCGGAGACGTCGACTGCTACACTTCCATATTCTCCCAGCCGAGCGCGGTCGCGAGGTAGCCGAGGGCAAAGGCAGAACCGATGCCATAGATCACGAGCAAAGCTTCCAGGGGACCGGGCGACGCACCGAATGCGGGCGGTTCGAGTTGCAGAACCGCCACGGCGCTTAGGGCACCGAGTGCAAAGCCGATGCAAAGGCGGCTCAGAATGTAGTGTACGAGCGCTGGCATTGGACGATCTCACGGTTCAAAATAATCAACGACCCCGACCCGGCAATGTTCCGTTCCGTTATGAGCGGTACGCGCTTGCGTAGAAGGCAGGATGGCTGCGCCATCTGCGTGGACGTTCGTTCAGCAGGCGCTGGTAAACCACCGTCGCGCTGAAAGGCTTCCGGATGAATACCGCGCCCTCTGGCAGCTGTGCGGGCTGCGGGAGCGTCCGGCCGGATGCGACAAGTATCCTGACGGACGGCCGACGCTCGGCGACCTCTTCGCCTCCAGGCAAAACCTTTCCTTCACGCATCCGCGCCAGTGGCAGCACGACCGATCGCCCATGCGCGGGTGCGGACGTCACGCGTCCGCACCGATCGTGTCGGCCATGTACGCTCCCCTGCGGCCCATCTCTTCCGGTGGTCCCGTCGTGCTGTCGCGCGCCGTCTGATGTTCGAGCTCGGCGTTCAGTTCCGCGCCGAGGATGACGATGATGACGGAGACCCAGACCCACACCATGAAGCCGATCGACGCGCCGAGCGCGCCGTAGGTCGCGTTGTAGTCCGCGATGTGACCGAGATAGAAAGTGATCGCCAGCGCCGCAGCAAGCCACGCACCGGTGGAGAAGACCGCGCCCCAACTGAGCCAGCGCAGCTTCGCCGGCTCCCGGCTTGGTCCGAGCCGGTAGAGCGACATGATCGCCACCGCGATCAGCGCCAGCAGCAGCGGCCAACGCGCCAGGCGGATGATCAGCTCCGTCCAGCGGCCGAGCCAGAGATAATCCAGCATTGCCGGAACGATCCCCGCCAGGGTGATGATCAGCACGACCAGCACCAGACTGGCGAAGGTGAACGAAAGAGAGGTCAGATTCAGCCGGATGAAACCACGCTTTTCGGTCTCGCCATAGGCGACGTTCATCGCCTCGAACAGCGCCTTCATGCCGGCATTGGCCGACCAGAGCGCAATAGCCAGGCTGCCGAGCAGTGTGACGGAAAGGCTCGCTTGCGGCGCGGATGTGAGGCTGCGCAGCTGGCCGAGGATCAGCTCGAATGCCTGTTCCGGCATCGCCGAACCGAAGAAGGCGAGACGGTCGACGACCGAGGATGGATCGGCGACGAGCCCGTAGAGCGACACGAACACGCTGATGGCGGGAAAGATCGACAGGAGAAGATAGAAGGTGACGCCCGCCGCGATGAGCAGGATGCGATCGGTGGTCAGGCTGTCATAGAGGCGCCACGCCACATCCCGCAGGCCGAGCGCCGGAATCTCGCCCGGCGAGTCCGCGCGCCGGCCCTTCGGATCCGAAGTCGCAGAAAATCCCTCCATGCCTCTCCCTCTCCTTGTCGCCACGCAGCAACAATGCATGGAAGCGAAAGGAGTTCAGCCGGTTTTGCGAAAGACGCCGCGCCAGCCGGTTCGCAACCGGCTGACCACTTGCGTGTTCATTGCAATTGGAGGATCAAAGTTGCAAAGGCCTTGGGAAACACCATGTTATCGAATGTTCGTTACCATCGGAAACGAGGGCTGGAGCACGGATTGGCATCGATCTCCGTGAAAACCGCAAAGGGGCGTCAAATTGCGTGAGTCCGCGCATTTCCTCGATGGCGGGGGAAGGATGGCCGACGCCATCCGGGCATACGACTGGTCTTCCACCGTCCTTGGCGGCCTCGAACGCTGGCCTTCCTCTCTCAAGATCGCCGTCGGCATGATGGTGAATTCGAAGTTTCCCAAATGCATCGTCTGGGGGCCGGACCTCATCACCATCCATAACGACGCGTTCCTTCCCATCCTTGGCGAGAAACCGCCCGCGCTCGGCAGGCCGTTCAGCGAGGTGTGGCATGAGGCTTGGGACGAGATCGGACCGGTCGCGGAGCGGGCGTTCGCTGGCGAGGCGACGTTCATCGAGGACTTCCCGCTCGTGATCAACCGGCATGGCTATCCCGAGAAAGCCCATTTTACCTTTTGCTACAGCCCGATCCGCGACGAGACCGGCGTGGTCCGGGGAATGATCGACACGGTGATCGAGACAACGGCCACGGTCGACGCCCGACGGCAGGCGAACCTGCTCAACGCAGAACTCGAACACCGCATAAAAAACACGCTTGCGGTGGTCGCGGCGATCGTCAGCCAGACATTGCGAGGCGACGATAACGATGCGGAGGCGCGATCGAGCCTGCTGGAGCGCATTCAGGCGATGGCACAGGCACAGTCGTTGCTGACGCGCGCCGGCGCCACGGAGGCCAGTGTGGTCGATGTCGTCTTTCAGGCGATGGCGCCATTCGAGACCACCAACGAACGATTTCACATCGGTGGTCCGCCGATCATGCTGTCGTCCAGGCAGGCGCTGAGCCTCAGCCTGGCGCTGCACGAACTGGCGACGAATGCCGTGAAGTATGGCGCCCTTTCAAACGAAGCGGGAAAAGTTCGCGTCGAATGGACCGCCGGCCGGCCCGAGACTGGTGAGACGTTTGTGTTCCGCTGGGTTGAAGAGGGTGGTCCGGCGGTGCGCTCGCCAGCCCGCAGGGGGTTCGGCTCAAGGATTATCCAAATGGTATTGCCGCACGATTTCGGCGGCAAGGCAGTGCTTTCGCACGATCCCCTCGGCATTCGGTTCGAGTTGCAAACCGAGATGCGGCATATCGGCGGCACCCCGTCCCAGAGCGATCCATCGGTCGCAAGCGGCGGCGCTGGAGACCGCTGACGACGTTCCTTCAAGAACGATGCCCCATTGGGAACCGAGACATGCCCGCGGGCAAGCTTCGGACGACAGAACAACAGGCGCCATGCAGCGCCTGTTGTTCCTTGAGAAAGGTTGCAGAAGCCCTTGGTTACCGGCCGGGCCTAAGCCCGCACGATCAGAGCCGCCTCTTCGTCGTCGCGTTGCCGTCCGCCAAGGGCGGCAGCAGCGGAAGCGACGAAGGCGCCGACCAGCAAGGACAGGGCACCGAGCAACGCCACCGTGGCGGCTGACTTTCGTGCCTCATCAGCGGCCTGAAGGGCTGCGTTCTTCGCGTCCTCAACCTGCTGCAGCACCTGGTCGACACGCACACGGGCCTCTTCCTGGGGAATCCCGGCGCGGGCAGCGACGATGGTCGCGACATAGGCGCGATCAGCTTCCGGAATTTCACCGTTTGCCGCACCCTGCATCAGGATGCGCGACACCTCGGCGGTCGCCGCCGCATCGTCCGACTGCGCTCTGGCCGCCGCATCCTGGGGACGAAGAAGCAGGTCCGTGAAATACCCTGTCGCAAGATCGGGAGTATCATTGCTTCCAGCTGCCGTCGCCGTGGCGCCGACGGCCGCGGTCGTTGCAACCGACGATGCCGCCTGCACACCGCTTCCGACCAGCGAAGTGAAGGCCGAGCCGGCAAGCCCGGCGACGACGACGGTCGCCAGCGCCCAACTCAGGAGCCCATGCGCGGTATCCCGGAAGAACACTTCGTCGGTATGGATGCCTGCCCATTTCGTGCGAAGCCGTCCGGTGAGATAGCCGCCCAGCGCCGAGGACAGCCACTGCACGACGACGAACCAGATGGCGGCCGTCACGCTGACCGTCGTGAACGAGGCGCTCTCTCCCGACCACGGCGAAACCATGGTGAGCCCGACGCCGGAACCGAGAAGAAGGAGAATGAGGCTCATCGCGCATGCCGCTGTCGCGCCGCCGATGACCGGGCCTCATGCCAGTGCAGGAACATTGGATTCGATGCCGACGTCGGAAACGCCCGTCGTGTAATTGGCCATCGCCGCCCCCTATCGCATGAACAGGACGAGCAGGATGACGATCGGCAGGGGAATGCCCAGGAGCCAGAGAAGAATACCGCGACCCATTTGAAATCTCCTTCATGTCGTGAACGCGTCGAGCGCGTGGAAACAACAACTTCCGCTACGATCGGATGTTCCATGCCGCTGCCCCGGAACAAGGCGGGATATTTCAGGTTAGGGGACTGCAACACTTCCCAGGAGATTTCCATGGCCAAGAAAGCGAGCCCCATCACGAAGATGGAAGAGGCTTCCGTGCATGATCAAAAGCTCCGGCGCGGCAACGGTGGCGAACTGCATCAGATTGCCGAAGACGGTCATCCCGTCCTGACGACGGCGCAGGGCGCCCCCGTCGCGGACGACCAGAACACGCTTCGGGTCGGCGCACGCGGCCCCGCCCTCATCGAAGACTTCCACTTTCGCGAAAAGATCTTCCATTTCGACCACGAGCGCATTCCCGAGCGGGTCGTGCATGCCCGCGGCTACGGCGCCCACGGCTATTTCGAGACCTATGAGTCCCTCGCGGCCTATACACGTGCCGACCTCTTCCAGCGCGCCGGCGAGAAGACGCCCGCCTTCGTGCGCTTCTCCACCGTCGCCGGCAGCAAGGGATCATTCGACCTTGCCCGTGACGTGCGCGGTTTTGCCGTGAAGATCTATACGAAGGAGGGTAACTGGGACCTCGTCGGCAACAACATCCCGGTTTTCTTCATTCAGGATGCGATCAAGTTCCCCGACATCATCCATGCCGTGAAACCCGAGCCCGACCGCGGCTTTCCGCAGGCCCAGTCCGCGCATGACAATTTCTGGGACTTCATCAGCCTGACGCCCGAAAGCATGCACATGATCATGTGGGTCATGTCGGACCGGGCCATTCCCCGCTCCTTCCGTTTCATGGAAGGGTTCGGCGTGCACACGTTCCGCTTCGTCAACGCCAAGGACGAGTCGACCTTCGTGAAGTTCCACTGGAAGCCGAAGCTCGGCCTCCAGTCCGTCGCCTGGAACGAGGCGGTGAAGATCAACGGCGCTGACCCCGACTTCCATCGGCGCGATCTCTGGCAGGCCATCCAGTCCGGCAACTTCCCGGAATGGGAATTGCAGGTCCAGCTTTTCGATCAGGATTTCGCCGACAGCTTCGATTTCGACGTGCTCGACCCGACCAAGCTCATTCCGGAAGAGGTCCTTCCGCCGAAACCCGTCGGCCGTCTCGTTCTCGACCGCATGCCCGACAACTTCTTCGCCGAAACCGAGCAGGTCGCCTTCATGACGCAGAACGTGCCGCCCGGCATCGACTTCAGCAACGATCCGCTGCTCCAGGGCCGCAACTTCTCCTATCTCGACACGCAGCTGAAGCGGCTCGGCAGCACGAATTTCACCCATCTGCCGATCAATGCGCCGAAGTGTCCCTTCGCGCATTTCCAGCAGGACGGGCACATGGCGATGCGCAATCCTGTCGGCCGGGTGAATTATCAGCCGAACTCCTTTGGCGAAGGGCCGCGCGAATCTCCCCGCGCCGGATACCGGCATTTCAACGCGCAGGAGAGCGGTGAGAAAGTGCGCCTGCGGCCGGAGAGCTTTGCCGATCACTACAGTCAGGCGCGCCAGTTCTACATCAGCCAGACGCCGCCCGAACAGCGGCACATCGCCATGGCGCTGACCTTCGAGCTGAGCAAGGTCGAAACGCCTGTTATCCGCGAGCGCGTGGTCTCCCATCTCCTGAACATCGACGAGACGCTGGCGAACAAGGTCGCGGTCGCCCTCGGCATCGACGCCCTGCCGAAGCCGGCCGCGGCGGCGGTCGAGACGCGCCAGGACCTGGAGCCCTCTCCCGCCCTCAGCATCATCCAGCGCGGACCTCAGCGCTTCGAGGGTCGCAAGCTCGGCGTGCTCGTCACCGATGGCGCGGACAGCACGCTTTTCCAGGCTCTCAAGGCGGGCATCGAGAAAGAGAAGGCGGTGATCGAAGTGATCGCCCCGAAGGTCGGCGGCGTTACATTGTCCGATGGCAAGCCGCTGGCCGCTCAGCAAATGATCGATGGCGGTCCCTCCGTGCTCTACGACGCGGTGGTCGTGCTGGCATCGGAGGAAGGCGCAGGCGATCTCCTCAAGGAGGCGGCAGCACGCGATTTCGTTGCGGACGCCTTCGCCCATTGCAAGTTCATCGGCTACACCAAGGCCGCCTTTCCGCTCCTTGAAATGGCCGGCGCTGCCGACTTGCCGGATGAAGGAACTGTCGAGATCGATGGTGCCGATGCCGTCGCCGGCTTCCTGAAAGGTCTCGGCGCGCTGCGCGTCTGGGCAAGAGAGCCTTCGGTCAAGCTTCCCTGAAAGCGAAGGAAGCCCCGGTTTTGCCGGGGCTTCTCTCATCTGCTGGCAGCGGCGACAAACGTAGCCGCGCGATCGTCTGTCCTATGCCTTTGCGCTAGTGTCCGTGGCCGCTGCGATGGAAATAACCGACGGTCGCATGAGAAGGGCAGCATAGAAAATCAAAAATTCTCAATGAAAACAAAGCGCCTTGGCGGAAGAGGTGGGATTCGAACCCACGGTAGGCTTTCACCTACGCCGGTTTTCAAGACCGGTTCCTTAAACCACTCGGACACTCTTCCATCTGAAACGGCGATGCCCTTCCGGTGTCGGAAAAGCTGCGAAAGCCGGTTTTCAGCCGGTTCGCCACCCCTGCAGGCGATGCCGGCTTTTTAGCAGCTTTGGACGCATCGTCAACGTGCGAGCATGCGGTCGGAAAAAGACTTCGTCACGGCACCTTGTTTTGAACACAATGCCTGCCTATATACCCCTCATCGGCATTGCTGATGAGCGCTGGAAAGCTTCTGCCGCTCGCAATTGCCGCCATCACCTGATGCCTTTGACCACGGATGTACTGGCACTGGTGAAAAGGGTGATGATGAGGAAGGTCGGTGCGTTTTCGCCCCGGCCTTTTTTGTTGCCGGAACAATACCCGGCGGGAGAGGTTTCGTTCCGACACCAGAGGAGACTGGCCATGGAACAGACACCCACCGCAAGGCTGGCAGCCGAATATCTGCGCCTCGGCGGCGGCCGGCGCGCAAAGATCGACGACAACCTCGTCGGCACGCGTCAGTGGACACACGATACGCCGGCAGCCGAAGCGTTCTGGAACGAACATATCGCCCCGCTGGACGAAAGGCGCCGCGACGAGGTGATCACCCACCTGCCGACGATCAATCGCGTATAGATCGCCTGCATCCCTCCTGCCTGTGATCGAAAAGCCGCGCCCGGCGCGCACCGTGCGGGCCGGCCGGCGCAATGTGTTATCAAACCGTTACCTGCCCACACTCCGCCACGATCTTCTCCATGAGATGGCCTGCGGCCGGGAACCAATGCACCGGATTCGCCATTATCGTGCCAGTTAGAAGGAGTGCACAGATGAACAAGAAGCTTGGAACTGTCCTTGCGCTGGGCCTTGCGCAGGCTTTTGCAACGACCGCTGGCGCGGCAGACATGGTTATCCGCGAGGAGGCGCCGGCCTATGTCGAGCGCGGCGATCGCGATGGCGTGAAGATCGGCATGCTGACCTGCGATGTCGGCGGCGGCGTCGGCTATGTGCTCGGCTCGGCCAAGAGCGTCGATTGCGTCTTCTCCTCCACGCGCGGCGAGCAGGATGCCTATAGCGGCGTCATCCGCAAGATGGGCGTCGATGTCGGCTTCACCACGCAGGGCCGCATCGTCTGGGCGGTCTTCGCACCGACGGCCGGCTACCATCAGGGCTCGCTCGGCGGCCTCTACCAGGGCGCGACGGCGGAGGCGACGCTCGGCTTCGGCGTCGGCACCAATGTGCTCGTCGGCGGCACCTCCGGCTCGATCCACCTGCAGACGGTCAGCGTCAGCGGCCAGATCGGCCTGAACCTTGCAGCCACCGGCACGTCAGTGACCCTCACGCCGCAAGGCTGATCCGGGAAACGGGCGGCTTCGGCCGCCCTTTTCTTTTGCCCCGTTCCGGCCTTCTGCTAGAATTGCACGGGAGGAGTCTTCCATGATCCGCATCGCCCTCGCCTCTTTCACAGCGCTCTTCCTTGCCGCCTGCACGACCGGCACGCCGCGGGCCGTCGAACCCATTCCCGGCAGCATCACCTATGGCGGCCAGCCGCGCACGAAACTCACCAAGGCGCCGATCGGCAGCACGTTCGAACACACGTTCATCGACCGGTATGGCCGCCCCGTGGTGGAGACCTACCGCATCCAGCCGGATCGCTCGCTCCTCCTCATCCACCGCTACACGCGAATCGAGTATTTCTGAGGTGACGCAGGCCATGGAGACGACAATGCTGGAAAGCACCGATATCGAACTGGAAGACGAACGGCTGAGGCAACTCGACATCCTGGCGCAGGAGCGCGCCATGACGCCGGCGGAGCTTCTGTCGCACTATTCGTCCGACTCCTTCGGCTTCCATGAGGCGGTGCATACCGCGTCCATCGTGCTCGACCTCGTCGACGACCAGCTTCTCCATCACCCCGCCATCGCCGGCAATGACGAATGGTTCCGCCTCGCCGCCCGCGCGAGCGAGGCCCTGTTCAACCTCTACCAGTCGATGGGGGCGGCCCAGCTTGCCACCCGCGCGGCGGACGAGGGCAAGCGGCCGGAAGAGCTGAACGCCAGCAACGACGATTGACAGTTTTCCCGCCTTGCGCGACGGGGCCGGCTACCCTATCCTCTTGAATTCCCATGGATTAAGGATGGACGCGCTTGCCCCATGCGACGCCGCTGATCGCAACCCTCGTTGCCGGTATCTCCCTCGCCTTCCTGGCGGGCCTGGTCGCACATCGTTTCCGTCTGCCGCCGATCGCCGGCTATCTCCTCGCCGGCGTGTTCATCGGCCCCTTCACCCCCGGATTCGTCGCCGACCAGAAACTGGCGAACGAACTGGCGGAAATCGGCGTCATCCTGCTGATGTTCGGCGTGGGCCTGCATTTCTCGCTGAAGGACCTCCTGTCGGTGCGGGCGATCGCCATACCGGGCGCCATCGGCCAGATCGCCGTTGCGACCGTGTTCGGCCTGCTGGTCGCGCTGGCCATGGGGTGGTCTGCCGGCAGCGGCTTCGTCTTCGGCCTGTCGCTCTCCGTCGCCAGCACCGTGGTGCTGCTGCGCGCCCTGCAGGAGCGCCGCATGGTGGAGACGGAAAGGGGCCGGATCGCGGTCGGCTGGCTGATCGTCGAGGATCTCGTCATGGTGCTCACCCTCGTGCTGTTGCCGCCGCTCGCCGGCGTGCTGGGCGGCACGGCGCAGACGGCCGATGTCGACCCGGACTTGACGCGGGCGCTCGGCATCGGCGCGGTCTGGACCGCGGTGGGCGTGACGGCGCTGAAGGTCTCGGCCTTCATCGCGCTGATGCTCGTCGTCGGCCGCAAGGTCATTCCGATGATCCTTCATTACGTGGCGCATACGGGCTCGCGCGAGCTGTTCCGCCTGTCCGTGCTCGCCATCGCGCTCGGCGTCGCCTACGGCTCGGCCAAGCTGTTCGGCGTGTCCTTCGCGCTCGGCGCCTTCTTTGCCGGCATGGTGCTGGCCGAATCGCAGCTCAGCCAGCAGGCGGCGCGCGAGACGCTGCCGCTGCGCGATGCCTTCGCGGTGCTCTTCTTCGTCTCCGTCGGCATGCTGTTCAACCCGGTCAACCTGATCGAGCGGCCGCTGGCGATCCTCGCGACCTTCGTCACCATCGTCTTCATCAAGTCGGCCGCCGCCTATCTCATCGTCAAGGCCTTCGGCTATCCGCGCACCATCGCGCTGGCCATTGCCGCAAGCCTCGCGCAGATCGGCGAATTCTCCTTCATCCTCGTCGTGCTCGGGGTCGGCCTCGATCTCCTGCCGGCGGTGGCGCAGGATCTCGTCGTGGCGGGCGCGCTGTTCTCGATCCTGGTCAATCCGCTGCTCTTCATGGCGGTCGATCACTACGGCGCCAAGCTCGATGCCGCAGAAACACAGGAACCGGAGGGCAGCCCCGATGCGGCGCCCCAGCCGGAGGATCCCGCCGAGGACGGGCCGGAGCCGACGACACTCACCGACCATGCGATCGTCGTCGGCTACGGCCGGGTCGGCAGACGCATCGTCGAGCGGCTGCGCGCCGCCGGCATGCCGGTGCTGGTCATCGAGGAGCGGGCCGGGGTGGCCGCCGCCCTGCGGGAAAGCGGCGCCGAGGCGATCGGCGAACCGGCGGGCGGGCGCGGCGTGCTGGCGCAGGCAAACATCACCGGCGCGCGCTGGTTCGTGACGGCCATACCGGATGCCTTTGCGGCCGGCACGCTGATCGAGCAGGCGCGCTCGGCCAATGGCGCGATCCGCATCGTGGCGCGCGCGACGTCCGAGGCCGAGGCCGAGCACCTTCGCCAGTTCGGCGCCAACCACATCGTCATCGCCAAGGAGGAGGTCGCCGCGGCCATGGCCGACCGGCTGCTCGCCGGGGAGGCGCGCAAGGCGCCGGACGAGGACGGCGCGCAAGGCGAGCTCAACCTCGCCACGCCATCGCCGATCTGACGGGCGCACGCCTTCACGAAGCACCCTGCTGGAACGGCGCTATTTCCCCTCGCGCAGCGCCTGCACGACGCGCTCGCGCCCGACCTTGATGACATTCTCCATCGCCCGGCGCGCGCCGTCCTCGTCCCGCTTGTCGATCTCCTCGACGATGCGGATGTGGCTCGTCGAGACATCGCCGATCTTGCCGCGGTCGGCGGCCGGGGACGAGAGCTTGAAGGCGCCCACGAGGCCCGCCTCGATGAGGCTGCCCAGCGTGCGCAGGAAGGGATTGCGGGAGGCCTCGAGCACGGAGAGATGGAACTTCAGATCGGCCATGGCCAGCGTCTCCGCCGTGTGCTCCGGATCGCCCATGGCGACGGCAAGGCGCATCATCTGGCTGATATCGGCCTCCGTCGCATGACGCGCCGCCAGCGCCGCCGCCTGCGGCTCGAAGGCAAGGCGCACCTCGGACAGGTGCAGCAGGAAATCCTCGTTGACGCCGACGGCGAAGTACCAGGTGAGGATATCGCTGTCGAAGAGGTTCCACTGGGTGTTCGGCGTCACGCGCGTGCCGATGCGCGCGCGCGGCACGACAAGGCCCTTGGCGGCGAGCGTCTTCATCGCCTCGCGCAGCACCGTGCGGGAGACCTTGAAGCGGGCGGCAAGCTCGGCGTCGCCCGGCAAGGTGGCGCCGACGGGATACTCGCCCGCGATGATCGCCCTTCCCAGCTCGTTGACGACCTGCGCGTGGCTGGTACGCGTGTTCATCCCGCTGATGACGGTTTCAAGCAAACCCCTGCGCAACGACGTCCCCTCCTCCGCCAAGGACCACCCATTCTGGTCCAAAGCCATCCGGCAGGTATAGAGCGCGCCGCCGATTCCGCAAAGGCCGATCGTGTCATCACGTCTTCACAAACGAAAAGGCGCCCCTTGCGGGGCGCCTTTCGTGCCGTCATGGGCCGGAGGGTCTCCGTTTTTCTCCGAATAGCGAAAACGCTCCCACCTTTCGTCTTGCCGCAATTGCGAACGCAAAACCGCTGCGCGCTTTTGCCGGAATTGCTCTTGCCGGCTTACTTCGGCAGCTGGTCGTCGACGCCGGCGATGTAGAAGTTCATGCCGAGCAGCGTGCCGTCGTCGGAAACGGCGCCGTCCGCCAGCCAGTCCGAACCGTCCTGCTTCTTGATCGGGCCGGTGAAGGGGTGCAGCTCGCCGGAGCGGATCTTGGCTTCCGCCTCTTCCGCCAGCTTCTTCACGTCGTCGGGCATGTTGGTGTAGGGCGCCATGGTGAGGATGCCGTCCTTGAGGCCGTCCCAGACCTGCTCCGACTTCCAGGTGCCGTCAAGAACCGCCTGGGTGCGCTTGATGTAGTAGGCGCCCCAGGTGTCGACGATGGCGGTGAGTTGGGTGTTCGGGCCGGCGGCGATCATGTCGGAGGCCTGGCCGAAGGCCTTGATGCCGCGCTCGGAGGCGACCTGCATCGGCGCGGTCGTGTCCGTGTGCTGCGTCAGGATGTCGACGCCCTGGTCGATCAGCGCCTTGGCGGCGTCGGCTTCCTTGCCCGGGTCGAACCAGGTGTTGGCCCAGATGACCTTGACCTTGAAGTCCGGGTTGATCGACTGCGCGCCGTGCACGAAGGAATTGATGCCCATCACCACTTCCGGGATCGGGAAGGAGGCGATGTAGCCGGCGACGCCCTTTTCCGAGATCTTCGCGGCGATCAGGCCCTGGATGTAGCGGCCTTCATAGAAGCGCGCATTGTAGGTGGCGACGTTTTCGGCCGACTTGAAGCCGGTCGCATGCTCGAACTTCACGTCCGGGAACTTTGCGGCGACCTTGACCGTGGCGTCCATGAAGCCGAACGAGGTGGTGAAGACCAGCGCGCAGCCGGAACGGGCCATGCGCTCGATCGCACGCTCGGCGTCCGGGCCTTCCGGCACGTTTTCGAGGAAGGGCGTTTCGATCTTGTCGCCGAAATGGTCCTGGAGCGCCTGGCGGCCGATATCGTGCGCCTGGGTCCAGCCGCCATCGGTCTTGGAGCCGACATAGATGAAGCAGATCTTCGTCTTGTCCTGGGCGCTGGCGGCAGCGGCAAAGCCGAGGACGGCTGCCGAGGTTGCGAGAGCGAGAATGATTTTCTTCATTTTATCCTCTGTAGGTTATCAGGAGTGGTTTTCCCGTCTTCTTGTTCTTGCTCACCGGTCGGGCACGAACGGTTTTCCGAGCGAGGCAGGCGTATTGATCAGCGTCATCCGCCGATTGTGCGATATCAGGATGAGGACGACAACCGTGGCGATGTAGGGAAGCGCCGACAGGAACTGCGAGGGGATGCCGATGCCGAGCGCCTGGGCGTGCAGCTGGCTGATCGAGACCGCGCCGAAGAGATAGCCGCCCGCCAGCAGCCGCCAGGGCCGCCAGGAGGCGAAGACGACGAGCGCGAGCGCGATCCAGCCGCGCCCGGCGGACATGTTCTCCACCCATTGCGGCGTATAGACCAGCGAGAGCTGCGCGCCGGCAAGGCCCGCGCAGGCGCCCCCGACCATGACGGCGAGGTAGCGCGTGCGGATGACATGGATGCCGAGCGCATGGGCGGAGGCGTGGCTGTCGCCGATCGCCCGCACCTTCAGGCCGGCGCGGCTGCGGAACAGGAACCAGTTGACGCCGAAGACGAGCGCGATCGACAGGTAGAAGATGATGTCCTGCTTGAAGAGCAGCGGACCGAAAAAGGGAATGTCGGACAGCAGCGGGATCGCGATCGGCTGGAGCTTGATGCCCGACATGCCGACATAGGGCTCGCCGATCTGGCCGGAAATGCCGAGGCCGAGAATGGTGAGCGCAAGGCCGGTCGCCACCTGGTTGGCGACGAGCGTCAAAGTGAGGAAGCCGAAGAGCAGCGAGAACAGCGCGCCGCAGGCAATGCCGGCGAGGACGCCGATATAGGGCGAGCCGGTCGCCTGCGTCACGGCGAAGGCGAGCACCGCCCCCATGACCATCATGCCCTCGACGCCGAGATTGAGCACGCCCGCCCGCTCGCTGACGAGCTCGCCGAGGGAGGCCAGCACCAGCGGCGTTGCCGCGGTGATGACGGTGAGAAGGATCGCTTCGATGATACCCATCAGTGCGCTCCCCCTTCGCTGGACTGCCCAAGCCGGGAGAAGACCAGCCGGATCTTGTACTGGATGAGCGTGTCGCAGGAGAGCACGAAGAACAGGAGCAGCCCCTGGAAGACGCGCGTCACCTTGTCGGAGACGCTGAGCGTGAGCTGCACCGCCTCGCCGCCCACATAGGTGAGCGCCAGGAAGAGGCCGGCGGCGATGATGCCGAGCGGATTGAGGCGGCCGAGGAAGGCGACGATGATCGCGGTGAAGCCGTAGCCGGGCGAGATGATCGGCTGCAGCTTGCCGATCGTGCCGCTGACCTCGGAAATGCCGGCAAGACCGGCGAGCGCGCCGGACAGCAGCATCGAGAACCAGATCATGCGCTTCGACGAGAAGCCGGCGAAGCGCCCTGCCCGCTCCGACTGGCCGAGCACGGTGATCTCGAACCCCTTCAGCGTGTAGCGCATCATGAGCCAGAGGCCGACGGCCGCAATGATGGCGAAGGCAAAGCCGAGATTGGCTCTTCCCGAGGCGATGAGCTCGGGAAGGATCGCTTCCGGCGCGAAATCGCGCGTCACCGGGAAATTGTAGGCGTCCGGGCTGCGCCAGGGGCCGCGCACCAGCCAGTCGAGGAAGAGCTGGGCGATATAGACCAGCATCAGGCTCGTCAGGATCTCGTTGGTGTTCATATGCGCCTTGAGGAAGGCGGGAATGGCGGCATAGAGCGCACCGCCGATCATGCCGAAGACCAGCATCAGCGGCAGGACGAGCGGCGAATGCCAGTCATGGAAGACGACGGGCACGATGGCGCCGGCAATGGCGCCCATGATGAACTGGCCCTCGGCGCCGATGTTCCAGTTGTTCGAGCGGTAGCAGATCGAAAGGCCGGCGCCGATGAGGATCAGCGGTGCGGCCTTGATGGCGATCTCGTGCAGCGACCAGATGTCGAGCAGCGGCTCGATGAAGAAGCTGTAGAGCGCCGAAACCGGATCCTTGCCGATCAGCGCGAACATGATGCCGCCGGCGATCACCGTCAGGCCGAGCGCAAGGAAGGGCGAGAGGATGGAGTAGAGCGTCGAGGGATTGGCGCGCTTTTCCAGTTCAATGCGCATGGGCCACCTCGCCGTCCGTCTTGCCGTACATGCCGCCCATCAGGAGGCCGATCTTCTCGCGGGTCAGTTCGTGCGCCGGATAGGCATCGGACAGCCGCCCCTCGCTGATGACCGCGATCTCGGTCGCGACCTCGAAGATCTCGTCGAGGTCCTGGCTGATGACCAGCACGGCCGAGCCCGCCTTCGCGAGATCGACGAGCGCCTGGCGGATGCGGCTTGCCGCGCCCGCATCGACGCCCCAGGTCGGCTGGTTGACGATCAGCACGGCCGGCTGGCGGTCGAGTTCGCGCCCGACGATGTATTTCTGAAGGTTACCGCCGGAGAGCGAGCCGGCCGCCGGGTTCTCGCCGCTCTTGCGCACGTCCATCGTCTCGGAAATGCGCTTCGAGGCGATGCGCACGACCGCATGGCGGATGACGCCGAGCACGCCGCCGGCAAGGAACGTCTTGCGGTCCGACTGGTTGCGCGCCAGGACGAGATTGTCGGAGAGCGGCAGCGCCGGCACGGCGGCATGGCCGTGGCGCTCCTCCGGCACGAAACCGGCGCCCATCAGGCGGCGCGCCGTGATGCCGAGATTGCCGGCCGCCTTGCCGCGGATGGAGACGGCGGCGGCTTCCGGCACCGGATATTCGCCCGAGAGCGCGTCGAACAGCTCGCCCTGGCCGTTGCCGGCAACGCCGGCGATCGCCAGAACCTCGCCGCCGCGCACCTTCAGACAGACATTCTTCAGCGCGACGGCGAAGGGGGTGCGCGCCGGCACGCTGAGGTGCCGGGCTTCGAGCAGCACGTCACCCTTCGTGTTGGTGCCGGCCGCCGTCACCGAGGCGACGTCGCTGCCGACCATCATGCGCGCCAGCGAGGCCGGCGTTTCCTGGCGCGGATCGCAGGCGCCGGTCACCTTGCCGTGGCGCAGGACCGTGGCGCGGTCGCAGATGCGCTGCACCTCTTCGAGGCGGTGGCTGATATAGAGCACCGAGCGCCCCTCGGCTTTCAGCTTGGCCAGCGTCTCGAACAGCCGGTCGGCCTCCTGCGGCGTCAGCACCGAGGTCGGCTCGTCGAGGATGATCAGCTCCGGGTTCTGCAGCAGCGCGCGCACGATCTCGATGCGCTGGCGCTCGCCGACCGAAAGGTCCGCGACATGCGCCTTCGGATCGAGCGGCAGGCCGTAGAGATGGGACAGGCGCGAGGCCTCCTCCGCCACCTTGGAGAGCGAGATGCCGGGGCTTAGCGACAGGGCGATGTTCTCGGCGACCGTCAGCGCCTCGAACAGCGAAAAATGCTGGAAAACCATGCCGATGCCAAGGCGGCGGGCCGCGCCCGGGCTCGGGATCCGCACGGGCTCGCCCTTCCACAGGATCTGTCCGCTGGTCGGCGCCAGAACGCCGAAGAGCATCTTGACGAGGGTGGATTTACCGGCGCCGTTCTCGCCCAGCAGGGCGTGGATTTCGCCCGGCTGGATATCGAGATCGATGGCGTTACACGCGGCAAACGAACCAAATAGCTTTGTCAGGCTGCGGACAGCCAGCAACGGACTGCCCCCGGACGCTCCAACGGCTGACACTCTTCCCCTCTTTCCTGCAAACCCATCCTGCCGCCCGTTCGGGTCGTGTCAGGGAATGAGCAGCGTCGTTCCACTCGTTTTTCTTGCTTCCAGATCCGTGTGCGCGCGTCCCGCCTCGGCCAACGGATAAGTCTGATGAATATTGATACGCACTTTGTTGCTTTGCACAACATCAAAGAGCGAGTTTGCACATGCATCCAGCGCCTCGCGCGTGGCGATATAGGCAAAGAGCGTCGGGCGCGTGGCGTAGAGCGAGCCCTTCTGCGAGAGCAGGCCCATGTTGAAGGCCTCGACCGGGCCGGAGGAATTGCCGAAGCTGACGAAGAGGCCGCGCGGCTTCAGGCAGTCCAGCGATTGCGGGAACGTGTCCTTGCCGACGGAATCGTAGACGACGTCGACGCCCGCCCCGCCCGTCAGCTCGCGAACGCGCGCGACAAAATCTTCCTTCGTATAGTCGATGACATGGTCGTAGCCATTCGCCAGCGCAAGCTCGACCTTCGCCTGCGATCCCGCCGTGCCGATGACCGTCGCGCCGAGCGCCTTCGCCCATTGCCCGGCAATCAGCCCGACGCCGCCGGCCGCCGCGTGGAACAGCAGCACCGTGCCCGGCTTCACCTGATAGGTCTGGAGCAGAAGGTATTGCGCCGTCATGCCCTTCAGCATCATCGCCGCCGCCGTTTCGAGCGAGATGCCGTCGGGCACCTTCACCAGATGTTTCGTGGCGACGTTGCGCTCGGCGGTATAGGCGCCGTCCGCGGAGGCATAAGCGACGCGGTCGCCGACGGCGAAATCCGTCACGCCCTCACCGAGCGCGGTGACCGTGCCAGCCCCCTCCTTGCCGGGAATGAACGGCGGATCGGCCTTGTAGAGCCCCGTGCGGAAATAGACGTCGATAAAATTGAGCCCGACGGCCGCCTGCCTGATCTGCACCTCGCCCGGGCCCGGCGCATCCAGCGGCACCTCCTCGAGCTTCAAAACCTCCGGTCCGCCGAGACTGCGGACGACGATCGCCTTGGTCATCGAAAATCCTCCAGATTGTTGTTTCTACCGGCCGAGATTGGGAAACACCTGCAGCACGGCCCCGACGACATAGAGATAGATCCCCGTCGCCACCACGCCCCAGACCACCCAGGCCGGCGTATCGAAATGCAGGAGCAGCGCATAGCCGCCGAGCAGCGCCCAGAGGAAGAAAACGGCGAGGTTCAGCGCCCGCAGCCGCTGGACGCGCACCGGATGCAGAAAGTTGATCGGCATGAAGGTGAGGAAGACGGAGACGAAGACGATGATCGACGCCGTCAGCTCGCTCGCCTGGATGACGAACAGCGTGAACACCACCATGTTCCAGACGACCGGGAAACCGGAGAAGAAATATTCGTCCGTCTTCATGCACATGTCGGCATAATAGATGGCGCTCGAAACGACGATGGCGCCCGCGGCCACGAAGGACCAGGGCTCGCCGATCATGCCGCTCTGGTAGAGCGCAAAGGCGGGCAAAAGCACGTAGGTCACATAGTCGATGACATTGTCCAGCGTATCGCCGGACCAGTTGGGCAGCACTTCCTTGACCCGCACCTTGCGGGCGATCGGCCCGTCGATGCCGTCGACGAGCAGTGCCAGGCCAAGCCACCAGAACATGTCGACGAAACGGTGCTCGCCCGCGGCCACCACGCCGAGAAAGGCGAGGAAGGAGCCGGACGCCGTCAGGATATGGACGGAAAAGGCACGGATCTCCGCGTAGGGTACGCGTTTGTAGTTGAAAAACTTCATGGCCCTTCGCAGTCCATCCCTGGGGTTTTCATCGGCGGTGCGCCGACATGCCCTCTTACGCGGTCACTGCCCGTAATATGCATTGATTGCCCGGCATCGCCAGTGCAAATCGGCCACCCGTCCGGCGACTTGGCGCCCTGCGCCGATTCATCCCATGGAAATTGCCTCTTTGCCGGCCTAGATTCTGCCGGTAGAAGCGACCCCGGTCCTGTGGGTAACGCTTGCCGCTTCGGAGGTCGGTCATGAGGCAATTCGATATCGCGGTCGTCGGCGCCGGCCTTGCCGGCAGCCTCGCGGCGCTGGCGCTTGCCGATTCGGGCGCAAGCGTCGCGCTGATCGCCCCGCCCGCCCGCGCAAATGACGGCCGCACCACGGCGCTGATGGACCAGTCCATCGCCTTCCTCAAGACGCTCGGCCTGTGGGAGGAGATCGCCCGCCATGCCGCCGCGCTCGAAACCATGCAGATCCTCGACGGCACGGCGCGCCTGTTGCGCGCCCCGCCCGTCGCCTTCCGCTCCAGCGAGGTCGGGCTGGAGGCCTTCGGCTACAATATCCCGAACGCGCCCTTCCTTGCGGTGCTGGACGCCCGCATCGCGGCGACCGGCAATATCGTGCGGATCGAGAGCGGCGTAACGACCGCCAATGCCTTCGAGGAAGGCGTCGAGCTGACGCTCGAGGATGGCGGACGCGTCCTGGCCGGCCTCGTCGCCGGTGCCGACGGCCGGAAATCGAAGATCCGCGAGAGTGCCGGCATCGGCGTCAAGGCCTGGTCCTATCCGCAGGCCGCCCTCGTGCTCAATTTCTCGCACGACCGGCCGCACGGCAATGTCTCGACGGAGTTCCACACCGAGAGCGGCCCCTTCACGCAGGTTCCCCTGCCCGGCCGGCGCTCCAGCCTTGTCTGGGTGCTGCCGCCGAAGGAGGCGGCGCGCCTCGGCGACCTGTCCGCCGCCGATCTTGGCCACGCGGTCGAGGCACGCATGCAATCCATGCTCGGCAAGGTCACCGTCGAGGGCGCGGCGCAGCGTTTCCCGCTCTCCGGCATGACGGCCGAGCGATTCGGCAAGGGCCGCATCGTGCTCCTCGGCGAAGCTGCCCATGCCTTCCCGCCGATCGGCGCGCAGGGCCTCAATCTCAGCCTGCGCGACATCATGGCCTTGAAGGAACTCGTCCAGGGGGCGACGCCGGCGAACGACGCGGGGATCGGCGAACGCTTCGACCGCAGGCGGCAGGCGGACATCCGCTCGCGCACGCTCAGCGTCGACCTGCTCAACCGCTCGCTCCTCTCCGATTTCCTGCCCGTGCAGTTCCTGCGCTCGGCCGGCCTGCACCTGCTTTCCGCCCTCGGCCCCTTGCGCAGCATCGTCATGCGCGAAGGCATCGAGCCGCTCGGCTCGCTGAAGGCCTTTCGCGACGGCCTACGGGAACGGGTCGCCCGGAAGCAGGCCTGACTTGATGAGATAGAGCAGGATCGTCACCGTCGCGACGGACAGCACCGTCGTGATGAGGATGGTCGCCGACGCCCGCTCCTGCCACACGCCGTATTGCTGGCCGATGACGAAGACGTTGGTCGCCGTCGGCAGGGCGGCGAGCAGCACCGCGGTGAAGACCCAGACCGGATCGAAGTTGCCCGCAAGTCCGAGCACCAGATACATGGCGACCGGCAGCAGCAGGAGTTTTGCCGGCACGATGTAGCCGATCTCCACCGGCACCCGCTTCAAGGGCCGGAGCGCCAGCGTGACGCCCATGGCAAAGAGCGCGCAGGGCGCCGCCGCCTGCGCCAGGTAGTCGATCAGCCGCTGCAGCGGCACCGGCGGCTCGACGCCGGCAAAGGCCGCGCCGAAGCCGGCCGCCGTCGCGATGATGAAGGGATGGGTGACGATCTTGCGCAGCACCCCGCCGGCGATCTTGAGCGCCGGCTGCTTCTCCCCGCCGGCAAGCGCCATCAGCGCCGGCGCGACCATGAAATGCAGCATGTTCTCGAAGCAGAAGACCAACGCCACCGGCACCGCCGCCGGCTCGCCGAAGGCGAGCAGCGCCAGTCCCGGCCCCATATAGCCGATATTGCCATAGGCCGCCGCCAGCCCCTGGATCGTCGCCTCGCCTATCGACGCCCGCCGCAGCCAGAGCCCGATCGCGAAGATCAGGCCGAAGACCAGGTAGGTCGCGCTGATATTGGCGAGGATGAAGTCGATGCGCGTCAATTGCTCGATCGGCGTCTTGGCCACCAGCTTGAAGAACAGCGCGGGCAGCGCGATGTAGATGATGAAGGTGTTGAGCCAGCCGAGCGCCTCGACCGGCTGCCGCGTGATGCGGGCGACCACGTAGCCGAGGAAAATCATGCCGAAGAACGGCAGCACCAGTCCGATGATGTCAGCCATGGGCCGAAGCCTGCTCCCGCTTGCCTGGGGCATGTCGCGCAAGAGCGTGCGGCGGCTCTCTGCGACATGCGAAAAATCGAGGGCCTGACGCGTGACGGCGCGAATCCCGTGGGATCGCGGTGCCTCAGGCCTCGTCCCGACTAGCCGATTTGCGAGAGAATGGGAAACGTTTGCTGGAACCAGATGGCAACAGTGCTGATATAGCCGAAGATGAAGGCAAGGCCGGTGAGGACGAGCAGCACGCCCATCACCTTCTCCACCGTGCCGAGGTGTCGGCGGAAACGCATGAGGAAGCGCATGAAGGCGCCGGAAAAGCCGGCCGCGATCCAGAACGGCACCGCAAGCCCCAGAGAGTAGATCGCAAGCAGGACGGCCCCGTCGCCCACCGTCTCGCGCGCCGCCGCGACGCCGAGGATCGCCCCCAGCACCGGCCCGATGCAGGGCGTCCAGCCGAAGGCGAAGGCAAGGCCCATGATGTAGGCGCCGGACGCCGTCGCCGGCTTGCCGCCGCCCTGGAAGCGCGCCTCGCGGGCAAAAAGCCCGATCCGCAGCACGCCGAGGAAATGCAGGCCCATCAGGATGATGATGACGCCGCCGACCTGCGCGAGAATGTCGAGATGCCGGCGCAGCACCATGCCGATCGTCGAGGCCCCAGCCCCGAGCGCCACGAAGACCGTGGCGAAACCGAGCGTGAAGCAGAAGGCCGCCAGGAGAACGGCCCCGCGCGTCTCGCGCCGCACCGCCACCGCATCCCCGCCCTTGAACTGCTCGACGGAAATGCCGGCCATGTAACAGAGATAGGGCGGAACGAGCGGCAGGACGCAGGGCGACAGGAACGAGAGGGCCCCGGCAAGAAGCGCGCTCAACAGGGAAATATCGGCGATCGACAAAGAACTACTCCGCAGCGGCGGTGAAAGGCGGCCAGGCCCGAAACCGGCCATGCCGCCCCTCCAATGGCGCTTCCTAGTATCCGCCGAAACCCTCTCCTGCCAATCACCTTTTGGAGAACGCGGCGAAATGCAGCAAAAGCTGTTTTTCGCCGCATTTTCCGGGTTGACCCGGCAAATCCTCCTGCCTATGTTCCGCGCACTTCCGCGGGGCGCCTTCGCACCGCCAGGGAGCGCGTAGCTCAGCCGGTAGAGCAACTGACTTTTAATCAGTAGGTCCAGGGTTCGAATCCCTGCGCGCTCACCACCGAAGCACCTGAAATCGTTGAGATAAACCGGGTAGACCGCCTTCTGCATGAACTTTTCATGCGCCATTAGCTTTAACCAGTTTTTCCCGGTTTTTCAGCGTTTACCCAGAGGTGGCGGGGTTTCCGTGGCGCATGGATGGCGCATGTGTGGCCGCCCTGCCCTCACAGATGGCTCCACACAGGAGTCGAACTCAATGCGTCGGGTTGGCCGCGGCGGCCAAGCCCACGACATCCCGACTCGCAGCTTCAGCCTCGTCCTCTTCCTGGATTTCCCGCTCGGCCTGGATCCAATGGCCTAGCGACGTGCCGTCCAGCGAACCTTCACGCTGCCATAACTCAAAGGCCCTCGCCTTGATCCGTCCTTCGCGTTCGTCGTCCATGGTCTTACCGAAGTCCGAAGAACGAAAGAACAGCGATGACGATGACGACGAGGCCGACGATGTATACAATGTTGTTCATAATGGTTCTCCTTTTCTATTTGAGGCCAAACGTGACGGCCTTCAAACTTGTTCCTGTCGACCGGAACCTCATCGTGCCGCAGCCCGTTTCCTCTGCCCCACAGGAGGACGCAGAATGGCAATTGAGAACGCACCGACCGAGAAGGGCAAAGAAGGCGCCCGTGGCCTCCACAAGGCCGCACGGGCCGAAGAGCGCGAAGTTGAGGCTGAGAAGGGTTCGGATCTCGCCAAGGGCGCGGATCGCTTCGAGGAGCGCTCTAAGAGTTCCGACGGCAAGAGTGGCGGCGGGAAGCAGAAATGAAAAAAGGGCCGCCCGACAATCGTTGCCGGGCGGCTTTGATATCAAACACTCATCATCGGGGGCGTAGAGGGGCCGGATCGGTGCCAAAGGGGCGGCAACGCCTGCACCGGCATTCCCGCTTCAAGGCATGCAGAGACGAACGCCTCGCGTGCAACGGCCGCCGATGTTCGGAACTGGAGGGCGGCACGGCATAGTTCACAGGCGCGTGCGTAGCACTCGCCAGTCCGAAGTGGCCATTCCTTTGCGAGGAAGTCGAGAGCGTCGTGGACACCCTGGAACATTCGGGTGATTCCGTTCGTGAACGTAACGGAGATAGGGGTTGCAAAGTACATTTCTGGCAGCATCAAGATCCTCGTTCCAAAAGCTGCCCTGGCGCCAATCGAAGTCGATAGCCTGCGCGTGTGTTTCAAGGGCGCTTGTTGGTCGCCGTGAAAACAAAGATGCCGATCAAAAGTTCCATCCCGCCACTTAAAATGTTGATGCACTAAATAAGGGAAGCGTTATATGGCTCGCTCGACTTGTAATTGTCACATGACAAGTGCACACTGTCTTTATCGGCAGCCTGGTTATTAGGGCGCTGTCGGCCGTGAGGTGACTCCTTTCGCCCCGAACGAGGAAGGGAGCTCGCCATGGATCTCCCACATTTATTACCGCAAGCAGGAATATTCGAACCCGACGATATCGCAGTGATGCGGGATGTCGTCGCCCGCCTGAAAAGGCACGCGAACCGGGATCTCGATGCGATTGCCCTTACCGTAATCCGCGTTTTCCGGGAGGAGCCCGGCGACGCGGAGCACCTCTGGAACCGTTGTCGCTCCCATTTCGGCTGACCGCGGCTTGCCCGGTGAAGCAACTAGAGAAAAACAAAACCGCTCGCCCTTTCAGGCGAGCGGCTCCGTGCGCGGCGCTGCGGCAATGGGCTGCAACCGGTGGGTGGCCGCGCACGGGATGACGATACTACATCGTATAGGGGTCGGCCAGCCGGCCGCAGTGTGGGAGCGGTGGTGCCCGGCTGGCCTCGTGGTGTAAAAAAGGCCGCGCGCCACCAAGCGAGGAGCAGCAGCGCGCGGCACCCTCCTGACCGGACATGACTACGGTCGGGAAGGAAGAAATGGAGCCCCTGGCGAGATTCGAACTCGCATCATCCGTTACCGCTGTCGGGCTAGAAGTCCCGCGCGGGTACAGGGGCGAAATGGTTAGGAGGGATAAACCGCGTATTCGGCGCGCTCGACCCAGGCATATGCGCGGCCGCCCGCACGATTCTCCTCGACCCACTCGTCGACGGCTTCCTTCGCGTGCTCGAAACTGAGCGCGACACCAAGGCAACCGACCTGACCGTTGCGGCACGTCATCATCACGAATCTCGGCTGGGTCATGCCGTCACCTCCGGATACTTGATTCCACTCGCAATCACCGGAACGTATTCCGGGGCGATCGTCATGACACGCTGGTCGCCTCTGTAGAGGTCGACGCCGAGGTCATGCTCGTTGTGACGCAGCATGTACTGCTCGCGGCCGATGAAGACGGTGCTGCCTTCGGGATACCAGTCGCGCCAGTTCATGCCACGCCCCTCCGCATTTGCTCTTCCAGCCCGCCCCAATCGGCGATGCCGGATTCGGCCGGGTCTGCCTCATGGTCGATTCCCCAACCAATCGGGAACCATGACGGCCCGCCCTGCATAATGGACTCGGTCCATCCAAGGTCAGGCTCACCGTCTTCATCCGGCTCGCGGCCGTCATGTTCGGCCTCACGGTCATCGCCCCACATGTCAATGCCGGAGAGGTAGGGTTCAAGATCGGGGTCGCCGTCAGCAGTATCGAGAAGGGCTATGAGCACGTCGATGGCGCGCTCGATCTTGTGGCGCTGGATGTTCATTTCGCAGCCTCCGCATCGAGTCCGACCAGCCTGCGATACATCGCAACCGTCTCCTCGGTGCTGGCTTCGACCTTCGTGATCCGCAACGCCTCCAGGGTGGCGACCTTGAGGCGGAGAAGGTGCGGGTTGCCGTCGTAGCACATGACGTCGGCGTCACTGCCGCGTACACCAAGGATCATCAGGGGCCATTTGCGTCCGCCTTCTTTCTCGAAGTCGATCACGTCGCCGGCCTGAAACTTCGGCGGGTTCTGGCATCGCAGATGACGCCGGAAGGCAGCGATCGTCTTCGGGTTGTTGGCGTTCCTTAACGGACCATTAGGTACGTTTCGTTTCGGCATGGGACACCTCGTTGCGTCTTTCGTATCTAGGTGATACCTTTAGATCACGACGATCCCGATGTCAATACCAAAAGGTCATAGTGATACCAATGGATCAGAATAACCTATCTGGCCGACAACTTGCGGCGGCAAGAACGCTCCTCGGAAAGACGCAGGCTGAGATTGCCTCGGCGGCGAAAATCAGTGTGCCCACTTTGAAGCGAATGGAGGCGAGTGAAGGAAGTGTGTCAGGCATGACGAACAACGTCGCGGCTGTTGTTGCCGCCCTGCTAGACCTTGGAATCGTCTTCATCCCGTCCAACGGCAACGGCCCAGGCGTGCGTCTGAGGGATCGGCAGGAATAGCCTCGCGCGCACGCGCGAGGTGAGACGGCACGCCGTAAGGTGCTCTACGAATTGGAGTTTCCTGAGACGAAGAATGGCGGTGATAGAAAATCAGTTCGCCACAATGGCGAACTGACTGAGGACAAGGCAGACCGCTTCACAAAGACCGCCGCCAACCCCTTGAAATTATTCGGCACCGATCCGTGCCAACGCGTTGATTTCACTCGATGCAAAATTGCATTCAGCGGTATGCGCAGATTTGCGCATACCGTCGAATCCTTCCGCGACAAGCGGGTCATCAACAAGCGCAATAGGCAACTTTCGAGGATCGACAGTCGAGTTGTATTGACGCATTTTTCCGAGAGAGGAGAAGTCATGCTTCAGAAGACCGGGTACTGCATCGCTATTGTCATTCTGTCTGCCGCCTGCTTCTGGGCGGTCGGACAGTGGTACTAGTACTACAGTTGCGTTTTATGCGAGATCATGATTCACTCTCGGCGTTTAGCTGGAGGGAATTCATGTCCGTCGCAAGCTGGTCTGGGTCGATTTTGGCATGGCAACGCGAGCTCAATGCATTGAAGGAGCGACTGGGGCCGATCTTTCGTCGTCGTGAACTGCGATTATCGAGCGGCGCCTTTCTTGATGGCGTGCTGTCGGGAGTAGAGCGCAAGACAGGCTGGCTCATGGCCGAGCAGGCAGGACTGGAGCGGCCTTATCGGATGCAGTCGCTGTTGGGGCGCAGCCATTGGGATGCCGACGCTTTGCGCGATGTCGTTCGGGCCTATGCGGTAGAGGCCCTCGGAGATGCGGACGGCGTTCTCGTGGTAGACGAGACCGGGTTCCTGAAGAAGGGGGAACATTCGGTCGGGGTGGCGCGGCAATATTCCGGCACGGCCGGCCGAATTGAGAACTGCCAGGTGGGGGTCTTCCTTGCCTATGCAAGCCGCTACGGCCAAACCCTGATCGACCGGCGGCTATACCTGCCAAAAACCTGGGTGGACGATGAGGGGCGGCGCGCTTCAGCGCAGATCCCGCAAGAGCAGCATTTTGTCACTAAGCCGGAGATTGCCTGTGATCTGATCGCGGCGGCGCTCGATGCCGGCGTACCCTGCGCCTGGGTGCTGGCCGATGCGCTCTATGGTTCGGATTCGCGGCTACGCAGGATGTTGGAAGGCCGCGGCCAGCCTTATGTCTTGGCAGTGCGTTCCAATCATTGCCTACGCTTTGTACGCGACCAAGGGATCGAGCAAACCGACCCTCAAACGATGGCCGATGGGTTGAAGCCGGAGGTTTGGCAGAGCCATGCCGCCGGCGAAGGCGCCAAAGGCTTGCGGCTCTATGACTGGGCCCGCATCTCTCTTAGCTCTCGCCCGGATCCACAGTGGGAGCGTTGGCTCTTGATCCGCCGCAACCCGCGCGAACCCAACACCCGCGCCTATTATTTTGTCTTTGCACCCGTCGGAACCGAGCTTTGCGAATTGGCCGGTGCTGCCGGATTGCGCTGGACGGTAGAGGAGTGCTTCCAGCGCGCCAAGGATGATCTTGGCCTCGACCATTGCGAGGCCCGTTCCTGGCATGCCTGGCACCGCCACATGACGCTCGTCATGGCGGCCGCAGCGTTCCTTGCTAAGTTGGGCTCCGACCTGCGCCGCAGCGCCGGTGGCAAACCGAACGAAACGAGTCCAAACCCGCCAATCGCCGCCTGACCAACAAACTTGCGCTTCTACCAAGCGTCGCAGAGATCCGCTATCTGATCACCCGGCTCCTACTGCGACCGCCGATCAGGACGGCCTTCGTTCTCGCATGGTCACTCTGGCGACGAGAGCATCAAGCCTACGCAATGAGCGCTCACTACAAAACAAGACACAAAACGCAACTGTAGTACTAGAGTCTGGTCGAGCCCTCGACAACCCCGCCGCGCAATGGCAGAGTTTGCCCACCACGACGATGTAGCCATGCCCGCCAAACCCATCCTCATATACCGCCTGACGCCTGCTCAGATCGACCTCATCGATCGCTTGGCGACGAGCGACGGAATCGTCATGGACGAACTCGCCTACCCGGATTTGGTGGCGTATCAGGAATTGGAGAAGCTCGGTTTCGCCGAAATGTGCATCGAGCCCCGGAAGAAAATCAAGATTGCGATCACCGACCAAGGGCGTCAGGTGCGGGCCGCCAGGTACATCTCCAGCAAGCCGGTCGTTCGCCTTACTGGACCGCAATTCCTCGCAATGCGCCTCCTTGCTGAAAGGCCGCGATCTTACAACGAAATCCCCGCCACCATGAAAGACACGGTGCGCCGACTGCGGTTGCGCGGCTGGGCAACCGTGGGGGAGGATGCCGAGGGGCGGTTCTGGACCGCGCTGACGACGGAGGGATGGGAGATTGTGGATCTGCTGGACTAGGGTCGCTGGGCCGCGCACCGGTACCGCACTGAATTTATTCACGAACCGTACCGATTTCGCTGATCCCGGCCTTCACATACACCCAATTTCTATATTCTATAGCGGCGGGCTCTGAAGGCCCTCCCAGTGGCATGAGCCAATGTGCCACTCGAATTGCCCCGCTTCGGCGGGGCTTTTTTTGTGTCAACCTCGAACGCCCAGTGGGTCGTCGGTAGGGTAGCAAAGAACCAGCACCTGGCGTCGCCTCAGGCGCCGTCCGATTTTCCCCAGCCAAGCTTACGGCACAGCTCTTCACCCGCGATGATCGCTTCCTTCTGGGTCTTGAAGGGGCCTGACAGGTAGTGCGACCTGCCGCGGAATTCGACTAAGACGCCCTTGTTTAAAACGTCATAGACGATGTGCATTCCAATTTCATACTTCATCAAATCACCTCCTGCCCTCCATACGGCCGGCAGCGTGATCGGATCAAATCAATCAGCTCGTTAACCCAAAGAATTGAGGTTAATCAGGAAGCGGTCGTCGGCACCACCGGTTCCATCTTGACTCCTCCCAAAATGAGAACAAAATAGGAACATATTCCACCGAGCGGACCCAATTCCTATAGGTGCCCCATGTCGACCAAAGTCGCTCCACAGCAGGAAATAGACGCAGTCATTGAAGCCTATGGCGGCGACGCGAGCGCTGCCGTGCGCGAATTGCTGGCGGACGCGGACTTCCTCCGCGACCAGCTCTACACCGCGTCTGTGCTCGTCTCTAAGGGTTACGCCCGTGGGTGGAGGCCTCGTTACGAACGCCCCTGATGCGTCACCGGCGCGGCATCGATATTACGGCCGGCAATCCGATGGATCCGGCGACGCTCACCGGCGTCAACGTCTACGTGAACAGCCGCCAGCACTCCGTCGCCTTTCAGGACATACCAGAATGGTACGAACTCGGCGCCCGGTGCTTTCGCTGCAAGCACGCCGGCTACTTGGATCGATGGGAACTGGCGAGAAAATACGGTCGGGCGCGCATGATCATCACCCTGGAGCCGAGGCTACGGTGTACTCGTTGTGGGAACCGCGAGGCCAATGACTTTGTGCTGGCGAAGATGGGGCGAGATTGAGCGGGGGATAGCGTTGCGCCAGGCATCGACACCTGACCGAGCTCGCCGTAGGGTTGAGCCCGCATCAGGAGGAAGCGATGACCCAACCAATACGGCTCGGCGAGACCACGTGGATGGAGAAGCACACACTCATTTCCGCCGAGCGAGCCCATGCTCTTGGCCTGGTGACGCTTTACTGGAATTTCTGCGAGGCAGGACTGGCCGAGCTGGTCACGGATTACTCCGGCATGGAGCCAGCAGATGCAGCGCATTTTCTCTATGGCGCGAGCGCCGTATCCCTACTTGACCTGCTTCGTGGACTTGCCAGGCGAAATGAAAGGTGCCCCGATCTTCTGCAGGCGTTAGAGCACGCGATAACCTGCGTTGATATCTGCCGAAGAAACAGAAATAACTTGGCTCACAGTTGGGTGAATTTCAAAGGTGATAAGCTATTCAAACCCAACCGCGCCAAGGGCGGAAATCCTGTCACAGATGTTTTCTCCTTTGACTTGGATGAGATTAGAAATGTCGCGGAGGATTGCTTTGCTGCTGGTCACTATTTGATGCATTTCGGCCTGCATCGGACCTATCTAGACCATCCGACGATAAGCGCGCCATTGCCAGAAAAACTTCAGATACCACAAACTCTGAAGAGCATTGATCAGATAGCTCCTGATACACCCTGATGCCTTCGGCCAGCATTGCTTTGCTTATATGGTTCATTCTGATTTTCCTTCATGGAGAGACGCATGACAGACGATGAACTAATCGAGCAAGTTGCGCGCAGCATATGCCTAGAGACTGGCAAAGATCCCGACAAGCCCGTGCAGACACGCGAACGCCGAACCGTGCGGGTTGGAAACGCCATAACGCAAGATTTCGTCACCTATCCGACATGGCACGATTTCCGCGAGGAAGCGCGGAAGCACATTGCGGCCTGGAAGGTTCTGCGCGCAGTGTTGCCCATGCCTTATCCGGAAGAAGTCATGCCGGAGTTGCCGTTGACGCCGGATTGATGGTCAGTCGGCTAAATCCCCGCCGCCGCTAAAGCCTCTTGCTCGCCGGCACAAAGCTCGACCCAACCCTCTTCACGGCTGATCCGCCGATAAGCCGAACGGGCGGCATTCACGAAATCGAACCACAGATCGTCAGGAATCTGGACGGCTCGCCGCCCTCCGCGCAAGACCGGCGGCAGCGCCGACAAGTTTCCCTCCGGCCGTTGGACTATGACGCAGTCTCGCAGCAGCCACCCATCGATCTCAGTGTCAAATGTCGCTTTGGCGCCCCCTGGTCCGGGGCGCATGTTCTCAATTCGGATCATTCATTTTCTCCTTATAGTGGGCGATTGCCACCCTCAGCAGTTCCGCTTCCATGACTGCAGACAGCGGCACGGTCTTGGTCTCCCCAGGCGCACCGATCCGCGGCACGGACAGGCCATAGCCATCGCTGCGCCTGATCAACGCGCAGCCTGGCAGCACCAGGCCGCCGACCTCGGCTGTGAATGTGCAGGCCACCCGGCCGGGCAGCCGGTTCATGTGTGAAATTCGGATCATACCCCCTCCGGGTCAGGAACCTTACCCCTCTCAAAACAGCCGATGCGGGTCGAAACTCCCGGCGCTCGGCCACCGACAGACCTAAAAAGCTCGGCAACACCGTTGCCGCCGAGCCGAAAATCGGGATTTCAGGGCGGTTCTGGTGTTGCCGAGGGTTGCCGACCTATTTGAAGATGCCGTTCGTCATTCTATCAATGTGATGCATGACGCGTGGCTCGAGCCGCTCCGCTGTCTGGTCCCAGACCTTCGCCACCTCCCCGCGGAGGAGCTCCACTGGGATGAAAACGCCTGATTTTTGCTTGGCGAACTTGGTTCCCATGCGTTCACGCTTCTGCTGTCCGGACAGCACGAACGGGTTGTTCTTCGTGACGTTGTACGAATATCCGTCGCTGTTCGCTCGCACGAAGATCTGGCCGTTCCATGCGGGCTTGGTCACTCGCTTCGGCCACCATCCCGCCCTCTGAAACGAACCGGGGAAGACCTGCCGCACGCCACGAGGGGCGGCGCTGACGCCACGCCTCGTCTCACGGGGCTTGAAGTGCTTCAGGCTGATGTCCCCACCCTGACCGTGGATTACATAAGTCAGGGTCGAAGGCGTCGATTTCGTGACATTCCTACGCACCGCTTTCATGCCGGTTCGCAACGGGAGCCCGGTCTGCTTCGCGAGGGCACGGCCAGCGGCCGTACCCCCTACGCGTCCGGTTTCGTTGATCGCACGGCTGAAGACTTGCCCAGCCTTGCGAGGCGACTTGAGGGCCGCCGTTGCTTTGGTGAAGAGGGCGAGACCGTCGCCTCTTATGTCGATCTTGAGCATGATCACACCGCGTAAACCCGGCTTGCCGAGCCAACGGCCGTGTCGCCGTCGCTGTCGAGATCGCCCTTGCGGTGCAGAAGCTGGCCGCCTTCGCCGCCGAGGTGTACTTCGCCATCCAGAACGATCTTGCTGGCCTTCAAGGTGATGCCGCTACCGCTGACCTCAATGACCGAGTCGCCGGTTTTGAGGCGAAGGGGAACATTGCTGTCGTTTTCACGTGGGTTGTCGTCGCTATACGTCCCGAAGTCGATGCGGGCGTCCGTCAGGTCGCCGCTTTCGGAAACTACATCGACTTGCTCCCCGACGGCATAGATCACGTCCATCTTGACGGCGCCAGCGCCGACGGTCCTGGCCCGGATCCACGGGGTGAGGTATGGCACGCCGCCTTGCCGTGATAGCTCAACGCGGTAGCGGCCCTTGTCGTCCGGGCCTTCCGCGATCGTGCCCGTGCGGCGGCGATTGTTGTTGCGGCGTTCGGTGTCGGCGACACGCACGCCAATGTGACTGATCTGCTGATCAAGCATTCTGGGTATCATGCAAATACTCCGTCATAACCTTCCCAAGTCGCCTTGGATTTCTCGCCAAGGATGCGCAAAATATCCGCAGCGAACGATTCCGCATCCTGCCGCGCAGGGACGTTGAAGGTTGGTGAGAAATTGAAGGTGTTGCCACCGCTCCGGACCGGGCCACTGGCTGATGCCGCCGAGCCCGCCGCAGCCGCCCTGTAAGCGTCATGCGGGGAGATCATCCCTGACGCGCCCGGACTGAACAACTCCGGACCTTTTTCGCCGACGAGATACAGCCCGCCGCTCCGGACCGGGCCGCCCTTAGCGCGCGCGCCGTCGACGGCTGGCTTTTGTGCAGGAGCCTCTTCGCCGCCACCCAACCAAGAGGGCATGGACGGCCAACTGATAATGCCGGTCAGGTCAATTCGCCCGATCGCCGCCTTGATCTTCGCGGGAAGATCAGCGAACCACGCCAGCAACTCGCCCGCCTTGGCCACGACGCCATCAATGATGCCCTGGATCATGTCGACGCCGGCCTGGAACATCGCAGAATTCAGAGCCTTGAAGCCGTCGATGAGCTTGCGCGTCACCGCATAGGCGTTGTCCTCAATCACCATCTGGTGCTGGCGCGTCAGGTCATTCGACTGGAACAACGAGCCAAGCCAGCTAGCCGCCTCTTTGAACTGCTCCCAAGCCCACTTCGCAGCATCACCAAGAGCAGAGAAGGACTGCGCGAATGGATCGAGCACGGGCCACAGGAAATCGATGGCAGGCTGTAGTTCCTCGCCGATTGCGCGAGCAACCCCTGTCACGATGCTGCTGATACGATCCCAGTTCCTCCACAGGGCAAGTCCGGCGCCGGCGACAAGAGCGACACCCGCACCGATGGCGAACCATGCCGGTGCGGAGATGGTGGCAAGTGCGGCCCCTATGGCGCTGAGCGCTCCGCCAATGGCAGAGACACCCGGCACCGCCAACCACATTCCATGCAGGCCGGTGGTGAAGGTCTGGAAGCCGGTTAGCTTCTGGCCGGACATCGCCCCGAGCGCACGCTGAAGCGCAACAGCTTCCGTTGCGGCCTTCGTGAAGTGCGAGGCCAACCGCGCTACCGGGATGACCATGGATAGGATGCCGCCCTTGGTCCACAAAAAGGCGAAGCGCGCGGCGGTCATGGCGATGTTAAAGCCAACTACCGCAGCCGTTGCGGCAACGATAGCTGAAGTGGCCTCGGGGTAGCGTTCCGCCAGGTCCGCGATGCCGGTGACAATCGGCGCCACCTTGTCAATGACCTGATTGAGAGCCGGCAGCAATGCCGCACCAATCGATGCGGAAATGTTCTCCAGGGCGGCCTGCATTCGCAGAAGCGCGCCTTCCGAAGTTTTCATGCGGCGCACGAAGTCGGCCTCAACAGTACCGGACGCACCCAGGGCCTCGGCACGGATTTTCCTGTAGAGCTCCATATTCTGGATCAATGGCCGCAGGCC
Source organism: Shinella sp. WSD5-1 (assembly GCF_963942435.1). Taxonomy (GTDB): domain Bacteria; phylum Pseudomonadota; class Alphaproteobacteria; order Rhizobiales; family Rhizobiaceae; genus Shinella; species Shinella yambaruensis. Next base: position 3,033,742 of record NZ_OZ012596.1, read on the forward strand.
CTGCTGGACCTGCGAATCCGCGAAAAGATCACCAATCTTGCTAAGATCGCCCTTCAGGGTCTTGTTCGTGATATCCGCGATGGCCTCAATCGGACTCATGCCCGCTTCAGCGCGCTTTTTCAGTTCGCGCTCCAGGTTCACGCCTAGCTTCTTGAAGGCCTTGACTGTCTGTGGCGCATTGATCTTCTGCAGGACGTTCGACAGGTTCGTGGCCGCCGAAGCCGAGTCGCCCGTGCCTTTTCGAACGATCTGTAAGGCGGCCGAGAGATCGGCCACAGCCGGCACGCCGGTCTGTCCCAGAGCCTGATAGCCCGCCCCAAGAGCGGGGAAATATTGCGCCATGTCCTTGAGTTCGAACGCGCCAGCCTTGCCGGCCTGTGCCATGGCGTCGAGGGCTTTGCCGAACTGATCAGCAGGGACCTTCAGGTTGTCGAGCGCGGCATATCCGGCCGACGACAGATCTGTGATGGACGCCTTATAGGCGAACGCGGCCTTGCCGATCGAAGGTAGCAGGCCGAGCGCGTCACCCTCAGAGGCGCCGAGACCCAGAAGGGTGTCCATGCCTTCCGCCATCTGGCTGCCGGCTTGATTGGTCTGCCGACCAACCAGGCGAAGTTGCTTACCGAGCTCGGCGAGGCGCTTCTGAGGGATATCGGCCTTCTGGCCAATATCCTCGAGCTTGGATTCGAAAGCCACTGCCGCCTTGACCGGAGCCGTAAGGCTCCGCGCTAAGGTGTAGCCGACGGCAACTGCATCGAACATACGGCCACGCATCGCATCCAGAGCGGCCGCATTACGGGCTGCCATCACCTGCAGTTTTGCCAGGGCGGCATGGACACCCTTCGCCCTTCCGCTGACCTTGTCTGTCAGCGAGAGGACAAGTTCAGCTTGCCGTTTCGCCACGGCCGCCTCCATTCTTTAGTTGGATGAGCTCGACGGCCGCCTCGTACCAATCGAGGGTCTTGTCGGGCGGCCACTGCTCAATGACGTTCACGGGGGTGTTCAGTTCGGAGGCGATGAGGGCGACTACGCCGCGCCATCCGCCTCCTCGTCCTCCCCCATGAGGTCGGCCACTGCGACAGCGATCTTGTTGAAGTCGCGCATCGGCACCTGCTTGAACACCTGAAGCGGCACGTCGGCCATCGACGCGAAGGTGGCAATCAGCTTGCCGTTCGGGCCTTCAAACTTGTCGGCTACGATGAGGTCGCCGGTCGTGGCTTCGCGGAACGTCAGGGTCTGGTAGGTTGTGCCGGCATGTTCGATCGGCGTGCGAAGGGTGTAGGATACGGTCATGGTAGTTCCTTTCGGTATGAAAAAGCCCGGCGCGTCGGCCGGGCGATGGTGGTGCATGTGGATGGGGTGAGTTTAGGCCGCCGACAAATCGGCCAAAGCGGCGACGACCGCCTCATCGATCAGCGCTTTGATCTCAGAGGCGGAGGTCATATCGGCCAGTTTGGGCGCCACATCGGCACCGATTGAACGGCACCGCTGCCGAACGATGCCGAATTCGTTGAGGATGTGCCTCGCAGCGTCGTCGATAGTGACCACGCAGGCGCTTTCTCGCTCGAATTCGAGCTGCTTCAGCCGAGCCGCGTAGTTTTCCTTCACGGTTTCCGCATCCGCTCTCGACCACAGCGGCTCGCCGTCAATCTCGGCCACCGTTGTCAACTCGTTGTCCGCAGGCTGACGGATTCCGTGATCGGCAAGGCGTCGTTCCGTGGCGAAGAAATCGACTTCTCGGTCATTGGAGAAAACGAGCAAACCTCTTTTTTTCCAATCGGTTACGGTTTGCCTGGAGACGTCCTTATAGGACGCAAAAGCTGCCTGATTTCCGGTATGGCAGGGTGCATTTGTCAAGTGTCAACTACTTTTCGAAGGATGTGATTCGCGATTGCCGAGGCCTGCGCGTCCGCTTGGCAGCCGGAACCGGATAAGGTTCCTGACCTGGGGGGCTACCGGCCGCCGCGGGCGTTCATTTTGGCGATGACCTTCGCCCAGCCCGTGAGCTCCGCAGGCTTCTCTTCGGTGGCGACGGCGCCGTTGCGCTTGCCGTTGGCGCGAGCAATCACCCTTGCCCAAGACGCCTTCGTCTCTGCCGCCTCTGCGGCCTCCCGTTCAGCACGGCGTCTGGCTGCTTCCTTCACGAGGACGTCATTGCGCGCCGTGACTGGTGCTGATGCCGGCACCGACGCAACCGGAGCGGCAGAGGGCTGTTCGGGCGGCTGATATCCGAAGCGCGCCTTGGCGATCGCGACGTTGCGCTGGGCCATTGCCACGGCTGCCGCGGCGATCATTTCCTTGCGGCGATCATCAGACATTTGCGGTCTCCTTGGGGGCGAGGCTGTAGGAATATTCAGCAACACGTTCCGGGCGCTTAGGTGCTGGCTTGAGTTCAGCAGCAGCCTGCGCTGCGGCATCTCGCTGATCGTATGCCGGTTTCCAGAATGGCGTTGCGCCGGCGTCGAGCGGCGGCAGAACAATCTCGCACCCCAGCGGGGCGGTGCTGTAGCCAGCCTGATCGGGAAGGATTTTCGCGCGACGAAATCGCTTCCGCACCACCTCGAGGACGCCGTGTTCGGTCTGAACCGATCCGTATTGAAGTGGACGTTCATCGCTATCGGACCTGTCGCGCATCATGCCGCGCCGGTTCTTCTCGTGCGCGCGGACACGGCTCTGGAGGTCGTCGCGAATGGGGGACGTTCCATCGATATCAGTCCACATCTCAACGATGTCTTCGGAAATGACCTCCTGATATTTCGGGTGCTGCGAGCGCCCGTATTCCGGACCGAGGATTGCCGGTGCACCTTCCGGGGGGTCCTCATTCGCAGCTTGCACGGCGATCGACGCGGCGGCGACTTCGGCAAGAAGGTCGCGGATGGCCATGGCAGCGCGGGGGTATTCCTTGCGCAGGCGCTTTTCTGCGGCATCGCTAGCAGCCTTCGCCTCGTCATAGCGACGTTGACGCTGATCGGCGGCTTCGGCTTCGAGTGCGTCTGCGTGCTGGCGCTCGAGCTTGGCCAGTTGCGCGCGGATCTGATCGATTTCTATCCCAGCCTCGACCTTGGCATCCAGCAGCTTGCGGAGTGCAGCCTTATCAAGCGTGAGCAGTCCATCGTCATACGCCGCCTCGGCTGCCGTCACGGCAGCTTCCGCTGCCTCCAATTCGGCCTGGGCCTTGGTGATTGCGCTGGCGATGTCCGCGGAGGACTGCTTGCCGAGTATCTTATTGATCAATTTTCCCAACGGGATTCCTTTCAATGCATGACGAGCCGGCGCCGCAGTTCCGCGAGCGGAAGGTGGACGGCCGTGCTGGAGGGTTGGTCGGTAGCGGTGATGATCGGGCCGCCTTGCGGGCGATAGACCCAGATTGCGTCGGCGCCAGATGCGGCGATCTCGCGGGCGATAGGCAGGACTTCGTGCGGCCGGCCCAGACGGTGTCGGAACATCTCGGCCGCGATAGCGATGGTGACGGCTTCAACGCGGTTGTAGATTCGGGCCTTGCCGCGGACCGCGCCGAGGTGGAAGCTAGGCGCGCGGCAAAGCCATTGACGAATGGCGGCCTCTGACAGGCCAAGGAGGTCTGCGAGGTCGCTGGTGGCGAAGGTCAAGAAGGCCTCCTTTCGTTGGTGACGGGCGTTGGGCGTCACGATTGAGGGCAATAAAAAAGGCCGTCCCGAAGGACGGCCAGGTGTCGCGGCCATGTCTGAGAAACCGCGAAGGGAGAATTATCTCTTCATATAGAAAGCGAACGGCACGCCACGAAATGGACTCAGGCCGCAGCTTTCTTCGATTTTTTGTTGTCGTTTACCGGCATCAGGGCCAAGGCGGCCTTTCCGGCTGCTCGCACTAGACGCTTGCCCGCACGATCCGGCCGTGTCGTGTCCACTTTGTGTGCCTCGGCGACGTCGGTCAGGTCTCCACGAGCGAGCATGGTTTCGATGGTCAGCAGGACATCATCCGGTAGGTCTGGGGCGGCCTCCGCTTCACGCCAGATTTCGGGAACCGACAGTCCCTTCTTGTTTCCGCCGACGCGCCCGAACCACGTTGTGGATTGAGCGACATCGTCAGGGCAACGGGTGACAGCGTGGCCGGCCATCTGCTCCGCCAGCCAGGCGCGCAGCGTCGCCTTCTCTTCCGGGATATCAACGCGGGAATGGCCGACTGGAGGATATACCTGTGCAGGCATCGGCGTGCCGCGACGACGAAGATGGAACGCCAGGCACTCGGAGTCGTACAGTGCTTCCATTGCCGCATCGCGATCGTTGCGCGGACGTTCGTTCCAGGAGCGCATATATCGCTCGACCTGCCAGCAGATCGGCACCCGGCTGCCCTTCCGCTGGGAACTCTGTTCGCGTGGGATCTGGACGACGCCGTTCTTGTCGAGCCAGTAGGACAGCAGGCCCTGCTGCGTTTCAGAGGAGTCCACGTTGAACACGGCGCAGCCCAGACGGTAGCGGGTGCCACCGACACGGTACTGCTTCTCCGCTGCCGGGAAGCCCGACCGTAACGCACCGGTACGGGCAGCCAGCCTGCCCTTTGGGACAACGGCCCGTGCGTCATTGGCTGCTTCCACAAGGTCGTCGATATCGGGATGGATGCGGATCCGCTCGTCGTTGCTGCCCAGGTCGTCGTCACGATCGTCCTTGTTCCGGTAGACGGGACGGAAATCGCCCATGATGCTGGCAATGGCCACGACTGCGTCGGGGTCCTGTTCGGCGAGCCAGGACAGTGCCGGATAGCCGCCACGGAAGCGCTCAGGCTTGTTGTCGTTGGCCGGTTTGGGGCGGTAAGGCTGAAGCGTTCTGGCGACTGGCCAGCCTCGCCACGGCTCACCGGTGTGGGTGGCGCTGGATGCGTATTTTGTGCCGTTGATCGTGATCATGCTGCTTCTCCGGGTACGAAGTCAGGATATGGCCGACCAACGTTCAGGCCGAAAATCGCGCCGCGCTCGGTTTCATATCCGATGATATCGTCCGGCTGCTCTCCGGCCACGAGGGGAAACACTTCCTGTCCTTCGACGATCTGCCATCCGATGACCGGCGCCCAGAACTTCTCCCCCTCCGATTTCCAGATGGCCATAAAGCCTGGCTGAGCGGGCAGGTACGAAATCGACATTCTCTTCCTCCTTCATATCCGTACCCCGTACCGTCAAAATTCAGATGCGGTACGGCGTATCTATTTGATATTATTTTACAATCACTGCCGTACCATGAAAACCGCCCCCCTAGAGAAGAGAGAGGTACGGTACGGTATGATCTCGACCATTGGCAGGGAGGGGACGAAGTCCCCCCTCCTGCCATAGAATTTGGTTTGTTTTTGTTACGAAATCAGCTTGGTACGCCTACAAGCAATTGATATTACGACGTTTTTCTCAACGCCGTACCGCCCTTACTCCCTTACGGTACGATCTGAGCCAGTACGGCTCCGCTTTCGTCCAGCCTTTTCGGCCATGCCCTGGACGACGCTCGCCCACTTCCGCTGCTCATGGATATCGGCAGCCGCAGATGACGCAGCTTCCTCTCCCTTCTTCGTCAGCTTCCATTGCTGGAGCTCATAGAGCACATACTGCGCGCGCTTTAGCCGATCCGTGGAGTTCTGCGCGCGCTTCTTGTCGGGCTCGCCTTTCGCATTGGTCCAGCCATGGAATTCAGCAAGGTCCCGCAGAGACCGATTGCCGTTCTGCCGAATGGCGAGCAACATCACCTTGTCGTCGCCGTTGTCGGAATCGGCACGCTGCGCCACCTCGTCGTCCCCAACTGGTGCCGCCATGACGGTCGGGATCGGCCGCCCCTTGCTGTCCACCAGCGCTGGGGCGTTGATCGTCTTCAGGTCGAACGTCAGCGGCTGGAAGTCTGGTCCACGATGCTTCCCTTGCCAGTGCAGCACCGACATCTCCCCCCGTTTCGCCAGGGTGAGGTTCCCGTCGACTTCGTTCAGGAAGGCACCGCCACCTCGAGGAAGCAGGTTATCAGCACCGGCATTCTTGACCGGATGGCTGGCCGCGAGCACGGCCGGGCGCCATTCCATCTTGGCAAGCTCCCGGAGTTGGCGGGCATAGTTCCCCATCTCGACGTTGCTGTTCTCGTCCGAGCCGGTGAAGTAGGCTGCAGTGGTATCCACGATGATCAGGTCAACGCCGCCAAGGTCTCGGGCTCGCTCGGCAATATGGCCGAGGAATTCCGACACAGAGAAGACACCTCTGATGAAATGCACGTCGAGATCGTCCGCATCGAGGACGTGTTCGTGAAGGAGGCCGATCCACCTCATTGTGACGTCGTCGGGGTTCTCGCCGGCGAAGTAGAACACCCGTCCGCCTTTGGTCTCGCGCCCCGCAAACGGCGATCCGAGCGCGGTGCAGAGGGCAAGCAGCAGCGCCACCGCCGTCTTCCCGGAGCCGGTCTGGCCGGTGAGCGAATACAGAAAGCCCGACTGCATGATGCCGTCGACCGCGTAGTCCGGCGGCACGAACCCCCTGACAAAGTCGCCGCTATGAACGAGCTCAGGACCGGCGGGACGGTTGTCATTCGCCGCCGCAGGCATCGCGGCCTTGGCGAGAGCCTGCAACTGCTCAACCGTGTTGCCGGCCGCCAGCCAGTCGGTCACATCGCCTTTGTCCGGCAACCCTGGAAGCTCGACACGCTTGACCGTGGCGATGCCCTGCAGGAGCGCGATCACCTTGTCTGCCTTCTCCGCACCGGGCGCATCGTTGTCAGGGAGAACGAACAGCGTTCGCCCTTTGAGCGGCGAAAGGTCCAACGGCCACGAGCCGTTCGGCGCGGTCGTGGCGAGCACGCCAGCATTGATCAGCGTGTCGACGTCTTTCTCGCCCTCAGCGATGTATACGGGCTCGCCAGGCCGTGAAGCTATTTCCGGCCAGCGGTAGATGATCGGACCGGGACGGCCGGAGAGCCAGCCGCCCTTGCCGTCAGGCTGCCGCTGAAGGAACGTCTTGGATTCGGTGGCGTGCTGATAGCGCAGCACCTGAAATAGAACTTCGCCGTCCAGATCCACGTAGTCGTATTCAGCCGCCAGCCGGAAGCCTCGGCCTGTCAAATGGCCGTCATAGAATGCCCTCGGGGCCTCCCTGGTTTTCAGGAGACCACTATGGGCAGCAGGCGCCTCGACTTTCTGACTGGGCGTGAAGGCCGGCTCGCCGCAGCGCTCGAGCACCCAGTCCTTGATTGCGACGGGGTCCTCACCGCTGAAGCAGTTGACCAGCAAACCACGAGGCGCGGAAGGATCGACCGTGATGGAAATCTCGGGCGAGCCCTTCTTGTGACCAGGAGCATGGGCGACGACCTTGCTGGTGCCGGCGATGACCTTGCCGCCGATCGCTTTCGCGACGGCGTGCGGGTCGAGATAAACGGGCTCAGGCTGCGCGGCTGCGTTCATGGGCGGTCTCGCTCCTGTAGGCATCGATAATGATGGACTTGAGTTCGGCAACGGCCGCTGGCGCGAAGCTCAGGACCGACAGACCACCAGCGTTCGGCGAATAGACTCGAAGATCGCCATTGCCGGCGCGCACGAGGCGCAGACCGTTGACGCGGATCTCCGGTGTCACCTGAACACAAGCAACCGCTAATGTGTTACCCGGCCTGTCGAGCCGGTTGATGGACAATACTTCCAAGGTTTCCTCCTAGATTTTCGCGCACGAAGGCGCTGCCCGCCGACTGTGGGTCGGCGATTTTAAAGAACCGACGAAAACGCACGTCGGATTCAGCTTGCTTATTTCGATCTCAGAAACGGCGGATCTTTAAGCGGCGATTGTCCGCGCGGTTTCCGACGCCCAGTCGGACCAGTGCTCCGCGGGGTTGCCTCCGAGGTACGCGGGCAATGTCTCCTCGATGTCCTGCGCAGATGGGAACGAAACCTCCGCCACCGCAGCCTCTACCTGCCCTTCGATATCGGCTTCAGCCAGAACGCGCTCGCGGATGGCCTCGCGGAGAAAGTCGCTGGTGTCGTCTATGATCGTGTCCAGGACATAGTCGGTGGGCGGGATTACCTTCTCGACACCGTGCTCTTCCATCTTGCGGTCCAGCCACGCAATGAACTGGGGCATGGTCATCGCATTCAACTCGAAGCGCTTTCCCTGCAGCCATGCCGACCAGTCCGTGCCGTCGACCCGGTTCTTGATGTAGTCGGCGACCGGAGCGGTCTTCCCGTCTTTCTCGCGGTCTTCAGGATCGAGGCCCATCTCGTATGCTTCCCAGGGCTCGAGCCCTATATTGATGATCTCGACCTTCCTGCGCCCGCGCGCCCGCGTTTCCTCCTGCAGCGTCTGGAAGATCATAGTTCCGAATGCGTCGGCATCGTGCGCACAGAACACGGTGATATCCTCCTCGGCGTCGTCCGCGAGCATGTCCAGGAAATCCCGCACGGCTCGAGTGCTGAAACCCTTCGATGTCAACAACGCACAGTCATAGCGCTCGGGCCATTCTGCCGACTTGAGCGCTTCGAAGAAGCCTTCCTTTTCGATGAACAGCACCTTGTTGAATGCCCACTTCGGCCGGCGATATCCTTCCACGGTCAATGTGCCGATCGGAAACTCTAGCCCGGTGTGCGGATGATAGAGCGTGCCGCGGGCGTCGCGATACATGCCAGGTATCATCCCCGTGTCTTCCTCATAGGCGGTGATGATCGCGTTGAAATTACCGTATGTGGGCTCGGCGCCGAGTTCAGAAATGATGTACGGTCGAACCGCGTAGTAGAGTTGGCGGCAGTTGAACCGGTACTTCCCGTGATCGCTGACCTTGGCAATCGCCTCATCCAAGACGGACAGAACGATCTCCTTCTGGGAGCGTTTCGCGGGAACTTTCGGCGCCGCCCGCTTGGCACGCTTGACGGCCGACTGGATGGCGGCCGCGATCTCCTTGACGAACGGCGTGAGATCCGGCTCTTTTCCATCGGTGGTGATCGGCACATGGGGGGCGATGATGTTGAAGACGATATGGTATTCGCCCCGCTCAGCATCGAACCTGTGACCGAGACCGCAGCCGTGGATACTGACGCTCTTTTTGTTCCTGTAACCTCGGATTTCACCCGCGATGGGAGTCCGGTTCACAAAGGCGCTGATAGAGACCTTGTCCTCGGCGGACCCGTGGTACTCGCACCACGCTTCTACGACGAAGGGTATTTCCGCCTTCGGATTGCGTGCGCCGATTTGCACTGACCCCGCTTCTACCGCATGCCACTTTGGCAGCGAGTCGATCCTGCCAACGGACCCCAGACGCTTCGGCGACACTGGCTTGGCGTGGGACCGAGCCGCACCCAATAGGGCAACTGCCTGGTCGCGGTCGAGCGACGCGCAAGGCATGCCCTTAAATGCCTCGGCGATCAGACCAGCCTTCGCACCCGAGCACCCATCCAACTGCGCGACAAGTTCACGAACCGGGCGTTCACGGCCCGCCTGAAGCAGCTCGAAGAAATGATCGGCGTCATACCAGAACGGTGAAGCCTTCCCGCCATAAGCCTCCCCTGGGGCCATGCGTATGGCTTCCTCACCCCACCGCATAGCCAGTGGGTCATGCGGCATATCCGGACCGAAGGAAATGCAAATGCGAGTGCCTATCGGATAGTCCGCCAGCGAGGATGACACCGATGTGCCGCCGTCATCTCGCGGAGTAAGTCGATGCTCCGCGTTCCGCGTGGTGACGGTCAGCTTCCCGCCTGACGCCAGCACGGCACCAGCGACGACACGGAGGCCGTTGCCCAGCGCTCCGCGCTTAGGCAACCGCCAGAGCTTGGAGGATACCATCGGCCGGTTGATGGAGAACATGCGCGCGATATCGGCAGGGCGCCCCTCAATGCCGGGACCATCATCCTCAACTATATAGGTGTCGGTCTCGTCAACACGGATAGACGCTGAGCCACCGGCGTCAAGGGCGTTGTCGACCAACTCCTTTAATACGAGACGACGAAGCAGCCGCGCCGGGACGCCCGCCTTCTGGGACAAGGTGCCAATGGATCGGAAGAGAACCCAATCCGGGCGCTCGAATTGAAACTCGGATGTTTTTGGAATGGTGGTTAAGCTTGCTGAATTCTGGTTCGCCGCGACCGGAATTTCAAAGAGATCAGGTGCAGGCAGGCTCATGCCGTGGCCTTCCGCGCGGAAGCTTCCTGCTCGGCTATCCACCATGAGATGGTGGAGCGGCGCGCTGCGACAGTGCCCCCCAGTTTAAAGTGCGGCAAGCCGCATTCATAGATCAATCGGTATGCCTGGCGCTGGGTCACGCCGAGATGGCCAGCGATGGCTTTCGCCCCCATAAGGATTGTTGTGTCGTTGTCGTTGTCGTGCTTCATGTCGTCTCCCTTCAATTGACGTGGGGAACGGCCCCCCACATTTAATATGTGCTACCAATAATCTACCTTTTATATTTCATGTATATCTAATATACAGTTATACCACTGTTTCTATTATCGAAATAAATTCACTCCGCTTCCCTTGTTTTGCACCATGTTCCAATACATATTATGCGCCATAATATCATTATTAGGTTCTCAGATGGCGACGATCACTAAAAGGCGATGGACAACCAGCAAGGGTGAAGAGCGAGAAGCTTGGACGCTGGCGTATAATGATCGATCCGGGAAGCGGCACAAAGAGCAGTTCCCAAAGAAGCGCGAAGCCGAAGCCCGCCGCATCGAGGTTGAGGGACAGATCAGTACTGGAGCGTTCCGCGCAGAGGCCGCGACCAAGACCGTCAAGGACGCCATTGGCGCCTACATCGCCCACCTCGAAAAGCGGCACGGGCGCGGCGAGCAGGTGACGACTATGTATCTTCGCAATACGCGAGGCCAGCTTCGGACACATGTCGAGGCGGAGATCGGCGACACGAGGCTCGCCGAACTGACGGCGCGCACCGTTACCGATCTTGTCGATAGGTTGAAAGACAATGGCGTCGGCCTTCCGACGGTGCGCCGGGCCATAGGTGCACTATCCCGTACCCTCCAATTCGCCGTGGGACAGGATCTCGTCGCCTCCAATGTTGCAAAAGGTGTGCGCGTACTCGGCAAGCGTGGCGAGGGGTCAGAGAAGGTCGTCCCGCCATCCAAAGCCGTGCTTGCGCGGGTAATTAAAGCGGCAGCCGAGTACATGCCAGATGCCCCCAAGGGGTTTGGGCCGGAGGCCGAAGCGCGGTTCAGGAAGCGCGCGGCCGAGGCAAACGACTATGCTCTTCGAATAAAGTTTGCTGCGGCGACCGGCCTGAGGGCGAGCGAGCAATGGGCGCTCAGGTGGAAGCATCTCGATCTGTTAGGTCGATCGGTCACGGTCGAAACCCGGCTTGACGCATTCGGAGAATTCGACACGACCAAGTCTGGTGCCGGGCGTCGAACCGTCCCCCTCAGCCAAGCATTGGCAGACGAACTTGCGGCCCGTCGTAAGGTATCGAAATTCAGCGGCGATGACGATTTTGTCTTTCCGGATTCCAACGGCGGCTTCACCCGGCACACTCAGTTCATGAGCCGTCGGTTCAAGCCTATCATAGAAAAGGCGGAGGTTCCGGCAACGGGCTGGCACGCCCTGCGGCACTTCGCGGTCAGCACCTGGATTGAGGCCGGCCTCCAGCCCAAGGCGGTGCAAACGTTGGCCGGCCACGCGACCTTCCAGATCACGATGTCGAGATATGGGCACATGTTTCCCGCCGAGGATCACGGGGCGGCAATGGATAAAATCGCGTCGCAACTTTACGCCGTTTAACCGGACTTACCGTTAGCCAGTGGCGCATAAATGGCGCATGAAACGCTACATAGACTGATTTCCCAAGGTTCGCATAAAGCCTTTTAATCAGTAGGTCCAGGGTTCGAATCCCTGCGCGCTCACCAAAAAATCAAAGGCTTAGCCTTTGAAATCAGCTCAAACGGGCTAAAATGACCCTCACACATGCCGCGTACAGTCTCGCAGCGCCGCGAATACGCGTTGCTGCGGGATTGCATCGACCATGGTCGAAGAGCGCAGGGAGGCCGCCATGGACATGGAGCTGTTCATTTTTCTGGTTCTGGTTGTCGTTTTCGCAGGCGGCGCAGGCCTCGTGATCGGCGGCGCACGATGGATCGTTTCGCACCTGGTCGGTTTCGCCGACGAAGGACATGCCCACAGGCTGGCCCGGGCCCTTGGCAAACCTGCAGGCAAAGAAACGCAGATGCAGGGGTTGAGGAAGGGATTGATTTTGACGTCGGCCGGAGCCGCCCTCATGCTGGCTGGCTACTACGGCCTCAATGCCTTCACCGCATCCGAAAAAGAGGCGCGGCAACCAAGCGCACAGCTACCCGACTCGTTTTGAAGCCAGCCATGCCGACGCGAATGCGTCGATCTGGGCTCTTCGATCTGCAAAAGCCTCGACACGGATGCTTTCCCCCTTCCCCGACTCGGACCCTGTCGGGCAGGCCACGGGCCGCGACCTCCGCCAAGTCGCGCAAAGCCTGAGGTGACCGGCCGCACTCCCGCTCTTCCGGTCGCGCATATTATGAGCGGCTGGCAGGCCGCCGTCGGAGGTTCTGTCAGTAGACCGCGTATTTCAGAAGCCCGAGCGACCAGTTGACGCTGCGGTTTTCCGTGTCGCGGGTCCAGGTCTGCTGCAGCGTGCCGGCAATGTCGGCGATAGTGGTGCGGGCGTCGAGTTCCTTGGTCAGGCCGTAGTCGTTGGGGGCGACCTTGGTGAGGTCGACGTCGTCGGCGATGACGATGGCGACCAGCACGTTTTCGCTCGGGCCTTCCGCTTCGAAATCGAAGCCGTAATAATCGTCCGGAATGGTGAGCGGGGTGTTGGCGGAGAGCGGCGTGATCTTCTGGGCCGCCTCGTTCGGGAAGATCTGGGTCGCCTTGCCCTCCTTGTCGACGTCGTAGAGGATGAGGTGCCCGCCCGTGTTGCTGGTCACGGTGATGCGGAAGACGTCGCCGTTCTTCAGGCTGTCGGAGGAGAGCGCCACCTTGACGTCGCCGGTCTCGGCCTTGCCGAGGATATCGCCGACGGCATCCACCGGGTCGGCGGCAACATAGGCGGTCTGCTGGGTGTTCTCGACCTTCACCTCCTCGACCTTGCCGTAGTCGGGCGTCTGCTGCTGGGTGTCGCCGCCCGTCTGCGGCTGCTGGTATTGCTGGGCGGTGGCGTCGGCGGTCGGCGTTACGGCGCTGGCGCCGAGCAGGGCGTAGTTGACCTCCAGTTGCGGGTCGAGGCTCTGGCACTGGGTCTGCGCGGCGCAATAGGTCTGCGATTGCTTCTTCACATATTCGAGCAGTTCGGCATTGGAGACGATGCCGTTGCCGTTGCTGTCGCCCGCGGCGATCTCGTGGCCGTTCACATAGGAAAGCGTGAAGACGCCGTGGCGCTCGTCCGGCGGCAGGCGCGTGTCGTCCCAGGCGACCTGGTAGGAGGAGGCGGCGCTCCAGGCCTCCACGCCGTTCTGCTTGGCGATTTCGGGCTTGTCGACCACCGCGACGTCGATGCGCAGGCCGCGCGTCTTGACCGCCTCCACCGGCTTGGCGAAGGGGCGCGGCAGGAAGCGCGCGCTTTCCAGCACCTCGCCGACCTTGGGCGAGAGCGAGCGCGAGATCGTGCCCGAATGGCAGGCGTCGATGACGATGGAGACGGCGCGGTCCTTGAGCTTGGCGAGCATCGCGTCGATCTCGTCGTCGAGAATGACATTGGTCCAGTCGCCGTCGCCGGCGGCGATGTCGAAGGTGGACAGCGCCTCGTCCAGCCCGTCCTCCTCGTCGCCGTTCTGGTCCTTCACCTGAAGGCCGTGGCCGGAGAAGTAGAAATAGACGCGGTCGCCGGGCTGGGTCCCGGCGATGAGCCATTCGTCGATGCTGGCGAGAATGGCGGCCCGGGTCGCATCCTTGTCGCGCAGGACGCGGATCGATTCGGGGGCGAAACCCTGCTTCTCCTTGAGCAGCTTCTCGATCAGCGGCACGTCGTTCTTCGGGCCTTCGAGGAACATCTTCTCGGGCAGCGTGGCATAGGTGCCGATGCCGATGAGAAGCGCCCGGTCGGCCGCCTTGGCGCCGGAAACGAGGCAGAGCGAGAGAAGAAGAGCGGCGGCGTAACGGATCATCAGAGCGTTTCCCGCGTGTAGAGGGGTTGGATGGCGACGCTCGCCTCCTTGCCGTCGAGCCGGGTCAGCAGCGCCTTCAGCAGGGTTTCGGACGTCACGGCCTTGTCGGCGAGCACCGCGCCGATCGCGTCGACCGGTTCCGCGGTCCAGATCGTGATCAGGTGATCGGCGCCGAAGGGCTTGACCACCTCGACATCCGTCAGCTTGAACTGCGAGCTGGCCGTGCCGGCCACCTGCATGTCGAGGAACTGCACCTCGCCCGTATTGGCGAGGTTGAAGACCAGCATGTTCGGATAGCGGCCGGGCGGGGCGTCGAAGCGCAGGCGGTTTCCGGCGGCGTAGATGTCCTTTGCCGGCGTGAGCGAGACGGAACCGGGGTTCTGGCTGGCGAGCGCCTTCAGGAAGTCAAGCAGCACATATTTGTCGACCACAGCCTGGATGCGGTCCGCCCCGACATTCTCCGCCGCCACATCGCCGTTCGGGGTGTAGAAGACGCCGCCCGCCACATCCCAGCGATAGGGCGTGCCGGTGCCGTCGGCGTTCTTCGGCCTGTCGGCGGTGCCGTCGATCTGGAGCGCGATGCTGCCCGTCCAGCCGAGCTCCCTGGCCGGCTTGATGGCCTTCGGCGTGGTCGCGGCGCCGCCGGTATCGGAGGTGTCCGTCGCCGCCACCGTGGCGGTCTCGACCGGAATGCCGCGCGTCAGCCGCACGACGACCTCGCCCTCCGAGCGCGCCACCTGCGGCATGAAGTTCGGCACCTGTAAGGCTTCCGAGCGGTTCTTCACGTTGGAGAAGATATAGTCTTCCAGCTCGATGCGGGTGATGACGCCGTCGCCGTCGCGGTCGGCGCTGCCTTCCACGGCGCGGGCGAAACTCCAGCTGAGCGCGCCGCGCGGCTCGCCGTCGATGATGACCTCCGGCGTCGGCTGGCTTTCGAGCGAGGCGGCGAGCACCGTGACCTGCTTGAAATCGATCTCCTTGAGGTTGGCGCCGGCCAGCGCCTCCTGCGAGGGCGGCGCGAGCTTGACCGTGACGGCCGGCGCCAGCCGGCTCTTGCCGGTGACGGAACGGCTCATGCCGCCGGAAAAGCAGCTGTCGGACACGAAGAGCACATGCACGCCCTTGCTTTCCGCCTCGCCGAACCAGGCGTTCATCTCGTTGTCCACGATGATCTCGTTCGAGGTTTCCGCATAGCGGTTGCGATCGAAGCCCGGCAACTGGAGGAATTCGTCGAGCCCGTCGGCCTCGTCGCCGGCGACCAGTTCGGGCATCTGCGCGCCGTGGCCGGCATAGGTGAAGATGATCGTATCGCCCGCCACCGCCTCAGCGACCATGTCGGTCCAGGCCTTGCGGATATCGTCCTTGCGCGCCTCGGCATTGGTGAATTTCCGCACCGTGAAGCCCGCCGCGCTCATCGCGCGATAGACGTCCTCCGCATCGCGCACCGCGCCGTCGAGGCTGACATCGTTGGGATACTGGTCGACCCCGACGACGAGCGCATGGGTCTGCGCGGCCCGGGCCGGAAGCGGCATTGCGGCGGCAAGGCAGAGCGCAAGAGCGGTTCCGGCAAAAGCGCGAAGCAGCCTTGCGCCGGCAGGTGCGCCAACACAAGATGGCAGGGCGCTCTCGCCTTTCGGGGAAAAGCGGAAAGGCTCCAGCAGGCGGGGCAGCATCCTGGTCATTCCACGTCCACTTCCACCCGGCGGTGCAGCTGGTTCAGCGTCTCCGTGTCATAGGCGCTGGCATCGTCCGGCTTGAAGGGCTGGTCCTCGCCCTTGCCTACCACGGTGATCGTGCCGGCATAACCGTTGCTGGAGAGATAGCCCTTCAGCGTCTCGGCACGCGCGACGGACAGCCTGTAGTTGGCGTCCGCCGAGCCGACGGGATCGGTATGGCCGATCAGCGTGATCGATGCGGGCTTGACCGCCTTCAGGCATTCGGCGAGGTCCTTCGCCGCCTCGATGCCCTCCGGCGTGAAGTCCGCCGTGCCGAAGACGTAGCGCACGGGCGTCGACTTCTTCTTGATCTTCACGCCGCGGAAGGAGACCTTGCAGCCGCCGCGCATGGCAAGCTGCACCGGCCGCGGCGCGGCAAGGCGCATTTCGCTGGCGAGCTTGTCGAGGCGCAGGATGTATTGCTCGTCCGGCGCCATCCAGTCCGGCGTCAGCGTCTCGTTCGAGCCGTCCTCCAGGGCGAGCTGGTAGAAGCGGGCCGCCTGTTCGTAGTCCTTGCGTTCGCGCGCGAGGTCGCCCAACGCATCCAGCACCTGCCAGGGGCCGCCATATTGGCGCTGCAGGTCTTCCAGCGCCTGCCGGTGGTCGGAAAGCTTTCCGCCGGCGCCGACAGCGGCGACGATGCGGTTGAAGGTGACGAGCGATGCGACGCGGCCGGTGAGCGCGCGCTCGTTGGCGCTGCAATTGGCCGTGCCGGCCGTTTCGGCGAGCGCGTGCGCCTTCTGTTCGTCCCCTGCGTTGAGCGCCTCGACAACGCCGGTAAAGGCATCGCAGGCCGCGGCAGCCGGAGCCGCTCCGGCCAGTACGAAAAGTGTCGCTGCAAGGGATCGCTTCAGCATTGTCGGTCCAGCCCTCATATCCTCATGGAAGAAACGGACAGGGGCCTGAAGGCCCCTGCCCCATGCATCATTTGATCTCGAACGTCACCATCTGGACGCCGCTTGCCCCGTTGTCCTTCTCGGCCTGCTTGGCGAGATTGATGGCAAGGCCCCGCGTTACCGGCTGCTTCGTGCTTGCGGCCAGTTCCTTGGCTTTTTCGGCCGTCAGCTTCTGGTCGCCAAGGCCGCCGATGCGGCAATAGGCGATCATCGTTTCGCCGGGCGACGGCGAATCGAAGGTGAGGTTGCCCGTGCCCGGCTGCGGGATCAGGCGGCGTTCCCTGGCATTCAGCGTCGTATTGCCGATCATCACGTCCGGAATGATCTCCACGTTGCCGGTATCCTCCACATACATCACCTGCAGCTCGCAGGCATGGTTGGTGCTCAGTTCAAAGGCAAGGTAGTCCCCCACCTTCGCACTTGTCGATGCCACATGGACGGCAAGTTTCACCTTGCTCTCCTTGGCCTTGTCGTCCTGCTTGTAGGCCGGCACGACATAGCTCGCGCTCGCGGACTGGTCGCCGCCGGTCGCCTGGCCCTGCGTGCCCGCCTGCTGGTAGGCGTCGTTGCTGGCGGCGGCCTGCTCCTGCTTCTGCTCGGGCTGCTGCTGGTAGGCGTCGTTGTTTGCGACCGCCTGCTCCTGCTTCTGTTCCGGCTGCTGGTAGCCGGTATTGCCTGCGGTGTTCACCGCCCCGTCCGGGTTGACGCCGCGCTTCAGCGGCTCGAGCTGGAGCAGCGGCTGCAGCATGAAGGCATATTGCTCCTCGACCTCGACGCGCGGGATCGTGGCCCCCGCCTCGAGCGTGGCGACCCAGTCGAGGCCAATGCGCAGCGCATTGACGTCGGTGAGGCGGCGGATGTCGGACGAGAACTCCTCCGGCGTCATGTCGAACTCGGCCGCAAGCTGCTCGAAGTTCAGCTCGTCCTCGTACTTGTCGGCGAAGTAGGTGAAGATCTCCGCGCCGCCGGGCGCCTTCAGGCTGGTCTTGCCGCCGCCGGCCGTCGGCTCCGTGATGCCGAGGCGGTCGAGCGCGGCGACGAAGCGATCCGTGTCGCGCTTGTAGACCTCGTTCAGCTCCTCCTGCGGCACGTAGATGGCGAGCAGCTCGTCCTGCTGGTCCTTGGAGAACAGCGTCGACGTCTCGATATGCTCGCGGAGCTGGTCGCGCTTCGACAGGATGCCGTCGAAATGGCAGTCGAAGCACGAGCGCGCATTGATGATCTCGACGCCCTTGCCGATCGGCCGTTTGCGGAAGGAGACGATCGCCGTCGGGCCGATGTCGAGCTGGTCGCCCTTGTTGGTCGACAGGTAGTAGCCCTGCATGCCGTTCGGGAGCGAGAAGATCATTTCGCCGCCGTCATGCTCGAAGGGCTGGAGGCCAGCCTTCAGGCGAATGCCCTCCGGACCCGCCGGGAAGCGCTTCAGCACCTGCCGGCCGACGTCGCCGGCGAAGTCGTAGGATTTCCAGTAGTAGCCGCCGAAGGGCATGTCGTGCCGTTCCAGCATGCGGTTGTGGTCGGAAACACCGGACGAACCGTCGGCAAAGCCGGCGCGGACGATGCGGCGGCGCTCGATGTTCTGCTCGACGGGCACGCCGAAGCGCTTTTCCAGCTCGGCGATGTTCGTCGGCAGTTTCATGAGGCGGTTATAGACCTTCGGCCGGGCGCCGTTGCTCATGAACCAGTCGACGCGCATGATCGGCAGCTGCGTCTGCGTCGCCTTGGCAAGCGAGTGCAGCTGGGCGTCGCTGACGGGGTCCACGCCATAGAAATATTCGTTGATCAGGAAGTCGTAGTCCTCCTGGCTCCATTCGAGATCGCGCAGGTCGACGCGCACGAGCAGGCCGTCGGAGCCCTCCACCTCTTCCGGCAGCACCAGTTCCGGCCCGTATGAGAGCGAGTTGAGCAGCTTCTTGAAGCCGCCGGCCAGCACCCTCATGCGCTTCAGGAAGGTCTCGTGCGATTCGCAGCTCATCATGCCGTTGTACTGGTCGCGATAGCTGAAGTAGCGCATGAACGGCTGGTCGTGCTCGTCGACCCTGGAGATGTCGCGCAGCGCCAGCTCGACGAAGTCGAGATATTTCAGCATCGGCCGCGAGCGCTCGGTCTTCGTGGCGGAGACGGCGGTCGGGATGGCGTCCTTGTTCAGCGAGTTGATCCAGTTGGCAAGGCTCTGCACCTCCGCATCGTCCGGGCGCTTGCCGAGCGGCATGCGGCCACTGGTGACGCTGGTGTAGAGCAGCGACTTGGCGGCATCGCCGGGCGTCACGAAGGCCGGATTGGCGGCGATCGAGGCAAGGTCGCCCGCCGGGAACGAGCCTTGCGAGCTTTCGCCCGGGCCATGGCAGTTGCGGCAATATTTGCCGATGAAGGCGTCTGCCGCCGAGGCGAACTCGGCGCTGCCGCCGCCGGCGGTCAGGGCGCTTTCGGCGGTCGCTTCGCTGCAGACCGGCGCGGTGCTGGTCTCGACCGGCGTCACCTTCACCTCGCGGTCGGCGAGGAAGGCGTACATCGCCTGCTTGTCCTCGTCGGGGAGCGTCGAAAGGCCCTGCGCGATGCGGCGCATGACCGGGTCGGACAGCGGCGAACCGGAGAGTTTCTTGCCCTCGTCGATCAGGCCCCTGGTGAAGACCTCGTGCGAGGCAAGGCCGCTCATGCGCGCCTTGGTGATATCGGGCGCGACCGCGCCGGTCAGGCCCTTCTCCCCCTCATAGGCGCGGGCGAGATCGAGGCCATAGGTCGTGGTGCGCGGCGTGTGGCAATCGCCGCAGCCGCCGACATTCTCGACCAGGTAGCGGCCGCGCTCCATCTGCGTCTCCTCGCGCGGCTGGTAGGCCTGCACGGTGAAATGGCTGCGCTTCCAGAGCGTGATCGTCGTCTGGCGGCTGAACGGGAAGGCGATCTCGTGTTCCTTCGAGGCGGCATCGGATTGCGGCAGCGTCTCGATATAGGCCTTGATGTCCAGCACGTCCTCCGGCTTCATGCCGCCATAGGACGTGTACGGCATCACCGGGTAGAGATTGTCGCCGTCCTTCTTGAGCCCGACCATCACGGCGTTCAGGAAGTCCGCATTGGACCAGCCGCCGATACCGTTCGGATGGGCGGAAATGTTCGGCGCGAAGAACTTGCCGATCGCCGTCTGCATCTCCATGCCGCCGGACAGAAGCTCGGTATTGTCGCCGGAGCCGTGGCAGGCGCCGCAGCCGGCGGCATTGAACAGGAGCTTGCCGTTTTCCGCATCCGCCTTGTAGGTGCCGAAGGCATCCGACGCGAACTGGTCGACGGCGAGCGCCCCGGTCGGACAGAATGCCGCCACGGCGAGGCCGAAGGCAGCGGCAAGCCGGGCGCCGGGGCTGAAGAATGATGTGCTGAACATGCGCATGGCTTGTTCCTTTCGCTCCATGGAGCCGGCGCACCGGCTGGAAATGCAATCCTTGAGACACAATTCCGGATGAGAAACCGCCTTGCAGTTTCCCTGGAAACTGTCCTACCGAAACTCGAAACGCTCGAACTCGACACGGCGCGGCGCCTTGCCGAGTTCTCTCAATCCTTTTTCGATCGCCAGCCTGAGCGGCGGCGGACCGCAGAACCACAGGTCGGCCTCGGCCGGGTTCATGCTGGTGCCGGAGACGAGCTTGGTCGCGTCGAAACGCCCGTCCGTCGCAGAATTGTGCAGCACGAAGTTGAAGTTCTCGAGCTTTTCCGCCTGCGCCCGGAACGTGTCGAGGCCGATCGCCTCGGCCCCGTCGCGCACACAGTAGACCATGTGGATGTCCTGCCCCTCGTCGCCCTTCAGCCGGCTCGCCATGGCGAGGAACGGCGTGACGCCGATGCCGCCGGCAAGCCAGATCTGCTTCTTGCCGCCGCGCCTGTGGTTGAAATGCCCGTAGCCGCCCTCCAGCGTCAGCGCATCGCCGACCGCCACCGCCTCGCGCAGCGCCTTGGTGTAGTCGCCGAGCGGCTTGATGGCGAAGCGCACCGAGCCGTCGTCCTCGATACCGGCGATGGTGAAGGGATGCGGCTCGCGCAGGCCCGGCTTGTTGACGCGGAAGAAACCGAACTGGCCGGGCATGGCCCTGAGCTTGCGGCCCGTCGGTTTCGCCGAGATGATCGTCGCCCCGTCATGGCGCTCGACATTCACCACCTCGTATCTTCGCGTGCGCAGCCAGGGCAGGAGCTGGGTATAGGCGTAGCTGAGGATCCCGAGCGCGGCGAAGAGGTTGAGATAGACCGCCAGCAGCACCGTGCCGTCATAGGGACGCTTGATGAACATCTGGTGGAAGGCGACGAGCACGAAGAGCAGGCCGATGAAGCGGTGCGTGATGCGCCAGTACTGGTAGGGAATCTGGAAGCGCGTCTTCGGGATCACCTTCACCAGGCTGAGGACGAGCAGGAAGACGAAGCCGTAGAAGGCCCATTCGCCCGCCGTCCTGGCGAGCACGTTGAGGCCGCTCGTCACCGACAGGCCCTGGAAATCCGGCGCCACGAAATAGTGCACGAGGATAAGACAGAGCACCGCGATGCCGATCTTGCGGTGGAACTGGTAGATGCGGTCGAGCCCGCCGAACAGCTTCTCGATGAAGGGCGGACGCGTCGCCATGAACTGCGCAATGCCCATGGCGACGAAGGCCATGGAGGAGGCCATCAGGGAGAATGTGGTTCCGGCATTGGTATGGCTGACGGCCGGCACGGCCAGCAAGCCGGCAAAAATGATCAAAAGTGTTGCGACGATGGAACCCGCAGTCAACGTATGCCCCCACAAATTCAACTGGTCCGGTCCGAAATCCAAGGCATGCTGGCAAGGCCCATGACGTTCGTCAACCGCATTCCTCCTATCGACGGGCGGGCGCACGGCTTTATTCGGGATGGTTTTTTAGGAACGGGAAATGTCTCGGGACGGCGGGGAGCGCGGCGCCGCAGGCCGGGCACGGATACGAAAAGGGCGCCGTCCGGCGCCCTGCAATGCGTTCCCTATCGCCGGCCCGGCTACTTGGCGAACCGCTTGAGCTCGTCACGCGCCCGGTCGGCGAGCGGGTGGTCCGGATGGCGCGCGATGAACAGTTCCAGCGCCTCGCGCGTGCCCTTCGACTTCAGATTTTCATATTCCGCCTGTACGGCCTTTTCCGGATCGGAGGGTTTCGCCATGATGCCGCCCGTGCCCGCGGGCGCTTCGCCAGCCGCCGCCAGGACAAGACAGGTGCTCGCCACAATAGATATCTTCGATAGCAATTTTAACCTCCGGTCGAATACCATTCGGTAATTATCCGTCCTGTGCTACGGGGCTTCCATCTCACCACGGGAAGCGTGCATGTTTCAAGGGTTCACAGAATCGACCCGAATTGCGGTCTATCCAAGGCACGCCCCACGACATCCAGCATAGCAGGAGAATGCGACATGACAGGTATCGGCAAGACCACCAAGACGATCGGCAAGACCGGCATAACGATGATTGACGGCGTTCTGTCGGGAAATGCCTGGTCGGGCTCGGTGACCTATGCGTTTCCGACCTCTTCCTCCGCCTACACCTATGCAGGCGAACGTGACAACGGCTTCGGCACGATATCCTCGATGCAGCAATCGGCTGCCCGCTTCGCACTGGATGCGAGCTTCGGCAACGCGGCGAACAACGGCTTTTCGGTCGAAGGGTTCACCCGCCTCTCCATTTCGCAGGGAAGCGCGACGAGCTCCAACCTGCGCTTTGCCGAATCGAACGACCCGAGCACGGCCTGGGCCTACTATCCCGGCACGACCGACGGCGACGGCGACCTCTGGTTCGGCCGCTCGTTCGACTACCGCTCGCCCGTCGCCGGCAACTATTCCTGGGCGACCATGCTGCACGAGATCGGCCATGCGCTCGGCCTCAAGCACGGCCATGAGGCGGACGACGGTTTCCCCGCCCTGCCCGCCAGCAAGGATTCGATGGAATATTCCATCATGACCTACCGTTCCAATGTCGGCGGCCCGGCCGATGGCTACAGGAACGGCGAGTTCGACTATGCCCAGACCTACATGATGGCCGACATCGCCGCCCTGCAACGCATGTACGGCGCCGACTTCTCGACCAATTCCGGCAACACGGTCTACAAGTGGAAGCCCGGCAGCGGCGACACGCTCGTCAATGGCAAGGTCGCCATCGATGCCGGCGGCAACCGCATCTTCGCCACCATCTGGGACGGCGGCGGCAAGGACACCTACGACCTCTCCGCCTACAAGACCGGCGTCAGCGTCGACCTCCGCCCCGGCCAGCATTCGAAATTCAGCGATACCCAGCTCGCCCTGCTGAATTTCGAAAGCGATGCCTATGCCCGCGGCAACATCTTCAACGCCCTCCTGTTCAAGGGGGATCAGCGCTCGCTGATCGAGAACGCCAAGGGCGGCAGCGGCAATGACGTGCTGCGCGGCAACCAGGCGAACAACACGCTGCAGGGCAATGCCGGCAACGACAAGCTCTACGGCATGCTCGGCAACGACAAGCTCGACGGCGGCAAGGGCAACGACGTGCTCACCGGCGGCGCGGGCCAGGACGACTTCGTCTTCAAGAAGGGCTACGGCCGCGACACGATCACCGACTTCAAGGACAATGTCGACGATATCGACCTGCGCTCCTACAACTTCTCCAAGATCGACACCGTGCTCGGCAAGGCTTCGCAGGTCGGCGACGACGTGCATATCAAGCTCTCGGCCACCGACATCCTGATCCTCGACGACTTCAAGCTGAAGGATCTCGACGCCCGCGACTTCCTGCTCTGATTTCCAGCAAGAATCCGAGCGCAGCACAGGCCGGAACCCGGGTTCCGGCCTTTTTTCGTGCCACGTCGTAAGGCTGCATCTGATATATCAGAACAATGGACATCTGTTTGGGCGCATGCCACGATGTGATATATCAACAGGGAACCCGACATGACGGACAGCGCGGCCTCGCAAGCCCACCTCGCCTATCTCGCCCTCGAAGGGCTGATCGTCACGCTCAAGCTGAAGCCCGGTTCGCTCGTCACGGAACGCCAGCTCATCGCGCTTGCCGGCCACGGCCGCACGCCGGTGCGCGAGGCGATCCAGAAGCTGGAATGGCAGGGCCTGATCGCCGTGCGCCCGCGGGCCGGCCTGCAGATCACGGCGATCAGGCCCGAGGACCATGCCGAGGTGATGGCGACGCGACGCCAGCTCGAACCGCTTGCCGCCGATCTCGTCGCCCGCCATGCCGGCGAGGCGCATCGCAGCGAGCTCGTCGCCTGCGCGCAGGCGATGACCGCCTGCTCGATCCATTCCGACATGGAAGGCTTCCTTGCCGCCGACAAGGCGTTCGACGAGATCATGGAGGCGGCCTGCCCCAACCGCTTCCTGACGGCCGCCGTCGCCCCGCTGCAGACCCATGCCCGCCGCCTCTGGTTCGCGCGCGCCGACAACCGGCAGATGGACCGCTCGGTGGACCTGCATGTGAAGGTGATCCGCGCCATCCGCAATGCCGACGGCCCGGCCGCCGCCACGGCCATGGCGACCCTCATCGACGATCTCACCGGCTGAAACGAAAAGGGCGGCCCGAAAGCCGCCCCGTCAATCCTCAAGGAACCGTTCGCTCAGTCGACGAAGGCGCGCTCGATGACGAATTCGCCGGGCTTGTTGTTGGCGCCCTCGATGAGGCCCGCCTCTTCCAGCAAAGCCTTGGTTTCCTTCAGCATCGCCGACGAGCCGCAGATCATGCCGCGGTCGACCGCCGGGTCGAAATGCGGCACGCCGAGATCGGAGAACATCTTGCCGTTGCGGATGAGGTCGGTGATGCGGCCCTGAAACGGATAGTCCTCGCGCGTCACGGTCGCATAGTGGCGCAGCTTGTTGCCGACGACTTCCGAAAGGAACTCGTGGTTGCGGATCTCCTCGACGAGGTCGAAGCCGTATTTCAGCTCGGCGACCTCGCGGCAGGTATGCGTCAGGATGACCTCGTCGAACTTCTCGTAGGTTTCCGGATCGCGCATCAGGCTGGCGAAGGGCGCGATGCCCGTGCCGGTCGAGAACATGTAGAGCCGCTTGCCCGGCGTCAGCGCGTCGAGCACCAGCGTGCCGGTCGGCTTCTTGCGCATCAGCACCGTGTCGCCCGGCTTGATCTGCTGGAGATGGGAGGTCAGCGGACCGTCCGGCACCTTGATCGAGAAGAACTCCAGTTCCTCGTCCCAGGAGGGGCTGGCGATCGAATAGGCGCGGTAGACGGGCTTGTCGCCGACCATCAGGCCGATCATCGCGAACTCGCCCGAGCGGAAGCGGAAGCTTTCCGGACGCGTCATGCGGAAGCGGAACAGGCGATCCGTATAGTGCTGCACGCTCGTCACCGTCTCGGCGAAAACGCCGGCGGGGATTGCGGAAGCGACAAAATCTTCGGTCTTGGCAGGTGCGTTCATTTCGGGATCGGTCCTGGCTTCGCGTCGAGAAAATTTGACGATAGGCAGATATTACATGTTGAGCGGCAAAGGAAGGTATTCCGTTCCAATGCGCTGATTGGCCGCGCAATAGTTTGCCGTTCGCGCCGATTTTGCGCAAGGCCGGCCGCCCGGCGTTGATCTTGCGCAAACCTGCCATGAAATTGCGGCTATTCGCCGGCCGGCTCCCGCCCTCAAGCCCGCCGGCGCCAGCTGTAGGAACCGACATCCTCCGAAGGACGCGCGGTCGGCTGGTAGTGGTTGTCGATGCCCGGCAGGCGGTTTTCCGCAAGCCGCTTCAGCGCCGTCGCATTGGTGACGGCGAAGCTGTCGATGCCACAGCGCAGCATCAGCGGGATCTGGTCGATCAGCACGTCGCCGACCGCCCTCACCTCGCCCTTGAAGCCGAGGCGCGCGCGCAGCAGCGAGGCATGGCTGAAGGCCCGCCCGTCGCTGAAGGCCGGGAAGGCGACCGCCACCAGCGCGATGCGGTCGAGATGGCCTTCGAGCCTGCGCACGTCGTCCGCCGGGTTGATCAGCACGCCGAGGCCGGTCTCGTCGGTCTCGGAGACCTTGGCAAGGAAATCGCCGAGGCCGAGGATCGCCTTCTCGTTCGAGCCCGCCTTGGTCTCCTCGCTTTCGATCACCCAGGGATCGTCGGTCACGAAGCCGGTTTCGTTCCAGATTTTCGTCATCACCGGTCTCCTCAGGCTGCCGCGGCGGTCTTGTCGCCGTAGAGCGCATCCTTGAACGGCTGCGGCCCGACGCGGCGATAGGCCGTCAGGAAGGTCTCGGAGGGATCGAGGCGGAGGCCGAGATAGGTATCGACGATCACCTCGATCGCATCCGTCACCTTCTCCGGCTCGAAGCCGCGCCCGATGATCTCGCCGATCGACGTGTTCTCGTCGCCTGAGCCGCCGAGGGTGATCTGGTAAAGCTCCTCGCCCTTCTTCTCCACCCCGAGCAGGCCGATATGGCCGACATGGTGGTGGCCGCAGGCGTTGATGCAGCCAGAGATCTTGATCTTCAGCTCGCCGATCTCGGCCTGGCGCTCGGCCGAGCCGAAGCGGGCGGAGATCTCCTGCGCGACCGGGATCGAGCGGGCATTGGCCAGCGCGCAGTAGTCCAGCCCCGGACAGGCGATGATATCCGTGATGAGGCCGGCATTGGCGGTTTCGAGCCCGGCGGCGACAAGGCCGCGATAGATCGGCTCCAGATCGGCCAGCGCCACATGCGGCAGGATGAGGTTCTGCTCGTGGCTGACGCGGATCTCGTCGAAGGCGTATTCCTCCGCGATATCGGCGACCGCCTCCATCTGCGCGTCCGTCGCATCGCCCGGAATGCCGCCGATCGGCTTCAGCGAGATCGTCACGCTGGCATAATCGGGATGCTTGTGCGGATGCACATTGTGCTGCACCCAGCGGGCAAAGTCGGCATCGGCCTTCTTCCACTGCGCAAGGCTCGCCCAGCCCTCGGCGCGGGAGGCAAGCGCCGGCGGCGCGAAATAGGCGGTGATGGCGGCGATATCCTTCTCCGGCAGCTTCAGCTCGGTGTTCTTCAGTTCGGCGAACTCCACTTCCACCTGCCGCGCCAGTTCCTCCGCGCCCGTCTCGTGAACGAGGATCTTGATGCGCGCCTTGTACTTGTTGTCGCGCCGGCCGTGCAGGTTGTACACGCGCATGATCGCGGTCGTATAGGAGAGCAGATCCTCTTCCGGCAGGAAGTCGCGGATCTTCTTGGCGACCATCGGCGTACGGCCCTGCCCGCCGCCGACATAGACGGCAAAGCCGATCTCGCCGTTGTCGTTCTTCTTCAGGTGCAGGCCGATGTCGTGCACCTGGATCGCCGCGCGGTCACGCTCGGCGCCGGTGACGGCGATCTTGAACTTGCGCGGCAGGAAGGAGAACTCCGGATGCACGGAGGACCACTGGCGCAGGATTTCCGCATAGGGACGCGGATCGGCGACCTCATCGGCCGCAGCGCCGGCGAAGTGGTCGGCCGTGACGTTGCGAATGCAGTTGCCCGAAGTCTGCAGCGCATGCATCTCGACCGTCGCGAGATCGGCGAGCGCATCCGGCAGTTCCGACAGCTTCGGCCAGTTGTACTGGATGTTCTGGCGCGTGGTGAAATGGCCGTAGCCGCGGTCGTACTTGCGGGCGATATAGGCGAGCATGCGCATCTGGCGCGCATTCAGCGTGCCGTACGGGATCGCAACGCGCAGCATGTAGGCGTGAAGCTGCAGATAGACGCCGTTCATCAGGCGCAGCGGCTTGAAGGCATCCTCGGCCAGCTCGCCGGAGAGGCGGCGGCCGACCTGATCGCGGAACTGCTCCACCCGGCTGGAAACAAAGGCGTGATCGAATTCGTCGTAGCGATACATAAGCGTTCCTCAGGCGGCCGGTGCGGCCGTCGCAGTCAGGCCGGCATAACCGGCGGCATAGGCAATGGTCGGGCCGGCGGCGCGGATGCGCTCGCGCATGCGCAGCGGCCGCAGCACGCCATCCACCTCTTCGACGTCGACGACGTTCACGTCAACCACCTTGTTGTCGGCGAAAGCCTGCTTGCCGGTCGCCTCCAGCGCATCGACGGCCTCCTTGTGGCGCGCGACGAAGGCGGCCTGGAGCTGTTCGTTCCAGTTGCCGCCCGCATCCAGCCAGACGGAAATGCCGTCGGAAAGGCGGTTGGCTGTCAGAACCTTGTCGGCCATGTCATGCTCCCAATGCTGCTGTGGTTCGGACCGGCTCGCGGACGGCGAGCGGTTCGGAATGTTCGAAATTGGCGCCGGCGACGGCATCGCCGATGATCACCATGACGGGACCGGTCAGTTCGTCGCGATGCTCGAGGCCCGGCAGGTCCTTCAGGGTGCCATGCAGCAGCCGCTTTTCCCGCCGGCTGGCATTCTCCACGACGGCGACGGTCGTCTCGGCCGGCAGGCCCGCCTCCATCAGCCGGGCGGCGACGGAAGCCGCGACCGTGCGGCCCATATAGACGGCGACGGTGGCGCCGGAGATCGCAAGCCGCGCCCAATCCGGCAGGACCGAGCCCGTCAGGTCGTGCCCCGTCGTGAAGACGAGCGAGGAGGCGACGCCGCGCAGCGTCAGCGGCAGTTCGAAATCGGCGGCCGCGGCGAAGGCGGAGGTGATGCCGGGCACGACCTCGTAGGTGACGCCCGCCTGGCGGAGCGCCGCCATTTCCTCGCCAGCGCGACCGTAGACCAGCGGATCGCCGGATTTCAGGCGCACGACGCGCTTTCCCGCCTTGCCGAGTTCGACGATGAGGTCGTTGATCTCTTCCTGCGACTTGGAGTGACAGCCCTTGCGCTTGCCGACGGAAAGGCGCTCTGCATCGCGGCGCCCCATGTCGACGATGGCCTGCGGCACGAGCGCATCAAAGACGATGACGTCGGCTTCCATCATCACGCGCTGGGCGCGTAGCGTCAGGAGATCTTCCGCGCCCGGGCCGGCGCCGACCAGCCAGACATGGCCGGCGGCGCGGCCCTGCGAAGTGAGAAGCGAATCGGCGGTGCGGTGCGCGAGATCGATATCGCCATTGTTGACGGCGTCGGCCACCGCGCCCTGGAAGAAGCAGCGCCAGAAGACGCGGCGCGTCACGCCGCGCGGCAGGAGGCGATCGACGGCCTCGCGGTAGCCGTTTGCAAGGCTGGCGAGCCGGCCGAGCGAGGGCGAAAGGATCTGGTCGACCTGCGCGCGGATCATCTGCGCCAGGACGGGGCCTGCGCCCTCCGTGCCGATGGCGACGGCGACGGGCGCGCGGTTGACGAGCGCCGGCGTGAAGAAATCGCAATGGTCCGGCTGGTCGACGGCATTGACCGGAATGCGCAGCGCCCGGGCCGCGGCGGAGATCGCACGGTCGGCGGCGGCATCCCCCGTCGCGGCGAAGACGAGCGCCGCATCGGCGATCGCATCGCTGGAGAAGGGCGCGCGCACCAGCTCCAGCCCCTTGTCCGTGATGAAGCGGGCGAAATCGGCCTCCGGCGCCTCGGCGAGCACGACGATCCGGGCATCCGTGTTGAACAGCAGCCGGGCCTTGGCGAAAGCCTCGTCGCCCGCGCCCACGACAACGACCGTCCGGCCGCTGACGCGGAAGAACGCCGGGAATGTCGAAAGCTTCTGGTTTGCTGCGGTCATGGTGTGGTCCGGTTGAAGTGTGCGCACTATCGCGAATAATAGCCAGGAACAAAAGAAACAGAAATTCCAATGGCTCCGGGGGCGCGTATTGTTTTGCTCGCACCTCCCGCATTTTGAGCATAAGTCACCGGCCGCCCTTGCCTGTCCACCGCGGCGACCGCTAAGGAGGCATTCTCACGCCAACGGGGATTCCCATCATGGACCAGTCCGCCCTTGCAAAGCGCCTCCTCGACGTCATCGAAACCGATATCCTGCCGCTGACCGCTGAAGGCGTTGCCACTGGCAACAAGGTTTTCGGCGCCGCGATCCTGCAAAAATCCGATCTGTCGCTGGTCATCGCCGAAACGAACAACGAGATGGAAAACCCGCTCTGGCATGGCGAGGTGCACACGCTGAAACGCCTCTACGAGCGCATCGAGAAGCCGGATACCAGGGACTACGTCTTCCTCTCCACGCACGAGCCCTGCTCCATGTGCCTTTCGGCCATCACCTGGGCCGGCTTCGACAATTTTTACTATTTGTTCAGCCATGAGGATTCGCGCGACAGTTTTGCGATCCCGCACGATCTGCGCATCCTCAAGGAGGTCTTCCGGCTCGATCCCGGCGGCTATGCCAGGACGAACGCCTTCTGGCACTCCGCCGCCATCGCCGATCTGATCGCCACGTCCGACGAGCCCGCGAAGGCGGCATTGAAGGCGCAGGACGCGAGGATCCGCGCCGCCTATGACGACCTGTCGGACGCCTACCAGTCCGGCAAGACCGGCAACAACATCCCGCTCAACTGAGAACCGCGATGGAACCGAGCCGCGACATCGAACGCCTGATCGAGATCATGGCGGCCCTGCGCCAGCCCGAGACCGGCTGCCCCTGGGACGTCGTCCAGACCTTCGAGACGATCAAGCCCTACACGATCGAGGAGGCCTACGAGGTCGCCGACGCCATCGAGCGCAACGACATGGACGACCTGTGCGAGGAGCTGGGCGACCTCCTCCTCCAGGTGGTCTTCCATGCCCGCATGGCGCAGGAGCGCGGCGAATTCGACTTCGGCAACGTGGTCGAAGCCGTCACGCGCAAGATGATCCGCCGCCATCCGCATGTCTTCGCCGGCTCGGATGCGGAAACGCCCGAGGCGGTGAAGCTGCAATGGGATGCGATCAAGCAGGCGGAAAAGCGCGAGCGCAGGGAGCGCCGCGCCCGGCGCGGCTTGCCGGAGGATCCGCTCCGCGGCCATCTCGGCTCCGTGCAGCGCTCCTTCCCGGCCCTCGTCGAGGCGCTGAAGCTCCAGGAACGCGCCGCCAAGGTGGGCTTCGACTGGTCCGAGCCGGCGCCGATCCTCGACAAGATCGAGGAGGAGGTCGGCGAGCTGCGCGAGGCGCTGCGCAACGACGACCAGAAGGCCGTCGCCGACGAACTCGGCGACCTCATCTTCGCGCTGGTCAATATCGGCCGCCATGTCGGCACCGATCCGGAAATGGCCCTGCGCGGCACGAACACGAAGTTCCGCAACCGCTTCTCGCATATCGAGGACAGCCTTGCGGCGAATGGCGAAAGCCTCGAAGCGGCGACGCTGGAGCGGATGGAAGCGCTTTGGCAGGCGGCGAAGCGGATCGAGCGGCAGTTGGAGACGTAAAGGGTTCCAAAGCCCCTCATCCCGCTGCCGCGACCTTCTCCCCGCAAGCAGGGAGAAGGGGCAAGACGAAAGGCCTTCCCTTCATCCGAGACGCTTCAGTTTTCGGGAAACCGGCACGGCACCCCCTTCGCCCCGCCTGCGGGGAGAAGGTGCCGGCAGGCGGATGAGGGGCGAGACTCCCGGCGCCTTCAGCGCTCCCAGTCCTCGACCACTCTCTTGCCGCCGATGCCGAGCCGGCGGTCGAGTTCGGCGGCTTCCGTTTCGGTCAGCCGCAGGTCCAGCCGCACGGTGCCGTCTTCCAGGTCCTCGCGTCCGTCGACGATCGAATGGTCGTAGACCCAGGGCAGAAGCTGCAGCTGCGTGACCGGCAGAATGACGTCGCGGTCGACCAGCACGCCGGAAAGCCGCTGGTTGATCTCGGAAAGCAGCCTGTCGACGCCCTCGCCGGAAATGGCGGAGACGGCGATGACGTTCGGCTGGCCCTCGGCCTTCTGCACCAGCGCCGCGCGCGCTTCGGGCTCCAGCCGGTCGATCTTGTTCCAGACCTCGAGGATGCGCTCGGCGCCGTCCTTCTCGTCGATGCCGAGATCGGCGAGAATGCGCAGAACGTCCGAGGACTGCGCGCCGTTGTCAGGGTCCGACATGTCGCGCACATGGAGGATCAGGTCCGCCTCCAGCACCTCTTCCAGCGTCGCGCGGAAGGCGGCGACGAGGTGGGTCGGCAGGTCCGAGATGAAGCCCACCGTATCGGACAGGATGACGGTGCGGCCCTGCGGCAGCTTCATGCGGCGCAGCGTCGGGTCGAGCGTGGCGAAGAGCATGTCCTCGGCCAGAACCCCCGCCCCGGTGATGCGGTTGAACAGCGTCGACTTGCCGGCATTCGTATAGCCGACGAGCGCGACGATCGGATGCGGCACCTTCTTGCGCTTGGAGCGGTGCAGCTGGCGGGTGCGGCGCACCTGCTCCAGCTCGCGCTCCAGCTTGACGATCTTGTCCTGCAGGAGCCGGCGGTCGGCTTCGATCTGCGTTTCGCCCGGGCCGCCCATGAAGCCGGCGCCGCCGCGCTGGCGCTCGAGGTGGGTCCAGCTGCGGACCAGCCGGCCCTTCTGGTAGTTGAGATGGGCGAGCTCGACCTGCAGCGTGCCTTCCTTGGTGGAGGCGCGCCGGCCGAAGATTTCGAGGATGAGGCCCGTGCGGTCGATGACCTTGGCGCCCCACTCCTTTTCGAGGTTGCGCTGCTGCACCGGCGTCAGCGGATGATCGACGATGACGAGGCCGGCATCGTGTTCGTCGAGCGCCGCCTTGATCTCCCCGATCTTGCCGGTGCCGAGCAGCGTGCCGGGCTTCGGCTGGCTGACGGGCACGATGGCCGAATGGGCGACGGTGAGGTCGATGGCGCGCGCAAGGCC
Organism: Shinella sp. WSD5-1; assembly: GCF_963942435.1. GTDB lineage: Bacteria > Pseudomonadota > Alphaproteobacteria > Rhizobiales > Rhizobiaceae > Shinella > Shinella yambaruensis. Next base: position 3,066,000 of record NZ_OZ012596.1, read on the forward strand.
CACGGCCTCTTCCAGCCGCGCCTCGTCGGACCGCGTGGTCACCGTGGGATCGGGTTTTCCGCGCGCGGCCTTCAGCACCGGCACGATGACGACGGCGCGCATATCGTCCCGGTGCTTTTCAGCCTCCGGAACGATGGAATCCTTGGCTTTATCGGATTTCTTAATGATCTTGGGTCCTGTCAGGAGCCGCTTTCCTCGGTCTCGAACATCTGCAGCGGCTGGCCGGGCATGATGGTCGAGATCGCATGCTTGTACACGAGCTGCGAGTGACCGTCGCGGCGGAGCAGCACACAGAAGTTGTCGAAAGAAGTGACAACCCCGGTCAGCTTGACCCCGTTGATGAGAAAGATCGTCAGGGAAATCTTTTGCTTGCGAACGGTATTAAGAAAAAGATCCTGCAGGTTCTGAGAACGTTCCGCCATCGCGCCGCTTCTTTCTGATTGCCGGCCCTTGAGACCGGTTGACTAAAATAAAATGTCCCCACGCCCGACACGACGTGGCGGACCGTCAATTTTGGTATCAAATCGCGGTCTTCTCCGCAACGGCGAAAAAGCCCTCGCGGATTTTCTGTGCCGTCATGCCGGGATGCCCGTTGGCGATCGTGTGGCCGTCGATCGAAACGACCGGCAGGCAGATCGTCGTCGCCCCGGTCACGAACACTTCCCGCGCCTCCAGCATCTCCGCCACGGAAAACCGGCGTTCCTCGACGGCAAGCCCGAGCGCTGCGGCGACATCCATCAGCGTCGTGCGGGTAATGCCGTTGAGGATGCCATGATCGGCCGGCCGCGTGACGAGCGTTCCCGCCCGGTCGACGATCCAGAGATTCGTCGCGCCGCCCTCCGTGACATTGCCCTCCGCATCCACAAAAATCGCCTCCTGCGCGCCGGCCTCCTTCGCCTGCTGGCGGGCCAGCACGTTCGGCAGCAGGCCCACGGTCTTGATGTCCACCCGCCCCCAGCGGTTGTCGGCGACCGTGGCGGCGCGGACGCCCGAGGCATATCGGGCGGCGTTCACAGCCGGGGTGAGGCTTTTCGCCGTGACGACCAGCGTCGGGCGCACTTCCGGCGAGGGAAAGACATGGTCCCGCTTCGCAACGCCGCGCGTCACCTGAAGATAGACCAGGCCGTTGGTCACGAGGTTGCGGCGCAGCACCTGCCGCAGGATACCGATCAGCGCCGCGCGCGGCATCGGCGGGCGGATGCGGATTTCCGCAAGCGACCGGTCGAGCCGGTCGAGATGACGCGACAGATCGACGATATAGCCCTGCTGGACCTGGCAGACCTCATAGACCGCATCGGCAAAGACGAAACCGCGATCCAGGATATGCACCGCCGCATCGGCATGGCGGACATAACGGCCGTTGACATAGGCGATGCGCGGCATGGGGGTTCCTATTTTCAGGTTTGCGGATGCAGACCCGCTCAGAAATACTGGATGCTGACGCGGAAGAGCTGTTCGACATGGCGCACGGCCACCGCGGCGGCGAACAACACGACGCGGTCCCTCGCCTTGATCTTCGTGCTGCCGTCCGGCCGGATCACCGCATTGTCGCGATAGATCGCGCCGATGCGGATGCCGGGCGGCAACTCGATCTCGCGCAGCGGCCTGCCGACGAGCGGCGAGGTCTCCAGCGCTTCGGCCTCGATCACCTCGGCAGATCCTTTCTGCACCGCATAGACCGAGCGGATGCGGCCCTTGCGGACGTGCTGCAGGATGCCGGAGATCGTCACCGCCCGCGGATTGATATGCGCGTCGATGCCGAGCGTCTTGGTGAAATCCTGGTACATCGGATCGTTGATCAGCACCAGGTTCTGCTTGCAGCCGAGGCGCTTGGCCATCACGCTGCCGAGAATGTTGATCTGGTCATTGTTGGTCAGCGCGACGATCAGGTCCGCATCCTGGATATCCGCCTGGAGCAGCATCTTCTGGTCGAGCGCCGAACCGTGCAGCACGACCGCATTGCGCAGCTTGTCGGCGATCGCGACGGCCCGCTCGCGATCGCTCTCGATGATCTTCAGCCGCGTCTTCGCCTGGTAATCCTCGATCGCCCTGGCGACGAAATAGCCGATATTGCCGCCGCCGGCGATGACGATGCGCGCCGCCTCCTGCTCCTCGTGGCCGAACAGCGCCAGCGTGCGCCGGACGTGCCCCTTGTCGCAGACCACATAGGCAAGGTCGCCGGAATGCAGCTGGTCGGTGGAATTCGGCACGAAGAGCTTGCCGTTGGAGAAGATGCCGGTGACGGTGGCGTTGAGGTCGGGGAAGAGCTCGCTGAGCTGCTTCAGCGGCGTCTCGACGACCGGGCAGTCCTCCATGCATTCGATCGCCACCATGACGATGCGGTCGTCGGCAAAGCGCACGACGTCCGTCGCACCCGGGAAGGAGATGCGCCTCAGCACCATCTTGCCCACCTCCACCTCCGGCGAGATGGTGACGTCGATCGGCATGTTCTCGCGGGAGAAGAGGTCGGAATATTCCGGCGCGAGATAGTTCTGCGAGCGGATGCGGGCGATCTTGGTCGGCACGTTGAACAGCGAATGGGCCACCTGGCAGGCGACCATGTTGACCTCGTCGAACAGCGTGACGGCGATCAGCATGTCCGCCTGGTCCGCGCCGGCCTTGGCCAGCACCTCCGGATGCGCGCCGTGGCCGACGATGCCGCTGACATCGAGCGTGTCGGTTATGGCGGCGATCAAGGAGGGCTGCGTGTCGATCACCGAAACGTCGTTGCCCTCCTGCGAGAGCCGCTCCGCGATACCGTAGCCGACGCGTCCGGCGCCGCAGATAATGACCTTCATGCCCAAGAATCCCTCAAGTTCCCGAGGGCCTTATACGCCAAGCGACTTCAGTTTGCGATGGAGCGCCGAGCGCTCCATGCCGACGAATTCGGCCGTGCGGGAAATGTTGCCGCCGAAGCGGTTGATCTGGGCGATGAGATAGTCCCGCTCGAACATTTCGCGCGCCTCGCGCAGCGGCAGCGTCATGATGTGCTGGTCGCCCTGCGTGGAGATCTTCGGCAGCATGTCGCCCACTTCCGTCGGCAGCATGTCGGCGGTGATCGGCGTGTCCGGGCCGTCGCTGCGGGCGAGAATCATCAGCCGCTCGATATTGTTGCGCAGCTGCCGGATATTGCCCGGCCAGTCATGCGCCTGCAGCACCGCGAGCGCGTCATCGCCGATCTTGCGCGAGCGGATGCCCGCCTGCTCGCTGATCTGGCGCATGAACATGTCGACGAGGAAGGGGATGTCTTCGCGCCGCTCGGCGAGCGGCGGCACGCGCACGGGCACGACGGCGAGGCGGTGATAGAGGTCCTCGCGAAAACCGCCCTCGGCGATCAGGCTCTCGAGATTGTAGGCGGTGGAGGAGATGATGCGCACGTCCACCTTCACCCGCTTGGAGCCGCCGACGCGCTCGAACTGCTGGTCGACCAGCACGCGCAGGATCTTGTTCTGCGTCTCGCGCGGCATCTCGCCGATCTCGTCGAGATAGAGGATGCCGCCATGCGCCTCTTCGAGCGCCCCGGTCTTGCGCGGCTGGCCGGGCGTTCCCTCCGTGCCGAACAGCGCGATCTCCATGCGCTCCGGCGTGATCGCCGCCGCGTTCAAGACGACGAACGGCCCGTTGGCGCGGCTCGACTTGCGGTGGATCATGCGCGCGACCAGCTCCTTGCCGGAGCCGGAGGGGCCGAGGATCATGATGCGGCTGTTGGTCGGCGAAACCTTCTCGATGTTCTGGCGCAGCTGCGAGACGGCGACCGAGGTGCCGATCAGCTCCACCGGATCGCCGGAGCGCTTCTTCAGTTCCGTCACCTCGCGGCGCAGCTTGGAATTCTCCAGCGCCCGCTCGGCGATGAGGATCAGCCGATCCGCCTTGAACGGCTTCTCGATGAAGTCATAGGCGCCGCGGCGGATGGCCGAGACGGCCGTCTCGATATTGCCGTGGCCGGAGATCATCACGACCGGCAGGTCCGGATGGCGGCTCTTGATCTCGTCGAGCAGCGCCAGCCCGTCGAGCTTGCTGCCCTGCATCCAGATGTCGAGGAAGACGAGGCGCGGCATGCGATCGTTGATCGCGGCGAGCGCGCTGTCGCTGTCATAGGCGGTGCGCGTCTCGTGCCCCTCGTCCGAGAGGATGCCGGAGACGATCTCGCGGATGTCCTCCTCGTCGTCCACCACAAGAATATCAGACGCCATGGCTCACTTCCCTGTTCTTCTTGTCCGCATCGACGGCCACCACCGTTTCCTCGTAGGGCAGGATCACGCGGATCATCGCCCCGTGGCCGTTGTCGAAATCCGCGGGGGCATCATGCAGTTCCAGCTGTCCGCCGTGGTCTTCGATGATCTTCTTCACGATGGCGAGGCCGAGCCCCGTGCCCTTCTCGCGCATCGTCATGTAGGGTTCGAGGATCCGGTGCCGGTTCTCCGTCGGCAAACCCTTGCCGTTGTCAATGACATCAACGACGAACCGCCGTCCTGCGTCGTCGGGTGTCGCCCGGACGAGGATCCTGCGCTCCTCGCGCGTCACCTCCGGCGGCAGCGCCTCGATGGCCTCCACTGCATTCTTGATGATGTTGCCGAAGGCCTGGCCGAGCATGCGTGCGTCGAACAGCCCTTCGAGCGGCACTTCGCCGAGATCCTTGCGGAAGACGACATGGGTATTGCCCATCTCGCGCAGGAAGACCGCGTCCTTCAGGATGCTGCGCAGGTCCGAGCGCTCCTTCGTCGGCTTCGGCATGCGCGCGAAGGCGGAGAACTCGTCGACCATGCGGCCGATATCCTCGACCTGGCGCACGATCGTGTCCGTACACTGGTCGAAGACGGCGCGGTCCTCCGGGTCGATCTGCTTGCCGTAGCGGCGCCGGATGCGCTCCGCGGAAAGCTGGATCGGCGTCAGCGGGTTCTTGATCTCGTGCGCGATGCGCCGCGCCACGTCCGCCCAGGCGGTGGAGCGCTGGGCGATGACGAGGTCGGTGATGTCGTCGATGGTGACGACATAGGATTCCTTCGCATCCTTCGCCTCCTCGCGCGTCACCTGCACGTTCAGCGTCCGCTCCTTGCCGCCGTGCATGATGTTGACCTGCTTGCGGTAATTGTTGCGGTGGCGGGTGGAGCCCTCGGCCAGCACCGCCGCGATCTCCGGCGCCACCTCGGTCAGCGGCTTGCCGATCAGCTCACTGGCGTTGCGCCCGAGCAGGATCTCGGCCGAAAGATTGGCGATGGTCACGCGGCCGTCCTCCTCGACGCCGATAACGGCGGCCGTGACGCCCGAGAGCACCGCCTCGATGAAACGACGGCGATGGTCGACCTCGTCCTTCGCGTCGAGGATCTGCTCCTGCTGCGCGCGAATTTCCGCGATCATCTTGTTGAAGGTGCGCGAGAGGTTGCCGACGTCGCCATCGACCGTGCGCACCGGCACGCTGACGTCGAGGTTGCCCGAGGCGACGCTGTCGGCGGCGCCGATCAGCTGGCGGATCGGCCGCACGATACGGTCGGCGACGGCAATCGCCGTCCAGATCGCAGCGAGCAGCACGATGAGGGCAAAGCCGAGATAGAGCACGCCGAAGGCGATCTGCAGGGTCGTGCGCCCGGCCTCCAGCGCGCGGTATTCCGCCGTGTTCTCCTCCATCAACCGCATGGAGCGCATGACCTCGGGATCGACGGTGCGGATCGTGTAGAGGAACGCTTCCGGGATGTTGTCGAGCTTGATGATGGCGCCGACGAGATTGGTGCCGCCCGGCGGGATCAGCGTCGGCTGGCCGGCGGCGGAGGCCTTCAGGGCATCCTCCGGCACGGCCGGCAGCTCGTTTTCGATCTGGATGTTCGCCTGCAGGATCGTCGAACCGTCGGCGCGCAGCAGGAAGGCGCCGAGCATGCCGCGGCCGCGCGCCTGGCGCGTCATCAGATCGATGAAACCGGTGCGGTCGAGGCTGTAGAGCTGGCGGTTGCGGTCGAGGTCGTTCGCCATGGAGGCCGTCTGGCCCTGCAGGTAGCTCGCATTCTCCAGCACGTAGGCCTGCGCCACGTTGAGCGAGGAACTGACGATCGACTGGGTGCGGATGGAGAACCAGCGGTCAAGGCCGACATCGAGCGTGATGGAGGCGAAGATGGCGACGAGCACCGCGGGCGTGATCGCGACGATGGAGAACAGCGCGACGATGCGCACATGCAGGCGCGCGGCGGCGCGGCCGCGGCTGCGCGCGCGCAGGAGCCGCAGGATCTCGCGGCCGATCAGGAACACCAGGCCGACGATGAAGACCGCGTTGATCGCCGCCGAGGCGATGACGACATTGGCTTCCGGCTTGATCGGCGTCAGCCCGAGCAGGATGAACAGCGAGATCGTCGCGGCGACGAGCGCGCCGCCGGCCAGCACAAGGCCCGGCAAAGCGAAGGAGGCACGCCGGTCGCTGCCCGCCGCCTTACCGTTTTCGCCTGAGAGCAGGCTCACGCCTTCCGTCATCTGCCGCATCGCTTCCCCGGCCGGACACCCAGAAGGGAACCGGCGTTCTTCTCGTGTTTTCCGGAGCAGCGCCGATCGCGCGAGGGACCGGCCGCGTCCGCGCCCGCATCCATGACGATCAGGCACGCGCGCCTATTCGGCCGCAAACCCCTCTGTTACCCTCAAGCAACAGATTGTGGCCAAAATGCAACGCCTGCGGCCATCAAGTCAAGCAGAGCGCGAACTTCTGTACACAGATACACCCAGCTCGCGAATTTTCTTGCGCAGCGTGTTGCGGTTGAGGCCGAGCAGGTCGGCCGCCTTGATCTGGTTGCCGCGGGTGGCGGTGAGCGCGGCGAGAATCAGCGGATACTCCACCTCGGCGAGCACGCGGTCGTAGAGCCCGGTCGGCGGCAGGCCATCGCCGAAGCTGGCGAAATACTGCCGCATATTCTCCTCCACCGCCTGGGAGATGGAGAGCGAGCCGCTGCGCACCGCGGTCTTTTCGATCGGACTGTCCGGGATATCGGCGCGCAGCTCCGTCTCGATGATCTCGCGGGTGATGACGTCCTGCGGATAGAGCGCGGTGAGCCGGCGCACGACGTTTTCCAGCTCGCGCACATTGCCCGGCCAGGGATGCGCCTTCATCAGTTCCAGCGCCTCCTGGTCGAAGCGCTTGGCGTCGAGCCCTTCCTTTTCCGCCTGCTGCACGAAATGGCGCACGAGGTCCGGAATGTCCTCCGCCCGGTCGCGCAGCGGCGGCAGGCGCAGCGGCACGACGTTAAGGCGATAGTAGAGATCTTCCCGGAAAAGCCCTTGATTTATCGACTGTTTCAGATCCTTGTTGGTCGCCGCGACGATGCGCACGTCGGTGCGGATCGGCGTGCGCCCGCCGACGGTGGTATATTCCCCCTGCTGGAGCACGCGCAGAAGCCGCGTCTGCGCATCCATCGGCATGTCGCCGATCTCGTCGAGGAAGAGCGTGCCGCCCTCGGCCTGTTCGAAGCGGCCGGTCGAGCGGTTCTGCGCGCCGGTGAAGGCGCCCTTCTCATGGCCGAACAGCTCCGATTCGATGAGGTCGCGCGGGATCGCCGCCATGTTGATGGCGACGAAGGGGCCGTTGCGACGCTTGCCGTAGTCGTGCAGCGCGCGGGCGACCAGCTCCTTGCCGGTGCCCGATTCGCCGGTGATCATCAGCGTCAGGTCCGTCTGCATCAGCCGGGCGAGCACGCGGTAGATCTCCTGCATCGCCGCCGAGCGGCCGACGAGCGGCATGCCGTCCTGCGTGTCGTCGTCGAGCCGCGCGGGCTTCCGCTTCGGCTCGGACAGCGCGCGGCCGATGATCGCGATCAGCTCGGTGAGGTCGAAGGGTTTCGGCAGGTAGTCGTAGGCGCCCTTTTCCGAGGCCTTGATCGCCGTCATGAAGGTGTTCTGCGCGCTCATCACGAGCACCGGCAGGTCCGGCCGCGCCTTCTTGATGCGCGGCAGGAGATCGAAGGCGTTCTCGTCCGGCATCACCACGTCGGTGACGACGATATCGCCCTCGCCGGCGGCGATCCAGCGCCACAGCGTCGCCGCATTGGAGGTGATGCGCACGTCATAGCCCGCGCGGCTGAGAGCCTGGTTGAGAACCGTGCGGATCGCGGCATCGTCATCGGCAACGAGGACTGTGGCGCCTGTCATCAATCATGTCCTTTGGTCTTGGGAAAGTCGTCGTCTTCGCTGACGCCGCGGGAGGCCGGCATCAGCACGCGGAAGGTGGTCCGGGAGCCCTGGCTGTCGCATTCGACGATGCCGCCATGCCCGCCGATGATCTTCGCCACCAGCGCAAGGCCGAGGCCCGACCCGTTGGTCTTGGTGGTGATGAAGGGATCGAAGAGATGCGGCAGGAGATCCGCCGGCACGCCCGGCCCGTTGTCGTGCACGCAGAATTCCAGCGGCAGCGAAATCTTCTCCCGCGTGCCGGCGACGGAGAGGCGGATGCCCGGGCGGTAGGCGGTCGTCAGCTGGATTTCGCCGTCCGGCCGGTCGCCGATCGCCTCGGAGGCGTTCTTGATGAGGTTGAGGAACACCTGCACCAGCTGGTCGCGATTGGCGAAGACCGGCGGCAGCGACGGGTCGTAGAGCTCGGTGATCTTGATGTTGCGCGCAAAACCCGCCTTGGCGACGATCTTCACATGGTCGAGCACGGAGTGGATGTTGAGCGGCACGCGGTCGACCGGCCGCTCGTCGGAAAACACCTCCATGCGATCGACCAGCGAGACGATGCGGTCCGTCTCGTCACAGATGAGCCGCGTCAGTGCCCGATCCTCGTCGCCGACGGACGTTTCGAGAAGCTGTGCGGCGCCGCGGATGCCCGACAGCGGGTTCTTGATCTCGTGCGCCAGCATGGAGGCGAGCCCCGTCACCGAGCGGGCCGCACCGCGATGGGTGAGCTGCCGGTCGATCTTGTCCGCCATCGAGCGTTCCTGGATGACGACCACCACCGAACCCGGCTCGGTCGTCACGGGCGCAACGTAGATATCGACGAGCTTTTCCGCGCCGAGCCGCGGCGAGCTGAGGTCGACGCGGTATTCGCTGACCGGCGCCTTGCGCTCGCGCACCTGGTCGATCAGCGTCAGGAGCGGGCTGCCGAAGGGAATGAAGGTGGAAATGTCGTGCCGCGCGAGATAGCCGGCGCTCGCCCCGAAGAAGGATTCCGCCTCCCAGTTGGCAAAGGCGATCAGCCCGCCCGCATCGACGAGGATGACCGGGTTCTGGATGGCGTTGAGCACGGCGAGCGCCAAGTCCGGCGCCTTCGCGACATTGGGGTCCTGGGGCTTGCCCGTCATGCGGCCTCTCCAAGCGTCGACGCCGCGCCGGCGAGCAGCGCCTCGGCCAGTCTGTCGGCAACGAAATCGCTGTCGCGCGCCGTCATGAGCTCGGCCTTGGCCGGGCCGGTGAAGCCGGGAGCGAAACGCTCCAGATACCAGCCGAGATGTTTTCGCGCATGGCGCAGCCCCGCCTCGGCACCGTAGAAATCGAGCATCATGCGATAGTGCTCCACCGCGAGGACGGCGATCTCCGCCGTCGAGGGATGCGCGCAGGCGCCGGCCAGCACCGCCGGATGCCACGGCCGGCCCTGCGCCGAGCGCCCGACCATCACCGCATCGGCGCCGGAACGCCGCAGGATGTCTTCGGCATCCTGCGCGGTATCGACATCGCCATTCGCCACCAGCGGAATGGAGAGCACGTCGCGCACCGCGCGGATCGCGTCCCAATCGGCCCTGCCCTCGTAGAACTGCATGCGCGTGCGCCCGTGCACGGTGATCATCGCCGCTCCCGCCGCCTCGGCGCGGGCCGCGATATGCGGCGCATTGATCGAGCCATGATCCCAGCCGAGCCGCATCTTCACCGTCACCGGCACCTTCACCGCCTTGACGGTCGCCTCGATCAGGCCGAGCGCATGGTCGGGATCGCGCATCAGCGCCGAGCCGGAATAGCCGCCGATCACCTTCTTGGCGGGGCAGCCCATGTTGATGTCGATGATGTCGGCGCCCTCGCCTTCGGCGATCCTCGCCGCCTCGGCCATCCAGTGCGCCTCGCGGCCGGCAAGCTGCACCATGTGGGGCCGGATGCCGCAATTGCGGATGCGCGACCAGCTTTCCCGCGCGTTCAGCGCCAGCTCGCGGCTCGCCACCATCTCCGTCACCACCAGCCCCGCGCCGAAACGCCAGGCGAGATCGCGGAACGGCAGGTCCGTGACGCCGGACATCGGCGCCAGAACCACCCGGTTGCGAAGGCTCCGGCCGCCGACATCGAGCGGCGCTGACAGGGAGGGGATCGTCAAATGCTCATCTTTCAAGCAAGTCATGTCTGTGCACTATTTTTAGCCATTCTTGTCGTTCTTGCCAAGCCGCAATCACATGCCGCCGCAATTTTCCAAAGGACGCTGGAATTGCGCCATCCTTCCGGCTAAACCACCTCAAAACGCTTTGAACCGGGAGGTGCGAGACCGAAATGCTGGCGGAAAATGCGCTATCCTGCGGTGTGGTGATCGTCGCCGCCGGGCGAGGCGAACGGGCCGGCAGCCATGCCGAAGGCCCCAAGCAGTATCGGCGCATCGGCGGAAGGCCGGTCATCTCCCATACGCTCGATCTCTTTGTCAATTGGCCGCACGCCCGGCATATCGTAATGGTGATACACCCCGATGACGCGGCCCTGTTCGAAACGGCCCGCGCCGCCGCCCTTCCCGCCGGAGAGCGCCTCACCGTCGTCCATGGCGGCCCGACGCGCCAGCAGTCCGTGCTGGCCGGCCTGGAGGCCCTTCCGGCGGACGCGGTCAGCCACGTCCTCATCCAGGATGCGGTGCGCCCCTTCGTCGAGCCCGCCATCCTGGAGCGCACCCTCGCCGCCTTCCAGCACGGCGCCCGCGCCGTGCTGCCGGCCGTCGCGGTGGCCGACACGCTGAAGCGGGCGGACGCCAACGGCAATGTCGCCGAGACCGTCTCGCGTTCCGGCCTCTTCGCCGCCCAGACGCCGCAATCCTTCCACCTCGCCACCATCCTGGAGGCCCACCGCCGCGCCAGCGCCTCCGGCCGCACGGATTTCACCGACGACGCCTCGATCGCCGAATGGGCTGGCGTGCGCGTGCATCTCGTCGAAGGCAGCGCCGGCAACGTCAAGCTCACCCTGCAGAAGGATATCGCCATGGCCGACCAGCGCCTTTCCCACGGCCTGCCGGACGTTCGCACCGGCAACGGCTATGACGTGCACCAGCTCGTCGACGGCGACGGCGTCACGCTCTGCGGCCTCTTCATCGCGCACGACCAGACGCTCTCCGGCCATTCCGACGCCGACGTCGCGCTGCATGCGCTGACGGACGCGCTGCTCGCCACCTGCGGGGCCGGCGATATCGGCGATCATTTCCCGCCCTCCGATCCGCAATGGAAGGGCGCGGCCTCGCGCATCTTCCTCGAACATGCCGCCGGCATCGTGCGCGCAAAGGGCGGCACGATCATGAACGCCGACGTCTCGCTGATCGCCGAGGCGCCCAAGGTCGGCCCGCACCGCGAGGCGATGCGCCGCAACCTTGCCGATTTCCTCGGCATCTCCATCGACCGCTGCTCGGTCAAGGCGACGACCAACGAGAAGATCGGCTTCATCGGCCGCCGCGAGGGCATCGCCGCCATCGCCACCGCCACCGTCGTCTACGGGGGAACCGACGCATGAGCCTCTGGCCAAAGGACATCGAAGACACCGCGCGAAAAATCGTCGCCGATTTCACGGAGCGCGGCCTGTTGATCGCCACCGCCGAATCCTGCACCGCCGGCCTCATCGCCGGCGCGATCACCGAGATATCGGGCTCGTCGAGCGTCTTCGACCGGGGCTTCGTCACCTATTCCAACGAGGCCAAGCGCGAGATGATCGGCGTCGCCAATGCGACGCTGAAGGCGCACGGCGCCGTCTCCCGCCCGACCGCCATCGAGATGGCCGAAGGCGCCATCGGCAATTCCGCCGCGAACATCTCGGTTGCCGTGACGGGCATCGCCGGGCCCGGCGGCGGTTCGGAGGAAAAGCCGGTCGGCCTCGTCCACCTCGCCGCGGCCCGCAGGGGGCATGAAACGCTGCACCGGGAAATGCGCTACGGCGATATCGGCCGCAGCGCCGTGCGCCTTGCGACGGTACGCACGGCGCTCGAAATGCTGATCGAACTGTCGGAAGCGGACTGAGCTATTTCGCCGCTCCGGGCAGACAGAGCCCGGTGACGTCGAGCAAGGCCTCCATGCGGACCGCCGCGTCGTCCTGCTCCCACCAGGGAACGCCCGTCGCCAGGTATTCCTTGGCCATCCAGGCATCGTTCGTCTCGTGCTCGCGGCGAACGGCGTCCTGATATTCCTTGCCGGCGCGCTTCTCCGCCATGCATGCGGCATAGTCGTCGTCCGCAAGCACGCGGCTGGCATAGATGCCCTCGAAATCCCCCGTGCTGCCGGCCTTGCCGGTCTCGATGTCGGCGACGCGCGCCGCCTGCTCGCGGGAAATGTCGAGGTCGAGGGTCTCGATATAGACCCGTCGTCCCCAGTCCATCTCCTTGTTCGCCGGATCCACAGGCGCGATCTCGTAGATCCGGCTGAGGAGTTTTGCTCCCGCCATCGCCTCGGAGATGACCGCGACGGTGGTGAGCGTGTAGGTGAGGCTTCGCGCCTCGACCTTTCCCGCCAGTTGCCCCAGCGGCTCGAACCTGCGCGTCACCGTCGCCGTCTCGCCGACGGGCACGGCCCTGATGTCCGGCGTCACCGTCTCCTTCCCGTTGAGGAACAGATACATGTTGGCGACGCGGCCGGGCGGAAAATCCTGGTCGCTGTAACGAAGCGACTCGGGATAGGCGCCGGGGCTGCGCGAACGCGTAGTCACCTTCAGCCCTTCGGAGAGCCAGTAGTTGCCGGCGATCGGGCGTTTGTCGGCATCGAGCAGCAGCACATAGCTTCCGGGCTTGCGCATCAGCGTCAGGTCGGGCTCAGCGGATGCGCCATCGGCCGCGAACATCGAAGAAGCCAGCACAAGAATGCGCAAGCGCCCTATCGTCACAGCACCCATCGTCCGCCTCCCGGCCGTTGATCCTCGGGTGAATGACGGATGGTCGCGCCGTTTTGTTCAGCTGCCGTAGATCGCCGCAGCGCGTTTTTCGAAGGCGTCGGTGAACATGCGGAAGGCGCGATCGAACATCGAGCCCATCAGCGCGCCGAGAATGCGGCTCTTGAATTCGTAGTCGATGAAGAAGTGTACGGAGCAACCGCCGCCCGGCGCCGCCTCGAAGCGCCAGCGGTTGTCGAGATAGCGGAACGGCCCGTCGATGTATTTGACGTCGATCGCCCGCTCGGCGCGGTTGAGGAGGACCTGGGTGGTGAAGGTCTCGCGGATCGCCTTGTAGCCGACGGTCATGTCGGCGACCAGGAGCTCCTTGCCGTCGCGCTCCTTGCGCGAGCGCACGGTCAGCGCCTCGCAAAGTGGCAGGAACTCCGGGTAGCGCTCGACATCGGCGACGAGGTCGTACATCTGTTCTGGCGTGTGGGGGACCGGACGGCGGGTTTCGAACTGAGGCATGGCCGAGAGCTAATATTGCCGCGCGAGGATGGCAAGTAGCCGGCGGTTCTCCGCCTTGGATTTCAACACGCAAACCGGCACATCAGGGCCATATGCCGCAAGCTTCTCATCGATTTCCGGGCTCTCCGTCTTCTCGAAGTTCCAGATATAGGTCAGGAATTCGCGCGTCATCCGCTCCGGGCAACCATCGGCCATCTCCGGCCGCGACCGGCCGCGGAATTTCAGCCAGCGCGAGAGCACGCCGTAAAGCGACGTCCAGCGCGGCGGGCGAAGCCAGAGGACGAGATGCGTGCGCGGCAGGCGCACCGGCAAGGTGCCCGGGCTGGTGCCGTCGATGATCCAGCGCTCCTGCGCCACAATCGCTTGCAGGCGCGCCAGGGCCTCCGCGCGGGGCCGCACCGTCCAGCCCGGCAGCCAGAAGATCTCGCGGTCCATCGAGACATAGGGCAAACCGAGCCGCTCGCCGAGTTTTCGCGCCAGCGTCGACTTCCCGCTGCCCGAGCAACCGATCACCAGCACGCGGTTCGCCGTCGTCAGCCGCTCGGCAGCCTCCCCGATCGTGATCGAAACAGTCATGGGTTTTCTCATGGACATCCGGCCGTCGGCGGGTTGGCAATCCGTGCCGCACGGCGTTAGAGCATTTCCAGGAAAAGTGCGAAGCGGTTTTCCGTCCGGAAATGCGTTGAAACAAACAGATAGAGCGTTTTCGCGGTTCGAAGAAAAGCGGAAACGCTCTAGACGCAGCGAGCGGCAAGATCAAGACGGCGTGTGGTTCGAAGGAATGTCAGGCCGCGGACGGGCCTGGCCGATCGGTCGCCATATCTCACGCTGCAAACCGAGGCGCACAAGCCAATCCTCCAGATACCACCCGATCACCTCCTTGCGTCCGCGCACGAAGGGAATGTGGGCGACATCGAGATTGACGAAGGGCAGGAACGGATTCGGCCTTTGCGATGCGTAGAATTCCACCCGAACGGAACTGCGCGCGGAATAGCCCCGGGCATGGAACCCGAATGTATCGCCGACGACGAGCGTATTGGCCGGCACCGCGAATTTCGTCGGCATGGGCAGATGGAGGCGCTTCATCGCGGACAGCGGGATACGGAAGGAACCGCCGGTCCATCCGCGCGACCCCAGAATGCTCATCCGCTTCTGCCACGCAAGCCGGCGCCGCGTCAGCTTGTGCGAGCCCGCGACATAGGTGAAAGGCCCCTCGTCTGCCGGCACATCGTAGAGGAAATACCAGGCCTTTGCGGTGGAATGGAACGTGTCGGTATGCAGGTCGGTCTGGGGATCCATCTCGCCGGCGCCCTGCGAAGGCGTGCCGAAAATAGTCTGGATGCTCAGCACCGGTTCGACATTGAACCCGCCGACATAACGGATCGGGCCGGTCCATCGTTCACTGTTCAGGAATGCCTTTATCGCGGGGTTTTTCGCCAGGACATCCGGGGTCAGGGGGATACGGCGGGTGACGGCGCGGCCCTCGCGCATTTCGCGTGCGGGTGCCTCAAGGGACTCGACCTCGCGGACCAGCGCCTTGAAGTCCTCGTCCGACAAGAGGTTACGGCGCTCGATGAAGCCATTGGCCGCGAAGAAGGATCGTTCGTCCTTCGTGACGAGATGGCGAAGCCGCTTTCGGCGCCAGCCCGCAATTCTGGCGGCGGTTTTCACCCGCCAGACGTGAAGGCCCTTGCGGTTCAGTCGCTCGCTTCCGAGGATCGGGTTGCGGAACTCCTTGTTTCCCGAAAGGATCTGCAAAGCGTGAATGGGCGCCAGGAGGATATTCCCGATCCTGGCGAGAACGCTGCCTTTGCTCATCCGGTCCTCCACGGTCAAAGCGGCAATGTAGCAGCCGGATCGTGCTGGCCAAGGACTTTTACTCGGCGGCGATGGAGAGCTTTCTTTCTCGCGCAGCCTTCAGCCGGGCGAAGTCGTCGCCGGCATGGTGCGAGGAGCGGGTCAGCGGGCTGGAGGAGACCATCAGGAAGCCCTTGGTATAGGCGACCGTCTCATAGGACTTGAACTCCTCCGGCGTCACGAAGCGGTCGACCTTGTGGTGCTTGCGGGTCGGCTGCAGGTACTGGCCGATGGTCAGGAAGTCGACATCGGCGGTCCTGAGGTCGTCCATCAGCTGGAGCACTTCGTTGCGCTCCTCGCCGAGGCCCACCATGATGCCCGACTTGGTGAACATGGTCGGGTCCAGTTCCTTCACGCGCTGCAAAAGGCGGACGGAGTGGAAATAGCGCGCACCCGGACGAACCGTCAGGTAATTGCCCGGCACGGTCTCCATGTTGTGGTTGAAGACGTCCGGCTTGGCGGCGACGACGCGCTCCAGCGCGCCCGGCTTCTTGAGGAAGTCCGGCGTCAGGATCTCGATCGTCGTCAAGGGCGAAGCCGCGCGGATCGCCCAGATCACCTTTTCGAAGTGCTCCGCGCCGCCATCGGCAAGGTCGTCGCGGTCGACGGAGGTGATGACGACATGCGACAGGCCCATCTGCCGGACGGCCTTGGCGACGTTTTCCGGCTCTTCCATGTCGAGTGCATTCGGCTTGCCCGTCGCCACGTTGCAGAAGGCGCAGGCGCGGGTACAGATCTCGCCCATGATCATGAAGGTCGCGTGCTTCTTGTCCCAGCACTCGCCGATATTCGGGCAGCCCGCCTCCTCGCACACCGTCACCAGCTTGTGCGAGCGCACGAGGTCGCGCGTTTCCTGGTAGCCCTTGGAAACCGGCGCCTTGACGCGGATCCATTCCGGCTTGCGCAGCACTTCCGTATCCGGCCGATGGGCCTTTTCCGGATGGCGCACCCGCGGAGCGTTGGGATCAAGATTGGTGCGGTCGAGAATGGTGACCATGTCGATTCCACTTTCTAGCAGGCTTCTGCGCCTGTCTTGCGGACCCGAAATTTCGAGCCAGCCTTATCTGCGGCAGGCTCGGGCTGCTGTCAAACCTCGCCCCGCCCCTCCGACGCTTATGGATGGTCGGGTCAAGCCCGACCATGACGAAAGAGAGGTTCGCGGCATTTTTCCGAGAGCCTGAGCCCGCCTCATGTGGAGGCGGGCTTTAGCACGTTCAAGCGTTCAGTGCACGCCCATAGGCATCGAGCACGCTTTCCTTCAGCGTTTCCGAAATGGTCGGGTGCGGGAAGATCGTGTGCATCAGCTCCTCCTCGGTCGTCTCCAGGTTCATGGCGATGACGAAGCCCTGGATGAGCTCGGTCACTTCCGCCCCGACGAGGTGGGCGCCCAGAAGTTCGCCCGTCTTCTTGTCGAAGATCGTCTTGACGAGGCCCTGGTCCTCGCCGAGCGCGATCGCCTTGCCGTTGGCGACGAAGGGGAAGCGGCCGACGCGGATGTCGCGGCCCTGCTCCTTGGCCTTCGCTTCCGTCAGGCCCACGGAGGCGACCTGCGGATGGCAATAGGTGCAGCCCGGGATCTTCGCCTTGTCCATCGGATGCACGTTCGGCAGGCCGGCGATCTTCTCGATGCAGATGACGGCCTCGTGCTCGGCCTTGTGGGCGAGCATGGGGGGACCTGCGACGTCGCCGATCGCATAGATGCCCGGCACGTTCGTCTTGCCGTAGCCGTCGATGGCGATGAAGCCGCGGTCGGTCTTCACGCCGAGCGCCTCAAGGCCGATATTCTCGATGTTCGCCTGCACGCCGACGGCCGAGATCATGCGGTCGGCGGTGATCTTCTCGACCTTGCCGTCCTTCATCTCGACATGGGCGGTGACAGAGTTGGCGCCCTTCTCCACCTTGGCGACCTTGGCCTCCAGATGGATCTTCATGCCCTGCTTCTCGAACTGCTTCTTGGCGAGCGCCGAGATTTCCGCGTCCTCGACCGGCATCACCGTCTTCATCACCTCGACGACCGTCACATCGACGCCGAGCGTGCGATAGAAGGAGGCGAACTCGATGCCGATGGCGCCCGAGCCCATGACGAGCAGCGACTTCGGCATTTCCTCCGGCTTCATCGCTTCAAAGTAGGTCCAGATCAGCTTGCCGTCCGGCTCGATGCCCGGCAGCGCGCGCGGACGGGCGCCGGTGGCAATCACGATGTGCTTGGCCTTGTAGGTGCCCTCGGGCAGGACGTTCTTCGGCAGCGGCGCCTGCGGCTGCTGGATCGCCTTGCTCGTCTTGGAGACGACGATCTCGCCGGGCTTGGTGATCTTGGCCTCGCCCCAGATGATGTCGACCTTGTTCTTCTTCATCAGGAAGCCGACGCCGCCGTTCATGCGCTGGGCGATGCCGCGCGAGCGGGCGACGATCGCCTTCAGGTCCGGCGTCACCGTGCCCTCGATCTTCACGCCGTAATCGCCCGGATGCTGGGCATAGTGGAAGATCTCGGCCGAGCGCAGCAGCGCCTTGGTCGGGATGCAGCCCCAGTTGGAGCAGATGCCGGCGAGATGCTCGCGCTCGACGATGGCCGTCTTCAGGCCCAATTGCGCCGCGCGGATCGCGGCGATGTACCCGCCCGGTCCCGAACCGATAACGATGACGTCGTAGGCATTCGACATGAGCGCTTCCACTCCTCTGTTGTTCTTCTGCGCCCGCGATCGGCTGACGCCGCCGCGGCCTTGACGAGGAGCGGAAGCACTCCGCCCCTCAGGGAAGCTCTTCGACCTTTTCCGGCCGCGTCAGCATCCCGTAGATTTCATCCTTGAGCCGCATCCGCGCCTTCCGCATGTCGGCCATGTGGACGTCGGCGACGGGCTCGATATCCGTCTCGGCGCGGTGGATCGCGAGATTCACCGCCTGGTATTCCTCGGAAATCCGGTGGAAGTGGCCATCGACCTCGCGCAGGTGGCGGATCTTGGCCAGATGCTCCGGAAATTCCTCTGCCAGTTGGTGCGGGGTGTTCGGCATGTCCATCTCCTTCTTCTGATGATGGTGACAGCCTAGCGCGCCCGCGCCTTCCCTCCTTGATCCCGGTCAAAGCCCGAGCATCATGCGCGCGACCGGTTCCAGCCCCTTGCCGATCGCCCGCGTGTTCCGCGCGTCGAGATGCACGCCGTCGAGCGGCGTCGTCTCGGCCACCGAGCCCGCATCGAAAAAGCCGCAGCCGCGCTCGTCCGCCAGGTCCGCATAGAGCGTCGCCAGCATCGCCGATTGCTCCACGCCGCCGGCGAACATGGCCGCGAAGGCGGTGTTCGCCGTTTCGCAGAGCGGCGGCGGCGAGACGATCAGCACCTCCGGCCCTTCCGCCGCGTCGAACGACCAGGCGTGGTGGCGCACCAGCTCCACCAGCCGCTCCATGCCCTGCACCGCGCCGAAGGCCGTGCCGCAGATGGCGGGCTTCATGTCGTTGGCGCCGAGAAACAGGATGACGAGGTCGATCGGGTCGTGGCTGTGCAGGATCGTCGGCAGGATGCGCGCACCGTTGCGGTCGCAATCGGCCAGATGGTCGTCATAGGCGGTGGTGCGGCCGTTGAGGCCCTCCGCGATCACGGCGACACCGGGCCCGAGGGCCTTGGCGAGCACGCTCGGCCAGCGATCCTCGAAAGCGTGCCGGTCAAGCGTTTCCGCGTTGTAGCCCCAGGTCAGGCTGTCGCCGTAGCAGAGAATGGTTTTCACAGCATCCCCCCGGAATATTCCCCTCCCCCTTGCGGGGAGGGGTCAGGGGTGGGGGTGGTTCCGCGGAGTTCCATGGCGATCCTTCCAAGGACAGACATCATATCCAGCATCACTTCGCGGTTCTGGAAACGAATGACGCGAAAATTCTGTTCACGAAGATAAGCCTCCCGCTCGACATCTCGTCTTTTCCGTCCCGCATCGGCATGGATTTCACCGTCGACCTCGATAACGAGCCTCCTGCCCAGACATACGAAATCCGCGACGTAACGACCGATTGGCACTTGTCGACGGAAATGAGTTCCCGGAATGCCCGGCAATTCCTTGCGAAGCGCGGCCCAAAGGCGGCGTTCCGCATCCGTCATCGAGCGGCGAAGGCGCGGCGCGTTCATCGCCGCTTCACGACTGGGCGGATTCGATTTTTCGCGATTCCAGACCATGTTCACCGTTCCTGCCCCAATCGGCACCCCCACCCGTCCGCTGCGCGGACACCCTCCCCGCAAGGGGGAGGGAAAGCGTCTCAGACGAGCATCCCCATCGGGTTCTCGATATAGCGCTTGAAGGCCCCGAGCAGCTCGGCGCCGAGCGCGCCGTCGACGCAGCGGTGGTCGGTGGAGAGGGTGACCGTCATCGCGTTGACGATGACCATCTCCCCCTTCTTGACCACGACCCGCTCCGTGCCCGCGCCGACCGCCAGGATCGTCGCATGCGGCGGGTTGACGACGGCGGCGAAGTTCGAGACGCCCATCATGCCCATGTTGGAGACCGCGGTCGTGCCGCCCTGGTACTCCTCGGGCTTCAGCTTGCGTTCCTTGGCGCGCTTGCCGAGGTCCTTCATCTCGTTGGAGATGGCCGACAGGGTCTTCAGTTCCGCCTTGCGGATGATCGGCGTGATCAGGCCGCCCGGAATGGAGACGGCGACGCCGACATCCGCGTGCTTGTGCTTGACCATGTTCGTATCGGTCCACGAGACGTTGGCGTCCGGCACGTCGCGCAGCGCGAGCGCCATGGCCTTGATCACCATGTCGTTGACCGAAAGCTTGTAGGCCGGCTTGTCTTCCCTGCGCGGCGCCGAATCGTTGAGCTGGGCGCGCAGCGCCAGCAGCGCGTCGAGCTCCACGTCGACCGACACGTAGAAGTGCGGGATCGTCTGCTTGGATTCCTGCAGGCGCTTGGCGATGGTCTTGCGCATGCCGTCATGCGGCACGAGCTCGTAGGAGCCCTCGTCGAAGAGCTTCAGCACGGCATCGTCCGACATGCCCTTCGGCGCGGCGGCCGGGGCGGCGGATGCGGCAGCAGCCGGCGCTGCGGCGGCAGCGGGCTTGGCACCGCCGGAGGCCGCAGCCTTCTCGACGTCGCTCTTGATCACGCGGCCGTGCGGGCCGGATCCGGAAACCGCCGAAATGTCGATGCCGGCCTCCTTGGCGAGACGGCGGGCAAGCGGCGAGGAGAACACGCGGTTGCCGTCCTTGGCCGGAGCCGGGCCTGCGGATGCGGTGGCAGCCGGGGCCGCAGCAGCCGGCTTTTCCGCGTCCTTCGGCGCCTCGGCCTTGGCTTCGGCCGGCTTGGCTTCGGCGGGCTTGGCGTCCGCCTTGGGCGCCGAACCGCCGCCGGCAGCGGCGGCGCTCACATCCTCGCCATCGGCGGCGAGGATGGCGATCAGGCTGTTGACCTTCACGCCTTCCGTGCCGGCGGGAACGACGATCTTGGCGACCGTGCCCTCGTCGACGGCCTCGACCTCCATCGTCGCCTTGTCGGTCTCGATCTCGGCGATGACGTCACCGGATTTCACGGTGTCGCCTTCCTTGACCAGCCACTTGGCGAGGTTGCCCTCCTCCATGGTGGGCGAGAGGGCGGGCATCGTAATGTTGATCGGCATTTCGGCGCCCTCCCCTTATTTGTAGCAGACGGTTTTGACCGCCTGGACGACTTCGCCGACATTCGGCAGCGCCAGCTTTTCGAGATTGGCGGCATAGGGCATCGGAACGTCCTTGCCGGCGATCGTCAGGATCGGCGCATCGAGATAGTCGAAGGCCTGCTGCATGACGCGGGTCGCGATCTCGGTGCCGACGGAGGACTGCGGATAGCCCTCCTCGACGACGACGAGGCGGCCGGTCTTCTTGACGGATTCGATGATCGTCGGCAGGTCCATCGGGCGGATGGTGCGAAGGTCGATCAGTTCGACGTCGATGCCGTCCTTCTCCAGTTCCGCGATCGCCTTGATGGCATAGGTCATGCCGATGCCGAAGGAGACGACGGTGGCGTCGTTGCCCTTCTTGTGCACGCGCGCCTTGCCGATCGGCAGCACGAAATCGTCCATCTTCGGCACGTCGAAGCTCTGGCCGTAGAGGATTTCGTTTTCGAGGAAGATGACCGGGTTCGGATCGCGGATGGCCGCCTTCAGGAGCCCCTTCGCATCGGCCGCCGTGTAGGGCATGACCACCTTGAGGCCCGGAATATGGCTGTACCAGGCGGCGTAGCACTGCGAGTGCTGGGCGGCGACGCGCGCCGCCGCGCCGTTCGGGCCGCGGAAGACGATCGGCGCGCCCATCTGGCCGCCGGACATGTAGAGCGTCTTGGCGGCGGAGTTGATGATCTGGTCGATCGCCTGCATGGCGAAGTTGAAGGTCATGAACTCGACGATCGGCTTGAGGCCCGTCATCGCCGCACCGACGCCGACGCCGGCAAAGCCGTGCTCGGTGATCGGGGTGTCGATGACGCGGCGGGCGCCGAATTCCTGCAGGAGGCCCTGCGTGACCTTGTAGGCGCCCTGGTATTCGGCGACTTCCTCGCCCATGACGAAGACGTCCTCGTCGCGGCGCATCTCTTCCGCCATGGCGTCGCGCAGCGCCTCGCGCACGGTGGTCGATACCATTTCGGTGCCGGCCGGGATATCCGGATCGGCGGCGACTTCGCCCTTCGGCTGCGCCGGAACCGGTGCGGCGGCGGAGCCCTGCTGGGTCGGCTTTTCCGCCTCTTCCACCTTCGGGCCGGCGGCCTCGGCCTGCTTTTCCGCAGCCTTCGGCACAGCCATGGCATCGGCGCTCTCGCCGTCCTGCAGGAGCACGGCGATCGCCGTGTTCACCTTGACGCCCTCGGTGCCGGCGGCGATCAGGATCTTGCCGATCACGCCTTCGTCGACGGCCTCGACTTCCATCGTCGCCTTGTCGGTTTCGATTTCGGCGATCACGTCGCCGGACTTGACGGCGTCACCCTCGTTCTTGACCCACTTGGAGAGCGTGCCCTCCTCCATGGTCGGAGACAGGGCGGGCATGAGAATCTCGATTGGCATTGGTGTCCCTCCCCGGATTACAGCAGGATGTCGGTGTAGAGTTCGGATGCATCCGGCTCCGGATCGGCCTGCGCGAAATCGGCGCTGTCGGCGACGATGTCACGGACGTCCTTGTCGATCTGCTTGAGGTCGTCCTCGCTTGCCCATTTGTTTTCCAGAAGGCGGGCGCGCACCTGCTCGATCGGGTCGTGCTCGGACCGCATCTTCTGCACCTCGTCCTTCGAGCGGTACTTCGCCGGGTCGGACATGGAGTGGCCGCGGTAGCGGTAGGTCTGCATTTCGAGGATGATCGGGCCCTTGCCGGAGCGGCAGTGCTCGACGGCCTCGTCGGCAGCGGCCTTGACCGCGCGCACATCCATGCCGTCGACCTGGAAACCCGGGATGTTGAAGGACGCGCCGCGCTGCGAGAAGTCCGTCTGGGCCGAGGCGCGCGAGACGGCGGTGCCCATGGCGTAGCGGTTGTTCTCGATGATGTAGATGACCGGCAGCTTCCAGAGGGAAGCCATGTTGAAGCTCTCGTAGACCTGGCCCTGGTTGGCCGCGCCGTCGCCGAAATAGGCGAGCGAGACATTGTCGTTGCCGCGGTACTTGTTGGCGAAGGCGAGGCCCGTGCCGAGCGAGACCTGCGCACCGACGATGCCGTGGCCGCCGTAGAAATGCTTCTCCTTGGAGAACATGTGCATGGAGCCGCCCTTGCCCTTGGAAAGGCCGCCGCGGCGTCCGGTCAGCTCCGCCATCACGCCGCGCGCGCTCATGCCGCAGGCGAGCATGTGGCCATGGTCGCGATAGCCGGTGATGACCTGGTCACCCTCCTTCAGCGCCAGCTGCATGCCGACGACGACCGCTTCCTGGCCGATGTAAAGGTGACAGAAGCCGCCGATGAAGCCCATGCCATAGAGCTGGCCGGCCTTTTCCTCGAAACGCCGGATCAGCAGCATCTCGCGGTAGGCATGAAGATCGTCTTCCTTGGAGAATTCGGCAATCGTGCCGCCGGTGAAGTCTTTCTTTGCAGGCTTTGCCGCGGTTTTGCGGCTGGACGTGGACGCGGTTTTACGCGGAGCCATTCGTTCCTCCCTATGTTTGCCTCTTGAAGGAAACCATAGGGGAGAAAGTCCGCCTCAGCAATGCCATAAATGCATGGCTTATATTCTTTGCAAACCACTGATTAGTAAGGCAGATTTACGATTAACCAGATTTCGGTTAATCGACTTTCTCAGTGGAAAATCACGATTTCGTCGGCTCTGGACATGTTGAGATAGGAGCGTGCCTTTTCGTCGAGCATGTCGCGCTCGAGCGAGCCGTCGCTCATCAGGGCCACCTCTTTTTCCAGGGTCTGGCGCTGCCGCACGAGGACGTCCAGACGCGCCTGGCGCGTCACTCTCTGCCGTTCGAACTCCTCCATCCCCCTGAGACCGAAGTCGCCATGGACGGAATGATAACCGAAGTAGGAGAGGAATGCGACTGTAATTACCGGCAGAGCCAGCCGGCCGAATTTCCGCTTCTTATGGTGTTTGGTCCACATGCAAGGCAGCCCCGATACGCAATACGGGTTCGACACTAGCGGCAAGCGGTTAACCGACCATTGACCATGATCGACGGGCAAGGAAAAAACCGCATCTGCCGATGCGTTCAGCTTGATGACAAACTCGCTCCCAATACTCCGTCATCCTCGGGCTTGACCCGAGGATCCATTCTTTTCAACGGTTTGTGGATGGTCGGGTCAAGCCCGACCATGACGAAGGAAAGGTTTGCGGACGTTGTCAGCGGCTTGGCCGCATCCGCCGACGCGGTCTTCATTTTCCTTGCGTGGCTCTGCCCCGAGGGCGTACGGCGAGCGGGAAGGCGCTCAGGCGTCGAGCATTTCCCGCACGGCCTCGGCGAGCTGCTTCAGCGAGAAGGGCTTCGGCAGGAAGCCGAACTTGGCGTCCGCCGGCAGGTTGCGGGCGAAGGCGTCCTCCGCATAACCGGAGACGAAGATGAACTTGAGGTCCGGATAGGACTTGCGCAGCTCGCGCAGCAGCGACGGGCCGTCCATCTCGGGCATGACCACGTCGGAGACGACGATGTCGACGGCGCCGTTCAGCTCTTCCATGATGTCGAGCGCTTCCACGCCGGAACCGGCCTCGTGCACGGTATAGCCGCGCGTCTCCAGCATGCGCTTGCCGCCGCGGCGCACGGCCTCCTCGTCCTCGACGAGCAGCACCACGGCCGAACCGCCGGTAAGGTCGCGCGGCTCCTTGTCCGCCGCCTGCGTGGCCACGGCCGCCGGCTGGTCACCCGCCTGCGGCAGCGCGCGCGCATCGCCGGTCGCCTCCGCCGGCACCGCCTCTTCGGTGTGGCGCGGCATGAGGATGCGGAAGGTCGTGCCCCGGCCGACCTCGGAATCGAGATAGATGTAGCCGCCGGACTGCTTGACGATGCCGTAGACCATGGAGAGGCCGAGCCCGGTGCCCTTGCCGACCTCCTTCGTCGTGAAGAAGGGCTCGAAGATCTTGTCGATGATCTCGGGCGGAATGCCGGTGCCCTGGTCGGCCACTTCCACTTCCACATAGTCGCCCGGCGGCAGGTCGCGCAGGTTCCGCGCCGCCGCCTCCTCGGCCTCCACATTGCGGGTGCGGAAGGTGATCGTGCCGCCCTCCGGCATGGCGTCGCGGGCGTTCACCGCAAGGTTGATCAGCACCTGCTCGAACTGGCCGAGGTCGGTCTTCACCGGCCAGAGATCGCGGCCGTACTCGACGTCGATCTTGACGTTGGTTCCGGTCATGCGGTCGACGAGCATGCGCAGGTCGCCGATGACGTCGGTGAGGTTCAGCACCGTCGGGCGCATCGTCTGCTTGCGCGAGAAGGCGAGCAGCTGGCGCACCAGCACGGCCGCCCGGTTGGCATTGCGCTTGATCTCCATGAGATCGGCAAAGCTCGCATCGGACGGGCGGGCGGACAGGAGCAGGTGGTCGGAGGAAAGCAGGATCGCCGTCAGAACGTTGTTGAAGTCGTGCGCGATGCCGCCGGCGAGCGTGCCGACCGCGTTCATCTTCTGCGTCTGCGCCATCTGCGTCTCGAGCGCCTTCTGCTCGGTGATCTCGACGGCATAGACGATGGCCGCCTCCTCCGGCGCCTCGTCGCTCTGGTCGATGACGGCGTTCACATAGAAGCGGAAATGCCGGCCGTCATCGGCCGGGTGCAGCGAATCGAGCGGCGCGATGTCGCCCTGCCGGTCCTTCGCCGCGTCGAGCGCCGATTGCAGGCGCAGGCGGTCCGTCTCGTGCACGATGGTCTCGAGCTTGGCGCCGCGGTCGATATCGTCGCGCGAGACGACACCCGAGAAGAGTTTCAGGAACGGCGCATTGGTGCGCAGGATCCGGCCGTCGCCGTCGACCGAGGCGATCGCCATCGGCGTGTTGTTGAAGAAGCGCGTGAAACGCATGGAGGCGATCGAGGCGGACTGGTCGTTCGCGCTGCCCTCCTCGCGCGCGAGAACGATGGTGCGGCTTTCGCCCGGCGCCCCGTCGCGCGTCGTTGAAACGCGGTGCACGATGCGCACCGGCAGGCTCTGGCCGTTGGTCTTGCGCAGGTCGAGGTCGAGCATTTCCGTGCGCTTCAGGCCGGGCTCGGCCTGCACGGACTGGATGAGCGCCAGCCCCTCGCCCGCCACCACCTCGGCGATCGACAGCGAGCCGGGGTGGAACTTGGCCAGGTCGATGCCGAGCCATTCGGCAAGCGTCGCGTTCAGGTAGACGATCTCGCCCTTGCGGCCGGCGGAGAAGAAGCCGGCCGGCGCGTGGTCGAGATAGTCGATGGCGTTCTGCAACTCCTTGAAGAAGCGCTCCTGGTCGTCCCGCTCGGAGGTGATGTTGGAGATCTGCCAGATGTAGAGCGGCTGTTTCGGCTTGTCACGGTTCGGCAGGATGCGCGCCTTGAGGCGGTACCACTGCGCGCCGGAACCGCCCGAGGCAGCCGGGTTGAGCGACTTGGGGACGCGGAACTCCTCCGCCCCCTCCTTGCCCTCGTGCAGGCCGTTCGTCAGGCGGTAGACGGCCTCGGTCGCATCGCGATTGCGTGACAGCAGGGTTTCGAGCGTCAGCACTTCGGCCGCGCCATTCGCACCCGTCAGTGCGCCATAGGCGGCATTGGCGTAGACGACGCGGCCCTTGCGGTCGGTGACGACCGTGCCGTCGGGATGGGAATCGAGGAAGGCGCGCGCCAGTTCGTCCGAGCGCGTCGCCTGCGGCATGACCTCGATGAAGCCGATCAGCGCGGAAACGACGAAGAAGATGCCGGCCATGGCGAGGACGCCGAGAACCCCGAGCACGAGCTCGTTGTCGAGCTGGTTCTTGAAGACGATGAACGCCCCGGCCGACGCCGCCAGCACGATCGCGAGCAGCACCACACGCAGCGCCACCGCCGGCCGCACGCCGCGGTCCACGATCGGCACATCATCCCCGTCCGGCCGCTTCATCGTCGTCATCAATCCCTCGTCTGCAACAGTGCGGGCCTTGCGCTTGACCCGAACCCGATGCCAGAATCATGTTTATCCGCACGAGGGAAGCGCAAAAAGCCGTCGAGGGAAAGCAAGGCCACGAATTCACAGGGAATATTCCGGGCCAGGGCATGGCAATTCTCCTAGCCTGCCATACTTGCGCGACGATGACGACGGCAATACGCGCTGGACAACCGGTGCGCCGCGCTTGTAGGAGCCCGGGAAAAGCCGTCAAATGCAGCCCGTCGGCCAACAGGCCAAACTGCCGAGCCAAAGTGCCGAGCCAAAGTGCCGAGAAGGAGTGACCGCGCCATGTTCCAGGAGATCCTCGCAGAGAACGGCACGAAGTTCGTCATCGCCGCGGTGGTGGTGCTGCTCGGCCTGCTCTGCCTCGCGCTGGTGCTCTGGATCATCCGGGGCCGCCCCTCCTCGCCCTTCATCCGCGGCGGGCGCAACCGCGCGCCGCGCCTTGCCGTGCTCGATGCCGCGGCGATCGACACGCGCCGCCGCCTCGTGCTGGTGCGCCGGGACGACGTGGAACACCTCCTGATGATCGGCGGCCCGACCGACATCGTCATCGAGACGCGCATCGCCCTGGCATCGGCCGAAAGCGCCCAGCCCGCCGCCGAAAGGGCCGGGCAGAAGACCGAGCGCGCCGAACCCGCGCCGGTGCGGCACGAAACGCCGGTGAAGACGGCCGAGACCCTAGACGCGGCCCGCACGGCCGCTTCGGCCGGCGCGGTCGCGGCGACCACCGGCACCGCGGAGCGCCGCCCCGCGGCAACCCCGGAGGGCGTCTCGTCCATGGCCAAGGTGCTCTATGCCGGCGACGAAGACGTCGCCCCCCGCACCACCCCGGCACAGACCGTCGCCCAGCCGGTCCAGACGGCCCAGCAGGCGCAGACGGGCCTCCAGCAGCGCGCGCCGGAGCGCCGCATCGAGGACGTGCTCGAACAGAACCGCCAGCGTGTCCTGCCGCAATCCATGGCGACGGCGACGGCAACGACCACCGCGCAGGCGACCGCCGGCCAGGCGGTGCAGCGCCCCATCGCCAACCCGACGCTCGCCAAGCCGACATCCCAGCTTGCCGACAATCCGGCCCTCGTCAGCGAATTCGAAAAGATCCTCGAAGCCGAGATGGCCAGCACGGCCGCATCGAGCACCACAGCCCGCACGGCCGCCCAGCCGACGCTCAACCCGACGCAGACCGCCGCAACGATCGGCCACGGGCAAACTCCCGCGAAGAGCCGCGAGGAAACGGAAGCGGAAATGGCGCGCCTGCTCGGCGAAATCGCCGCCAACCGCAAGGCGTAAGGCGGCTCCTTCCCGCTTGTCGCAAGAAAAAAGCCGCTGGAGACACGACGGTTCCAGCGGCTTTGATTTTCGTTTTTCCGGCACCGGGCAGCACGAAGCCTGCCAGCACCGGAAACATCCGGTGTTCGATCACCGCGAACCCTGCCCTCGGACCTCCTCGGATCCGCGGGAAAGGCTTACTCGTCGCGATACACCTTCTCCCGACGCTCGTGGCGCTCCTGCGCCTCGATCGAAAGCGTGGCGATCGGGCGGGCGTCGAGACGCTTGAGGCCGATCGGTTCGCCCGTTTCCTCGCAGTAGCCGTAGGTGCCTTCGTCGAGACGCTGCAGCGCCGCATCGATCTTGGAGATCAGCTTGCGCTGGCGGTCGCGTGCCCGAAGTTCGATGGCACGGTCGGTTTCCGAAGACGCCCGGTCCGCAAGATCCGGATGGTTGGCGCTTTCTTCTGCCAGATGGTCGAGGGTTTCGCGCGCTTCGCGCAGGATGTCGTTTTTCCAGGCGTTCAGCTTCGCTCGAAAGTAAGCCCGCTGGTTTGCGTTCATGAATTCATCGTCCTCGTCGAGGACGAAATTGCTAAGATCGATCTTCTCACTCAACGCGATTCTCCTGAAGAACATCTCAAGGCGCGCTGTATATCCCCACGGGTAGCGTGTTTCAAGTGTGCAGGAACTTACCCACGGTTTTTCGCGCATGCCTCTTTTTTGAACCTTGCCAGACGAATATTTCATCAAGATTACAACAGGATGGCGAAACCGGCCACCAACATCCCCGCACTATAGCCGAAAGGGCGCCGGATCGCCTGCCTCGCGTGTCGTCCTGCCGCAAATATAGGCATGGACTCGCGATCAGCTATGGAGGATAGGACGATTTTCTTTCGCGAGCCTGTTCGCCCGCGGATTCAGACTTATTTTAGCAACTCGTGCTTCTCTCTAACCGCAAGGGCAGGAGCACGCATCGATGTTCAGCAGGACGAAGGCCATTCTTTCGATCGAATCCGGCAATCCGGAGCTCGTCCAGGCGCAGCTTGCCGCTTTTACCAAGCAGGTGCCGCTGCTCTACTTCATGCTCGTGACGAATACTGTCGCCCTCACCATCACCCATTTCGGCGCGGCCCCCGCCTATCTCACCCTTTACATTCCAGGCGCACTCTATGCCGTCAGCCTGTTTCGCCTCGTGCACTGGTGGTTCAGCCGAAACCGGCGCTACACCCATGAAGAGGCGGTCGGCCGGCTGCGTTCGACCTATCGCCTGACCGCGCTGCTCGGCGCCGGCTTCTGCGCCTGGTCGCTCAGCCTCTATCCCTATGGCGACGCCTACCAGCAGTCCCATGTCGCCTTCTACATCGCCAACACGGTCGTCGGCTGCATCTTCTGCCTGATGCACCTGCGCGCCGCCGCGCTGGCGCTGACGGCCATCGTGCTCGGACCGTTCACGGTCTTCTTCGGCACCTCCGGCAATCCGGTCTTCACCGCGCTCGCGCTCAACGTCGCGCTCGTCACGGTCGCCATGGTGTTCATCCTCTTCACCTACTACCGGGATTTCGGCGCCCTCATCCGGTCGCAGAAGGAGCTGACGGCGCGCCAGGCGGAAACCCAGCGCCTCAGCGACGAGAACCATCGCCTCGCCAATCTCGACAGCCTGACCAACCTGCCCAACCGTCGCCAGTTCCGCGCCGAGCTCGAAACGCGGATCGCGCGGGCGGAGAAGAACCGCACGGGCCTTGCCCTCGGCCTGATCGACCTCGACGGTTTCAAGCCGGTCAACGACACGTTCGGCCACGGCATCGGCGACAAGCTGCTCGTCGAGGTCGGCGAGCGGCTCACGGCCTTTGCCGGCCGGGGTCTTTTCCCGGCCCGCCTCGGCGGCGACGAGTTCGGCATCGTCTTCGAGGGCCCGGCCAGCGCGGAGCGGCTCCATGCGCTCGGCGACGAGATCTGCGCCGCGCTTCAGGAACCCTATGTCTTCAACGGCCAGGCGGCGCGGGTCTCCGGCTCGCTCGGCATCTCGATCCTCGGCGAGGCCGGTACCACGGCCGACCGGCTCTTCGACCGCGCCGATTTCGCCCTCTACCTCGCCAAGCAGAATTTTCGCGGCACGACGGTCGTCTTCTCCGCCGAGCACGAGGCCGAGATCAACGAGCAGGGCCGCATCCAGCAGGCGCTGCGCGCCGCCGACTTCGAGAAGGAGATGTACCTCGTCTTCCAGCCGATGGTCGACGCGGACACGAACGGCATTTCCGCCTATGAGGCGCTGGCCCGCTGGGAAAGCCCGGTCCTCGGCACCGTGCCGCCCGGTATCTTCATCCGTGCCGCCGAACGGGCCGGCATCATCGGCCGGCTGACCGAGTTCGTGATGGAGAAGGCGCTGGCGGCGGCGCGGAGCTGGCCGGACCACATCCGCCTCTCCGTCAATCTGTCGACCCGCGATGTCGTCTCCAACAGGACGGTCGATGCGCTTCTCGAGATCATCGCGCAAAGCGGCGTCGATCCCGCCCGCCTCGACATCGAGGTGACGGAGACGGCCGTCATGCGCAACTTCACGCTCGCCGCCGACAATATCCGCCGTTTCGCCGAGCGCGGCATCGGCATTGCGCTCGACGATTTCGGCACCGGCCATTCCAGCCTCAGCTATGTGCACAAGCTGCCGCTCACCAAGATCAAGATCGACCGCGGCTTCATCGTCGATATCGCCACGAACGAACTCAGCCGCAGCATCGTCAAGACGATCGTCGACCTTTCCCGCAACATCGGCTGCGTCTGCGTGGTCGAGGGCATGGAGACCCACGAGCAGGTCGCGGCGCTGCGCGGTCTCGGCTGCCGCATGATGCAGGGCTACTATTTCGCAAGGCCCGAGCGGCTGGAGGACACGCTGGCCTACCGGGCGGCATCCGACACGATCGTGAACACGCCCGCGCGCAAAACCGGTTGATCTTTCCGGCAAGGACGGACATGAAGTCGGAGCGCGGCACGGATCATCTGCCGCAGGCGGATGGAGGACACACTTGGCATCTCTCGGCACGCCGGCCTTCCGGCTCTACATCCTTCGTCACGCCCGCGCCGCCTGGGCCGGGCCCGGCCAGTCGGATTTCGACCGCGCCCTCGACGACGACGGCTTTGCCGAAGCCGAGGTGATCGCCGAGGAGGCGGCCGACCAGGGCTACCGGCCGGACCTCATCATCTCCTCCACCGCCACGCGCTGCCGCCAGACCGCCGAGCCCTTCCACCGCTCGGTCAGCGAGGAACTGACGATCGACTATGTCGATTCCCTCTATTCCGGCTCGGTCGATACCTATGCCGAACTCGCCTTCGCGGAGCGGCAGGAGAGCGCCGTGATGATCGTCGGCCACAATCCGATGATCGAGGAATTCTTCCACCGCCTCGTCGGCAAGGAGATCGCCGAGACCGCCGCGCCCTTCGGCTATCCGACGGCGGGCCTCGCCATCCTCGATTTCGACGAGCGCCCGACCGAGGACGATTATCGCGGCGCCTGCCTTGCCGGCTTCATGACGCCGCGCCCGGCGCACTGACGCGCATCGCGATCTTCCCGGCGCACACCTTGATTTTCCGCATCGCATTGGCGCAAAACCGCTACGGACGTGTGCGCGACATGGTTTGAGCGAAAGGGCCGGCCTCTTTTTCCGCCGGATTTCGTTTCCTATATCGCCTTCGATGCTGGAAAGAGACCTTGCCCCCTAGCCTGACCACCCTGACCGACGAAGCCCTGCTCGCGCTCGACGCGCTGACCGGCCGCGCCACCAATCTCGTCAACCCGTCGATCCGCCTCGGCGTGACGGGCCTGTCGCGCGCCGGCAAGACCGTGTTCATCTCCTCGCTCGTGCACAATCTCCTGAACGGCGGCCGCCTGCCGCTGTTCGAGGCGGGGCGCTCGGGGCGCGTGTCAAAAATCCGGCTGGAGCCGCAGCCGGACGACGCCGTGCCGCGCTTCCAGTACGAAGACCATATCCGCGCGCTGGTCGCCGACCGCCTCTGGCCGGATTCGACCCGCGCCATATCGCAATTGCGCCTGACGCTCGACTATGAGAGCGCCTCCGGCTGGGGGCGCCTCTTCTCGCCCGGACGGCTGTCGATCGACATCGTCGACTATCCCGGCGAATGGCTGCTCGACCTGCCGCTGCTCGCGCAGGATTTCCGCGCCTTCAGCGCGAACACCGTGGCGCTGGCGCAGTCCGGCATCCGCGCGGAGCTGGCGCGCGACTGGCTGGCGCTGTCGGCCACCATGGACCCTGCCGCCGAAGCCGAGGAAGCGACGGCGCGCACGCTGGCGGAAGCGTTCACCGCCTACCTGAAGGCCTGCAAATCCGACGAGCGCTCGCTCTCCACCCTGCCGCCCGGCCGTTTCCTGATGCCCGGCGATCTCGAAGGCTCGCCCGCCCTCACCTTCGCGCCGCTGCCGAACCTTCAGGAAGGCCACCCCGCCAGGGGATCGCTGCATGCCATGATGGAGCGCCGCTACGAGGCCTACAAGACGCATGTGGTGCGCCCGTTCTTCCGCGAGCACTTCGCCCGGCTCGACCGGCAGATCGTGCTGATCGACGCCCTGCAGGCGATCAACCGCGGCGCCGAGGCCGTGCATGACCTGGAGCGCGCGCTCGGCGACGTGCTCGATTGTTTCCGCGCCGGCGCGAACAGCTTCCTCTCCTCCTTCGTGACGCGCCGCATCGACCGCATCGTGATTGCCGCCACCAAGGCCGACCACCTGCACCACGAGAGCCATGCGCGGCTGGAAGCCGTCACCCGCCGCCTCGTCGAGCGCGCCATCGAGCGCATCGGCATGAGCGGCGCCGGCATCGAGGTGATGGCGCTCGCGTCCGTGCGCGCCACCCGCGAGGCGACCGTCAAGCACGAAGGCGAGGACCTGCCGGTCATCGTCGGCGTGCCCATGGCCGGCGAGCGGATCAACGGCGAGATTTTTGACGGCGAACGGAAAACAGCCATATTTCCCGGGGACTTGCCGAAGGATCCGGATTCGCTTTTCAAGGAACTTGAATCCCTGCCTGAAGGTGAGGCGCCGCATCTCTTGAACTTCGTGCGCTTCCGCCCGCCGCATATCGAGGAGACGGGCGGCGGCCTGAAGCTCTCCGTGCCGCACATCCGCCTCGACCGCGCGCTGCAATACCTGATCGGAGACCGGCTCGCATGAACGACCGCCCGCGCAAGCCCGCCGCCTTCTCGCTGCCCGCCGGCTCCCCGCAGCCGCCCGAGCGCACGAAGCCCCGTGCTCCCGCCGCCTTCGACGACGCCGTCACGCTGACGCCGGATGCCGAGGATCCCTTCATCGCCACCACCGCCGACCTGCCGGACCTGACGCCGCCGGTCGCAACCCCGCGCAAGCGCCGCCTGACGCTCGGCCGCATCGCCCTCGGCGCGCTCGGGCTCCTCGTCTCGCTCGCCATCGGCCTCTGGGTCGATGCGCTGATCCGCGATCTCTTCAGCCGCAACGACTGGCTCGGCTATCTTGCCGTCGCCGCCGCCGCCATCGCCGTCCTCGCCGTCTTCGGCCTCGTCGCGCGCGAGCTGATCGGCCTGCGCCGCCTCGCCGCCGTGCAGGACCTCAAGCGCGACGTCGCCGAGGCCGCCCTCTCGCCGAGCCCGTCGGTCGGCCGTGCCATCCTCGCCCGCCTCGTGCATCTCGTCGCCGCCCGGCCGCAGACGGCGCGCGGGCGCGCGCGCCTTGCCGAGACCGAAGGCGAGATCATCGACGCGGCCCACCTCGTCGACCTTGCCGAGCGCGAGCTGATGGCGCCGCTCGACCGCGAGGCGCGCGCGCTGATCCTCGGCGCCGCCAAGCGGGTCTCCATCGTCACCGCCGTCAGCCCGCGGGCGCTGGTCGATCTCGGCTATGTCATCTACGAGAGCAGCCGGCTGGTGCGCGGCATGGCGGAGCTCTACGGCGGGCGCCCCGGCAAGATCGGCATGCTGCGGCTGATGCGCGACGTCATCGCCCATCTTGCCGTCACCGGCTCCATCGCCATGGGCGACAGCCTGGTGCAGCAGGTGCTGGGCCACGGGCTCGCCTCGAAACTCTCCGCCCGGCTCGGCGAAGGCGTCATCAACGGCCTGATGACGGCGCGAATCGGCATCGCCGCCATGGACCTCTGCCGGCCCATGCCCTTCCGCGCGCTGAAACGGCCCGGCATCGGCGATTTCATCGGCGACCTGACGCCGAACATGGCGGGCGGCCGGCGCGACGAGGCGTAATCTGCGGCGCCGTGCTTCAATCACGGCGCGCAAAGGACGCCGCAGCACTGTGGGATCGTTGCAACACCCCGGTTTTGCGGGCCTGCACCGCGGGTAAATGACGAAGGGCAAGACGGGCGGAAACCGTCCATTAACCATTTTCGCGCAAATCTCGTCGCACACAAGCAGGCCGGATGGCCGTCGCCCATCAAGGATCGTTCATGTACTCGCGCACTTCTTTGATCGCCCGCGTCTCCGTAGCGGCCTTCCTCGCAGCCGCCGCCGTCGCGCTTCCCGCCTCCGCCGGCCCGCGCGACAAGGCCTTCTTCGAGCAGGTCACCGGCAGCTGGCAGGGCAAGGGCGAGATCGTCGCGGGCAAGTACAAGGGCACCAAGTTCGCCTGCGACCTGACGGGCGACACCACGCCGGCCAAGGGCGCCGGCATCCAGCTCGACGGCTTCTGCCGCGTCGGCGTCTTCAAGCAGCCGATGTCCGCCCTCATCACCCGGTCGGGCGGCACCTACAAGGGCAAGTTCCTCGACGGCGCCGCCGGCAAGGGCCTCGACATCACCTCCGGCCAGGTCAACGGCAACAAGGTGGTCGTCGGCATCAACCGGCAGAAGCTGAACGGCGCGATGATCGCGCGCCTGGAAGGCGACAACAAGATGAACATCACCATCTCGGTGAAGGTCGAGGACAAGATGGTGCCGGTCATCGGCGTCTCGCTCGACCGCAATCTCGACGACATCGCCGTCGGCTCGATCAAGTAGTCTTCCACCATTCCGGTCCGGCGCTCGCCGGCTCGATGCCCGCGACATCCGCATCCTCCAGCCAGGAGGCCACCGTTCGTCCCTCGACCGCGAGGTCGGGCGCCACGTCCGCAAGCGGCATCAGCACGAAGCCGCGCCCCGTCATGCGCGGATGCGGCAGCTCCAGCCGCCCGCCGGATTGCGCCACGCCCTCATAGGTCAGGACATCGATGTCGATGGTGCGCGGGCCCCAGCGCTCCTTGCGCTCGCGCTTCATGTCGCGCTCGATGGCAAGGCAGGTGTCGAGCAGCGGCTCGGGCGCGAGCGTCGTCTCGACCAGCGCACAGGCGTTGAAGAACCAGTCCTGATCGGTCTTTCCCCAGGGCGGCGTGCGGTAGAGCCGCGAGACGGCCGTGACGCGGCAATCGTCCCGCGCGTCCAGCGCCCGCAGCGCCTCGGCCATGGCGCGCACGGGATCGCCGATATTGCCGCCGAGGCCGAGCGCGGCCCGGCGGAAGGGCTCAAACGGCATGATCGACCGTCACCTGCACATGGTCCAGCACGCCCGGCACCGGCGCATTCGGCTTGCGCACCGTGATGCGTGCGCGCGAAATCTGCGGGAAGCGGGCACAGAGCACGGTGGCGATCTCCTGCGCCAGCGCCTCGATGAGATAGCGGCGCTGGCCGGTGACGATCTTCTCGATCTCCTGGAAGGCGACGCCATAGTCGACGGTCGATTCGATCGCGTCGTCGGAGAGCGGGCGCAGCGGCTTGACCTCCAGCTCCGCGTCGACGAAGAACCGCTGGCCGAGGAATTCCTCGGCATCGTGCAGGCCGTGGCGGGCGAAGAAGGCACAGTTCTTGAGCGTGATCGTGTAGGTGGTGGTCATGGTCTTTCCTGTCTGGCTGCCTGTCAGGCGCGCGCCTCGCGTGCCGTCACCTTGCGCCCCGCGGCGAGCATAGCATCCGCCATCGCCAGCGCATCCCTGTTGATTGCGACATCGTGCACCCTGAAGACCGCCGCGCCGGCAGCCCGCAGCAGCGCGGTGGTGGCGGCCGTGCCGGCATCCCGGCCTTCCGCCTCGCGCCCCGTGACGGCGCCGACGAAGCGCTTGCGCGACGTGCCGGCCAGGATGGGCAGTTCGAAGCCGTAAAGCTCGCCGAAACGCGCCATCAGTTCGAGGCTCTCCTCCGTATCCTTGGCAAAGCCGAAGCCCGGATCGAGCACCATCGCCTCGCGCGCGATGCCCGCGGCCCGGGCGATCTCCAGCGAGCGGCCGAGGAAGAGATACTGGTCCTCCACCACATCCGGCCGCTTCTCGCGGTCACGGCCGGTATGCATGATGCAGAGCCCCGCCCCGGTTTCGGCGGCAATGCCGGCAATGTCGGGTTCGCGCTGCAGGCCGTGCACGTCGTTGACGATATGGGCGCCGGCCGCAACGGCAAGCCGCGCCGTCCCGGCCCGGTAGGTATCGACCGAGATGAGCGCGTCCGTCGTGCCAGAAAGCGCCTCGATGACGGGCAGGATGCGGTCCTGCTCCTCCGCCGCCGACACGGCAGCGGCGCCGGGGCGCGTCGATTCCCCGCCGATATCGACGATCTCCGCCCCCTCTTCGAGACAGAGGATGGCCTGCGCCACGGCCTTGTCGGCGCTGTCGAACCGGCCGCCGTCGGAAAAGGAATCCGGCGTCACGTTGACGATCGCCATCAGAATGCCGCGCGGGCCCAGCTCCAGGGACCGGCCATGGGCGAGCGCCCAGCGAAAGGGTTCGAATGGCGAGAACATGGCGGTTTCCTCCCGCAGTCAACGACGGCGCCGCGCGCCGGGGACGCTACGATACGTTAGAATCTCCCCGACACCCTTAGCTTTAAATCAACGGGTTTGAAGTTAAGGGTATCGAGCGGCATCCCGGAAAGGGTGTTGCGCTCGCCGTGCCTATGCCCCAAGCTTGGGGGAAGTTCAACCGGCGCCTTCAGCCGGCCTGTGCATCGGACGATCCGGTGGCGAAAGGAATGCTGACTGAATGACGACCATCGCCCGCCTGATGGCCCTTGCCGCCCTCGCCTGCCTCGCCGTCCCGCCGGCCCGCGCCGAGACCATCACCTCGAAATCCTTCGCCTATTTTTCCGTCGGCGGGCGCACGGCGGCCGAGCTCGACGAGGAGCTGTCGAAACGCGGACCGGTGATGAAGCGCAGCGGCTCGCGCCATCCCGGCGCCACCCGGATCAAATGGGGCGGCTCGGTGACCTATGTGCGCCGCGGCAGCCGCTGCGCCGTCGGCGAGGCGCGGGTGACCCTCTCCACCGAGATCATCCTGCCGCGCTGGAAGAACCGCAAGCGCGCCACCCCGTCGCTCGCGCTCATCTGGGATACGCTTTCGAGCGACATCAAGCGCCATGAGGAGCGCCACGCCGAAATCGCCCGCACCCACGCCCGCAACCTGGAACGCACGCTGAAGACCCTGCGGCCCGAAGCCGACTGCGAGCGCATGCAGGCGCGCGTCGACCGGGCGACGGCCGATGCCGTCTCCAAGCACGATGCCGACCAGGCGCGCTTCGACCGCATCGAATCGAAGAACTTCAACGACCGGATGATGCGCCTCCTGGTGCACCGGCTGAAGAACCGCACCGAGTAAAGGCGCGCGCTGCAGGCAGGTATTTCCTGGAAGAGCTTCAGTGGAACGGGACCGGGCCAAGGCCCGGGCGCTTTTCCATGCATGAAATGACTGGTTAGTTTTAGCGATAGCGCAATTCCGCAAATCGCCGTATTTTTATACCAACAGTGAACGGGAAGACGATTTTCCTTCCCGAAGTTGCATGAAGCGGTTTGTAACAGGTTCTCCTGGCGCGTCCTTACCAAAGCAGCAGGTGTCTCCTCCCTCTCCTGCCTGCGATGCGCCCTCCTGGCCTCGCTCGTCCTGACCGACCGGCGAGGCTCTTTTTTTGCCCTTCTATTCTTGCGAGCCCCCAGAAACCCGCGATCTTTTCTTCATGCGCGAAGAAGAGACACAAAATGCCGGCCGAACCCGGGTCGGATTCGGCCGCTGCCTCAATCAGTCTGAAGGAAAGATGTCAGGCCTGGCGCTCGGGAACGTGGACCACGAGCCCGTCGAGCGCATCCGACATCTTGATCTGACAGGAGAGCCGCGAGGTCGGGCGCACCTCGTAGGCGAAGTCCAGCATGTCCTCTTCCATCGCTTCCGGCGGGCCGACGGTCGCGCTCCAGGCGTCGTCGACATAGACATGACAGGTCGCACAGGCGCAGGCGCCGCCGCACTCGGCCTCGATGCCGGGCACCGAGTTGCGCACGGCATTTTCCATGACCGTGGAGCCGTTGGCGACATCCAGTTCGTGGCGCGTGCCGTCGAAGGCGACGATGGTGAGTTTGCTCATGATGGCTTCCGGATCCTCAAGACTGCCCGGGGCGGGCGATGGCGCTGCCCGGGCGGACGAATGAACGGCCGGCGGAAAGGTGGTCGGCCCGCCGGTTTTCCGCGGACGTTTCCAACAAAACCCCTCCCCAGTCAACATCGCGCGCCCGGCAGGTTCCGGATGGTCCGGGTGCGACGCCGGCTTTTCCCGCAGCGCTAAAGCCCGTCGCGCAACGGGCGCGGTGGTTTTGCGGCAGCGACGGGCGGTGAAGCAAGGGCCTGAAGCGCAGGAAGCGGATCTGTCGGATCGCGATGCGCTTCAGACACGCGGCAGGACCTGCGGCGATCAGCGGCAGAGTTTCAGGATGAAGTTTTCCGCCTCGACCACGGCGGCGGCGACGCCGGCCAGCGCGATGGCATCGGCCGGATTGTCCTCGAGCGCCGCGGCCGTCTTGCTGACGGCGGTGGCGCCGACGGACTGGGCGGAGCCCTTGAGACGGTGGGCGACCGCGCTCCGCGCCGCGCCTTCCGAGGCCGCCAGTTCCTTCATGCTCGCGCGGGCCTGCCGTGCGAACATCTGCAGCACTTCCAGCTCCAGCCCCTTGTCGCCCATGGTCTGGCGGGCCAGATGTACCAGATCGATCGGCTTTTCCCCGGAATGGGACATGCCGCCTGCATTGTCGGGCGCCTCGAATGCGATGTTGAGCGCTGCCATTTGCCAATATCCTTATAGACGCGGTTTACGCTTGTTTCCTTGTGGTGCACGCAGATGTCGATGCGGGACGGGTGTATTCGCCGCTCCATACAGGGACATGGGACAGCCATTCTGCGCGGCCGGCGCGGCTATCCGATTAAAAGACGGCGCAAAATGGGCATGAATCGCAAACTATGGTTAACGGCTGAAAAATTGCCTTTTTCGCAAGGTTTCCATCGCGATACAGAATCGCCCGATGTTAACTTCCTGTTAAGTTTCGGGCGAAGGGAGATGGCAATGAATTGTGTGATACAGGCTAATGTGTCACTACGATACGACCGGATAGTCCCGGTGGATAAGCCGTGGGCGGAGATACACCGCTTCGCCTTTTCGGTCTATCGAGCGAATTTGGAATGAACGGCGGTCCGGACGCTGCTTGCCATGAGGGTATGCAGCAAGACCGGCCACCAACCGGACCGGTTCGAATGCGCCTGAGCAGCGGCAGCGCGCATGAAGCCCGATCCCGGATATGGTAACGAGGCGTAACCGCATGGCGACGAACAAGTCCACCGAGTCGATCGACGACAA
Organism: Shinella sp. WSD5-1; assembly: GCF_963942435.1. Lineage (GTDB taxonomy): Bacteria > Pseudomonadota > Alphaproteobacteria > Rhizobiales > Rhizobiaceae > Shinella > Shinella yambaruensis. The sequence goes on from NZ_OZ012596.1 coordinate 3,105,771, forward strand.
GGCCTTCCAGGCCCTTGAAGAAGCATTGAAAATCGACTTTGACGATCTAGCGCCGGAGACGCCCTCGAAGAAGGACGCTTCGGAAGCCCATGTGCCCGAACCAGCTAACAGCGTTCCCAACAAGACGCAGGAAAAACCTGCCAATCGCCCTGCTTCCGGCGAGACCGCACGGGGCCACGGTCCCGAGCAGGCGCCGAAGACGCCTGCCTTCACGCCCGCCAACGACGGCTCCCGCAAGACGCCGGCCGCGATCCTGAAATCGCTGGACGTGCGCTCGGGCCGCGCCTCGATCCGCATGGCCATCCTGATGTCCGTGCTCTGGGTCATCGGCGGTCTCGGCGTCGCCAACCTTCTCTATGCGCCCGAGATCTGGCAGATCCGCTCGGTCGCCGACCTCGTGGCGCTGCCCGGCGCCATCGGCATGGTCGTCGCCATCGTCATGCCGATCATGCTGTTCTTCGCCTTCGCGATCATGATTTCCCGCGCCCAGGAACTGCGCAGCGCCGCCCGCTCCATGGCGGAGGTCGCGCTCCGCCTCTCCGAGCCGGAAACCGTCGCCAGCGACCGCATCATGGCCGTCGGCCAGGCGGTGCGCCGCGAAGTCTCCGCGATGAACGAAGGCATCGAGCGCACCATCGCCCGCGCCACCGAGCTCGAAACCCTCGTGCATTCGGAAGTCAACGCGCTTGAGCGCAGCTATTCCGACAACGAGATGCGCGTGCGCACCCTCGTCCAGGAACTCGGCGCCGAGCGCGAGGCCATCGTCAGCCACGCCGAGCGCATCCGCTCTTCCATCTCCGGCGCGCACGAGCAGCTGAAGGACGAGCTGGCAAGCGCCGGCGACAACCTCACCCAGCGCCTCGCCACCTCGGGCGAAGCCTTCGCCTCGATGCTCGACACCCGCGCCGCCATGCTGATGGAAAAATCCGACAGCGCGACGCAGACGATCGGCGCCATGCTGTCGGCCCGTACCGACAGCCTGCTGTCGACGCTGAGCTCGTCCGGCCTCGCGCTCGCCAACGAGTTCGACAGCCGCCTCGACCAGCTCACCAAGACCCTCGATTCCCGCGGTCGCGACCTCCTGCAGCAGTTCGAGACCCGCGCCAACTCGCTCGACACGAACACCGAGAAGCTGAACGCCGCGCTGAACGAGCGCGCCAAGCAGCTCAACGAGACGCTGATCGCCCGCACCCGCGAGATCAGCGAAAGCCTGTCGATCGGCCAGCAGGCCGTCACCGGCGGCCTCGACGACGTTCTCCAGGCGATGAACGCCGCGCTCGACGAGAAGGGCGCGCAGTTCCGCCAGAGCCTCAAGAACGCCGCCGACGACACGGTCATGGACCTCGACCTGCGCACCGGCTTCTTCGACGAGCGCATGCAGGCGACCGTCGGCCGGGTCTCCGGCGCCTTCGACCAGCGCGTGGAAGAGTTCGCCCAGGCCTTCGACCAGCGCGCCGGCTCGCTCGACAGCAAGCTGATGGAAAGCCTCGCGCGCATCAACGAGACGGTCGCCAGCGGCCGCGAGGCGATGGACGGCATCCTCACCTCCAGCATCGAGCGCCTCGGCAGCACGCTCACCGACCAGTCCTTTGCGCTCGCGACCACGCTCGCCACCAGCCAGGAAGTCATCGAAAACGCCGTTTCCGGCCATGCCGACGCCATCTCCAGCGCCGTCAGCGGTGCGCATGAGCGCATGGGCGCGGTCCTGTCGGAAAAGTCCGCGGCCCTGCTCGGCGGTCTCGCCGAGGTGCAGAACCGCATCGAGAGCGGCTTCGGCAGCCGCGCGGATGCGCTGGCGGAAAGCATTTCGGGCAGCGAACGCCGCCTGACGGAGGCGCTGGATTCCCGCGGCTCGGCGATCGCCACCGACATCGAGGCCGCCCAGGCCCGCATGGAAGAGGCGCTCGGCGCCCGCGCCAGCGCGCTGGTGGAGAGCATTTCGGGCAGCGAGCGCCGCCTGACGGAGGCGCTGGATTCCCGCAGCACCGCGATTGCCAGCGGCATCGAGGCCGCCCAGGCCCGCATGGAAGACGCGCTCGGTGCCCGCGCCGACGAGATCTCCTCGACGATCGCCGCCAGCCACAACCGCATCGACGGCGCGCTTTCCGAGCGCACCGCCGCCCTCTCCTCCATGCTGAACGAGACCGGCAGCCAGCTCGAACAGTCCGTCGGCGCGGCCGCCAGCCGGGTCGAAAACGCCCTGACGGGCGCCGCCCGCCAGATCGACGACGCCATCACCGGCCGCACGGCCAATCTCGCATCGGTTCTGTCCAACAGCGCCGGCGCCATGCAGTCCGCGATCGATGCGGCGGCAGACCGCGTCGAGACGGTCCTGTCCGAGGGCAACCAGCAGCTCACGGGCGTCCTGCACGGCCAGGCGGCCGAGTTCGCCGAGGCCTTCTCCGGCCGCGCCGCCAACATCGCCGAACAGCTCTCCGGCCGCGCGTCGGAACTGGCCGGCTCCCTCGTCTCCACCCATGAGCAGATCCGCGCGACGCTCGACGACCGCATCGACGCGATCAACCTCGCCATCAGCGAGGGCCGCAACCAGCTCGCCGAAACGCTGAACGACCAGGTCGCCACCATCGGCACCTCGATCGCCACCAGCGCCGGCATGCTGGAACTGTCGATGGAGCAGCTCTCGGATCGCGCCTCGACGCTCGCCGGTTCGCTCGTCTCCACCCACGACGAGATCCGCGCGACGCTCGACGACCGCATCGGCGCGATCAACCTCGCCTTCAGCGAGGGCCGCAACCAGCTCGCCGAGACGTTGAACGACCAGGTCGCCTCCGTCGGCACCTCGATCGCCACCAGCGCCGGCATGCTGGAACTGTCGATGGAACAGCTCTCGGGCCGCGCCTCGACGCTCGCCGGTTCGCTCGCCTCCACCCATGACGAGATCCGCGCGACGCTCGACGACCGCATCGACGCGATCAACCTCGCCATCAGCGAGGGCCGCAACCAGCTCGCCGAGACGCTGAACGACCAGGTGACCACGATCGGCACCTCGATCGCCACCAGCGCCGGCATGCTGGAACTGTCGATGGAACAGCACGAGGAGGCCCTCCGCCGCACCATCGACGGCAGCGGCGCCCTGCTCGACCAGCGCGTGCGCGAAAGCGTCGGCGCCGTTGCCGAACGCCTGGTCGAAACCTCCGCGAAGATCGTTCACGCGGCCGACACCTTCGGCAACCGCATGGAACAGACGGTCGACAACGTCGCCAACCGTTTCGACACGACAGGCAGCCGCCTCGAGGAGAATCTCGGCAAGCTGGAAGCCCGCATCGAGCACAGCGTCGACCACGTCTCCGGCCTCGTCGACACCGCCGCCTCGCGTATTTCCGACACCCTGTCGGAACGCCTCACCGACCTCGACCGCATCGGCGGCGACGTCTCGCTGCGCGTCTCCGACGCCCTCTCCCGGCCGATGGCCGAGGTCGAGCGCATCGGCGACGAGACGACGGCGCGCATCGCCGCCGCGCTTTCCGGCCGCGTCGGCGACATCGAGCGCCTCAGCGCCAGCGCTGCCGAGCGCATCGAAGGCGCCCTCTCCGGCCGCATCGGCGATATCGAGCGCGTCACCGGCGAAGCCGCCGAGCGCATCGACGGCGCGCTGGCAAGCCGCGCCGACCAGATCGCCCGCGTTGCCGGGGAAGCGGCGGACCGCATCGACGACACGCTGATCGCCCGCGCCACCCAGATCGAGATGACGGTCGGCAATGCCGCCGAACGCATCGATGGTGTCCTCGTGGGCCGCGTCGACGAGATCAACCGCGTCGTGGGCCAGGTCGCCGATCGCATCGACGACACGCTGCTGGCCCGCGCGACGCAGATCGAGCTGACGGTCGGCAACGCCGCCGAACGCATCGACGGCGCCCTCGTCGGCCGGGTCGACGAAATCAGCCGCACCGTCGGCGAAGCCGCCGAACGCCTCGAAGGCACGCTCCTCAACCGGGCAAGCCAGATCGAGACGACCGTCGGCAATGCCGCCGAGCGCATCGACGGCGCCCTCGTCAACCGCGCCGACGAGATCAGCCGCGCCGTCGGCGAGGCGGCCGAGCGCATCGACGGCACGCTGGCGAACCGCGCCGGCGAGATCGCCCGCATCGCCGGGGAAGCGGCCGAACGCATCGACAGCACGCTCACGGCCCGCACCGGCGACATCGAACGCGTCACCGGCGAGGCCGCCGAGCGCATTGCCGGCACGATCGACGAGAAGACCGGCCGCATCGAGGAACGTCTCGGCACGATGGACCGGGCGCTGACCATCGGTCTCGACAACGTCAACCGCACGATCGACGGCAAGGCCGCCGGCCTCGCCGCGACGCTGCGCGATGCCGTTTCGCAAGCCGCCCAGGACATGGATGCCGAAGCGATCCGCTCGGCCCAGTCGCTCGCCAAGACCGGCGAGGAATTCGCCAGCCTCAGCTCCTCGCTGCGCGGCGCGGTTTCCCGCGCGGCCCAGGAAATGGGCGCGGAAGCCCAGCGCGCCGCCGAAAACATCGCCCGTACGGGCGAGGAGTTCGCCGGCAACCTGTCGGCCCGCAACGAAGCCTTCGCCCGCGCCGTCGAGGAAACCACCTCGACCGCCGTCGCCCGCTTCGCCGAGACGGAAAGCCGCCTCGCCGACCAGGCCCAGTCGCTGCGCGCCGGCCTCGGCGACGTCGAGAAGGCGCTGGAGGCGCGCGGCGCCTCCATCCGCTCGACGCTCGACGAGCGCACCCGCGAGCTCAACTCCATGCTGGCAAGCCGCACCGAGGAGCTCGCCCGCCTGATCGACGAGGAGGCCCGCCCCGTCATCGACAGCTATGCCACCGTCGGCCGGGAGGCTGCCGAGGGCATCGGCGGGGTCGCCCGCGACGCGGCCGAGCGCATCAGCGGCGTTGCCCGCGAAAGCGCCGAACGCCTGCGCAACGAGAACGCCGCGCTCATCAACGCGATCTCCGCCCGCACGGCCGACACGCTCGCCGCCATCACCAGCCGCACGGAAGAAGCCGCCGGCACGATGCGCGAGATCGAAAGCGGCCTTGCGGCCAATGTCGAAAGCCTGATCGCCCGCCTTTCGGAAAGCAACGGCGCGATCGCCGGCATCGTCGACGCGGCGAGCCAGACGCTCGGTGCCATCGACGGCCGCCTGACGAGCACGGCCGAGCGCTTCTCCACCTCCGCCGAGCGCGCTTCCGACATGGTGTCCACCACGTCGCGCCTGCTCGAGGGCAAGGTTGATCGCCTGTCCGACATCTCCGCCGGCACGCTGTCCCAGATCGGCAGCATCGTCGGGCGCTTCGAGGATCATTCGAAGATCCTGTCGCAGGCCTCCGACCTGCTCGCCGCCGCCCAGTCCAACCTCGTCTCGACGCTGGAAGAACGCCAGGATGCGTTGCGTTCGCTCTCCGTCGGCCTCGTGCAGCGCTCGGAAGAGATCGAGAAGACCATGCAGTCGCTCGAAGGCATGGTCGAGGGCGCCTTCAGCCGCGCCGAGGAACGTTCCAACCTCATCGCCGGCAACCTGCGCGGCGGCATCCAGAGCTCGTTCGCCGAAGTCGGCCGCATCCTGAGCGATACGGAGAAGCGCGCCGAGGCCGCCGCCAATTCGCTGCGCGAGCAGCTGATGAAGGCCGGCGAGGAAGCGGGCCAGTCGGTCGAGGGCTCCTTCGCCCGCGCCGAGGAGCGGACCAGGGAAGTGGCGAACCGCCTGCGCGGCAGCGTCGGCGCCTCGCTCTCCGATGTCGATCGCCTGCTCGCCGAGAGCGGCAAGAAGTCCGAAGCCGCCACGACCGTCATGCGCGAGACGCTGCGCGAGGCCGTCGAGGAGGCCGTCGGCAAGTTCTCCGGCGCGACCGAGGAAATCCGCCGCGCCGCCGCCGATATCCGCAAGGAGCTCGACCAGACCCGCGGCGAGCTGAAGCGCGGCGCCTTCGACCTTCCGGAAGAAGCCAAGGAAAACGCCGCCCAGATGCGCCGCGCCGTCAGCGAGCAGATCAAGGCCCTGCAGGACCTGTCCGACATCATCGGCAAGTCCTCCTCCGCGCTGGAAGTCTCCCGCCCGGCGGTGGTCCAGGCCAAGGTCGTCCAGCAACAGCAGCTGGTGCAGGAAACCCGCGTCGAGCCCCGCCGCGAGGAACCGGTCCAGCTGCGCGGCAGCCTCGGCCTCGAGCGTGCCGCCGCGGCCACCGTGCCGCAGCCCCTGCCCGCGGAGACCGAGGCCAAGACCGCCGGCGAAGGCGGCTGGATGCGCGACCTCCTGCGCGGCGCCGTCTCGCGCGAGGAAGCCCAGTTCGGCCAGCCGCGCTCCGATGGCCAGGCCGCCCGCCCGGACAACCGCAACCCGCGCCATGTCGTCGAATCGCTGAACTCGCTTTCGGTCGATATCGCCCGCGCCATCGATCACGACGCCTCGGTCGACCTGTGGCGCCGCTACCAGCGCGGCGAGCGCGACGTCTTCACGCGCCGCCTCTACACGCTGAAGGGCCAGCAGACCTTCGACGAGATCAAGCGCAAATACGAGCGCGAGCCGGAATTCCGCACCGCGGTCGACCGCTACATCTCGGACTTCGAGAAGCTGCTCGCCGATGTGGCCCGCAACGACCGCGACAAGGTGATGACGCAGACCTACCTCACCTCGGACACCGGCAAGGTCTACACCATGCTGGCCCACGCGGCAGGCCGCTTCAGCTGAGCGGACCCGACAGCACGGACAAACGGCCGCCCGCAAGGCGGCCGTTTCGCGTTAGGGGCCTTGCCTGGCCGCGCCGATAACACACCTTTGATGGCGCAAACCGTCCCAGGCTGCCGATTTCCGGCCGCCGAACCTTAAAATCCGGGCCTCCAGCCGCTATATCCGGTCCGACGCGCCACAAGGCGCATGGGAAGAGAGACGGAAATGATCTTTATACAAGGCTTTGGACGCATCCTGGCGACGCTTGCGGTCGCGGTGATGGTGATGATGACGGTGGTGGACGTGGCCGAGGCGCGCCGCGCCGGCGGTGGGTTCGGCAGCCGCGGCAGCCGCACCTTCTCGACGCCCTCGACGACGCGCACCGCACCGACGGATGCCCAGCCGATCGACCGCACCATGACGCGCCAGCAGTCGGCCCAGCCCTCCGCCGGCCGCAATGCCACGGCCACCAATCCGCGCCCCGGCCTCTTCGGCGGCTTCGGCGGCACGCTGCTCGGCGGCCTGATGCTCGGCGGCCTCGTCGGCATGCTGCTCGGCCAGGGCCTCGGCGGCGGCATCGGCTTCCTCGGCCTGATCCTGCAGGTGCTGCTGATCGCCGGCGTCTTCCTGTTCCTGCGCCGCATGTTCGCGCAGAAGAACGCGCCCGCCTATGCCGGCGCCGCCCATGCCCGCAACGCCGCGCCGGGCGGCGGCCCGGACTTCAAGATCCCGAGCATCGGCGGCGGCAGCCGCCAGGCCGCGCCGCAGCCGAAGGGCGGCGACGAGATCGGCATCAAGCAGGCCGACCTCGAGCAGTTCGAAAGCATGCTGAAGGAGCTGCAGGCGGCCTATGCGGCGGAGGATTTCCGCACGCTGCGCCAGATCACCACGCCGGAGGCGATGTCCTACCTCGCCGAGGAACTCGGCGACAACGCCACCCAGGGCCTGAAGAACGAGGTGCGCGACATCCACCTCGTGCAGGGCGACATTGCCGAGGCCTGGCGCGAAGGCGCCGAGGAATACGCCACCGTCGCCATGCGCTACGAGAGCATCGACGTGATGCGCGACCGCGCGACCGGCGCGCTCGTTTCCGGCGATCCGGACAACCTGACGGAAGCCGTCGAGATCTGGACCTTCGTGCGCCGCAACGGCGGCGACTGGAAGGTCTCGGCCATCCAGGGCGTTGAGAACGCCTGACGGGAAGGGCTGCGCGTCGACGTGCGGCCCCTCATCCGCCTGCCGGCACCTTCTCCCCGCAAGCGGGGCGAAGGGAAGCGCCTTGTGGGCTTCCCCAGACAAATGACGTCGCACTGATTTGGAAAGCCATGCCAATTGCTCCTTCTCCCCGCTTGCGGGGAGAAGGTCGCGGCAGCGGGATGAGGGGCTTTCGCACCCCCGCATCACCGACCGAACACATCAAGAAAATCAGATCGACGCCAGCGTCCAGCCGACGATATCGGCCGTGACCGCGGCGAAGGCCGCGTCGAGCGCCTTCACGAAGGCCGGGTTGCCGGTTCCGCCGACCGGAACCGTCGCGCGAAACACCTTCTGCGCCCGCACCGTGCCGTTGCGGTCATTGAGCAGCTTTGCCGAAATCTCCACCACCGCCGCATCGGCGCCCGCCGTCTGCACCTCGAAGGCGCGGATGTCGGTGACGATCTGGTAGTCGATCGCAAGGCCCTGCCCCGGCATGCCGACGCCGCCGAGGCGGCCGGTGTTCTCGAAGGCCTGCACGAGCTTGGCCTGCACCATCTTGCTCAGGCTGTCGCTCCACTGCGCGCCGGCAAGATACTGGATTTCCGAGGCGGACGGGCGGATGACGATCTGCTCGCCGTCGAGCGCCTTCAGCGCCGAGGGTGGCGGCACGAGGATCTGCCGGCTCCTGGCCGAAGGGCCGTCGGCGGTGGCGACGGAGGTGAGCGCGAACGTATCGTTCTTGGCCTGCGTGCTGCCACAGGCGGCGAGCATTGCCGCCAGAACGGCGACGAGCGCGGCGCGCGCCGCAGTCCCGTTCCGCAACAAACCCTTACCCGAACCCGTCATGTCGTCCTCAAACCCTTGTAACTGCCTGTGTAGCAGCGGCACGACAGGCTGTCACGGCTGCGCGGACGGACAAATTTGCCTTGGACCACCAGCGGTTGGCAGTTGTGGGGATAGGGCCACACTTTACGGCCGGTTCAGCGCCGGTTGCGGCCGTCATACTGCTTGACCGTCTCGCCGCCGAAGAGGAGGCGCTGCGGATTGCGCTCGAAACCGGAGATCGCGCTGTCGAGATTCTGGATCGTGCGGCGCGTGTCGAGCACCAGCGCCTCGACGTCACGCAGGCCCGAGCCGGAGAACCGCTGCAGCCCGTCGGCAATCGGGCCGATCCGGCCGTTCAGCGTATCGGCGGCCTGCTTGATCGACTGCAGCGTCGCCTTGGCCTCGGCGAAGAGCGATTCGGAATCCCCCTCGCCCAGGAAACCGTCGAGCTTGGCGAGCACGCCGTCGACGCGCGTGGCGGCCGCGTTCAGCTTGTTGCTCATCTGCTGCACGTCGGTGATGATCTGGTCGATGTCCTCCTCGCGCGCGCCGATGCGGTCGGCAACGCCGGTGACGGAGGCGATGGCCTTGCGGGCATCGGCGGTCGCGACCGAGATGTTGTCGATCGCGCCGCCGACCTTCTGCGTATCGACCGCGGCGATGAGGCTGTCGACCTTGTCGAGCGTCACCGTCGCCTGCCTGCCGAAGGCATCGAAGGTTTCGGCCGTCTTGCGGAAGCCGTCGACGGTGGCCTTGATGTCGCCGGACGCATCCGCGATGTCCTTGCTGATCTTGTCGACATTGCCGACGAAATCCTCGACCTTCTTCGGGTCGACCGCCTTGATCAGCTCGTCGACCGAGGCGAGCGTCGAATCGAGCCGGCCGGAAAGGTTGCGGAAGGTCTCCGAAAGGCCGCCGACGCTTTGCAGGAACTCGTCCACCTTCTCGCCGTTGCGGGCGAGCGCGCCGGAGAACTGCTCGGCGTTCTGGATCGTCGTCGTCAGCGGCCCGCGCGCATCGGCGACGAAGCCCTGGATGTCGGTGATCGCCGCGTCGGCCCGCTTCAGGATCTTGTCGGCGGTGGACAGGATGTTCGTCACGCTCGACTGCTCCGCCTGCAGCACGGCCGGAACCTCGCTGTCGACGGCCTGGCGCAGGATGTTCGGATCGCCCGCGCTGCCGCCGGAAAGCTCGATATAGGCCGCGCCCGTCAGGCCCTGGACCTCCAGGACCGCGGTCGTCGACTGCTTAACCGGCGCGCTGGTCGAGACCTCCGTCATGGCGACGGAGAAGCGCGGGTCGTCGGCGTCGATGGCAAGGCTGCGCACGGAGCCGACCGGAATGCCGTTGAAGCGCACGGGCGAACCGATGCTGAGGCCGTTCGCCGAGCCCGGGATACGGATGGCCAGCTGCGCCATCTCGCCGCCGCGGCCATACTGCGACATCCAGTAGACGAAGGCGAAGGCGGCGGCCATGACGAGGACGGTGAAGAAACCGACGAGGGCGTAGTTGGCTTTGGTTTCCATGCTTCGGGCTATCCTGCTCGCAGTTCCATCCGCCGGAGCCTGCCGGCCCCGGACACGTCCTTACGTTTTCCGCACGATCGCTCGCGCGCGCTTGCCCCGGAAATAGGACTGCACCCAGGGATCGTCAAAGGCCAGCATGTCCTCGATCGTGCCTTCGACCATGACCTTCTTCTGCCCGAGGACGGCGATGCGATCGCAAACCGAAAACAGGCTGTCGAGGTCGTGAGTCACCATATACACGGTCAATCCGAGGGTGTCGCGCAGTTTGGCGATCAGCTCGTCGAATTCCGCCGCGCCGATCGGGTCGAGGCCCGAGGTCGGCTCGTCGAGGAAGACGAGGGCCGGGTCGAGCGCCAGCGCGCGGGCCAGCGCCGCGCGCTTGATCATGCCGCCCGAAAGCTCGGAGGGATATTTGTTCGCCGCCTCCGGGGCAAGGCCCACCAGCTCGATCTTCAGCCGCGCCAGCTCGTCCATCATCGCCTGCGGCAGGTCGAGATATTCGCGCATCGGCACCTGGATGTTCTCCTTGACCGTCAGCGAGGAAAAGAGCGCGCCATGCTGGAAGAGCACGCCGAGCTTCATGTCAAGCGCCAGACGCTCTTCCTCGCTCGCCTTGTCGAAATCCAGGCCGAAGATGCGGATCGTACCGGAGCGGCGGCGCAGCAGGCGCAGCACCGTGCGCATCAGCACCGACTTGCCGGTGCCGGAGGCGCCGACGAAGCCGAGGATCTCGCCGCGGTAGATGTCGAGATTGAGCTTGTCGAGCACGATATTGCTGCCGAAGCCGACGGTCAGGTCCTTGACCGAGAGCATCACGTCGTCCGTCTTTGCCGAAACCTGCTCCATGGATGTCCTCAGAAATCGATCGCGGCGTAGAACATGGCGAAGAGGCCGTCGACGAGGATGACGACGAAGATGGACTTCACCACGGCGGCGGTGACGTGGCGGCCGAGCGATTCGGCGCTGCCGCCCACCTTCAGCCCCTCGACCGAGGCGACGATGCCGATGATCAGCGCCATGAACGGCGCCTTGATCATGCCGGACACCACGGTCGACAGGTCGATCGCCTCGCGTAGGCGCGACAGGAACGTGTCGAAGGTGATGCCGGAATAGGACCAGGCAACGAAGGCCGCGCCGCCGAGGGCCGCGAAGTTGGCGATGATGGTGAGGAGCGGCAGCGCGACGGTCAGCGCCACGAGCCGCGGGAAGACGAGGACGCCGACCGGGCTGAGGCCCATGACCTTCAGCGCGTCGATCTCCTCGCGCATCTTCATCGAGCCGATCTCGGCCGTGATCGCGCTGCCCGAGCGGCCGGCGATCATGATGGCGGTGAGCAGCACGCCGACCTCGCGCAGCTGGAGAATGCCGACGAGATCGACGACAAAGACTTCCGCGCCGAAATAGCGCAGCTGGAAGGCGCCCTGCTGGGCGATGATCGCGCCGATGAGGAAGGACATCAGGAGGATGATCGGCACGGCGCGCACGCCCATATGGTCGATATGGTGCACGATCGCCGAGGGCGACACGCCGCTGCGCCGTCCGAGCTTCAGCTGGGCGCCGCGCACCGCCGAGCCGAGGATGAACATGGCGGCGACCGCATCGTCCCAGATCTCCATCACGTTGCGGCCGATCGGCTCGAAGACGCGCTCGAACAGCGTGCCTTTCCCGCCGCTCTCATCGCGCGGCTCGGCAAGCTTTTCCGGCAATGCCGAAATCAGGTCGGCATAATGCGTCCCTTCGCGGTCGGTGAAACTCACCGCGCCGCCCTCGCCCTGCCGCTCGGTGATGGCCCGGCGCAGCAGCCAGGCGCCGGCCGTATCCATGGCCGTGACGCCGCCGAGGTCGATTTCCAGCGCGCCGCCCTGCCCGCGGCCGATATCCGCAAGCCGCTTGCTCGCGGCAACCGCGGTCGTGTTCACCCATTCGCCGGAAAGGCGCCAGACCTCCCCGTCCTTGCCGGGCAGCGTTTCGATCGCGATGTCGAGGGGGGAACGGGCGCCGGTCAAGTCTCTTGCATCTTCCCGTGCTTGGGCCAACATGCGCCTGTCTTACCGGCTCGCCGCCCGTCTGTCACCGAACGAACCCGCAAAAGCGGCCTTCCCGCCTCGATTTTTTCAAGCCTGCCAGGATCAGCCCCATGCGCCGCACATTGCTCGCCACCACCGAAAGCTTCCCGATTGCCGGCACTTTCACCATTTCCCGCGGCGCCAAGACGACGGCGGAGGTGGTGACCTGCACGATCGGCGGTTCCGGCCTTTCCGGGCGCGGCGAGTGCGTTCCCTATGCGCGCTACGGCGAATCGGTCGCCGGCGTGCTTGCCGCCATCGAGGACATGCGCGGCGCCGTGGAGGACGGCATGGGCCGCGAGGAACTGGCGCGGATCATGCCCGCGGGCGCGGCGCGCAACGCCATCGACTGCGCGCTGTGGGACCTCGAAGCGAAGCTTTCCGGCGTGCCGACCTCACAGGTGATCAACGCCGCGCCGCCGCGGGAGCTCATCACCGCCTACACGCTCTCCCTCGGCGAGCCCGAGGCGATGCAGCGGCAGGCGGCGCAGGAGGCCGCCCGCCCCCTGCTCAAGGTCAAGGTCGGCACGGCGGACGACGCCGCCCGCATCCGCGCGGTGCGCGCCGGTGCGCCGGAAAGCGCCATCATCCTCGATGCCAACGAGGGTTGGACCCCGGAAAACCTCGCCCGTCACTTCGCCATCTGCGCCGAGGCGCGCATCGCCCTCGTCGAGCAGCCGCTTCCGGCGGGCAACGATTCGGCGCTGCGGGGCGCGGCCCGCCCCGTCCCGGTCTGTGCCGACGAGAGCGTGCACCAGGCGCAGGACGTCCGGGAACTTGCCGACCGCTACGACGCCATCAACATCAAGCTCGACAAGGCCGGCGGGCTGACGGAGGCGCTGGCGCTGCGCGAGGCGGCGAAGGAGAACGGGCTGAAGGTCATGGTGGGCTGCATGGTCGGCACGTCACTCGGCATGGCGCCGGCCGTTCTGCTGGCGCAGGGCGCCGATTTCGTCGATCTCGACGGCCCGCTGCTGCTCGCCCGCGACCGGGAGCCGGGCCTCACCTACGAGGGCTCGACCGTCTATCCGCCGGACGCCGCGCTCTGGGGCTGAGCGCGCGGCGCGACGATGCGGCCGGCGACGACCGAGACGAGGCCGGCCGCGGCGACGAAAGACATCAGGTAGAAGCCGTGAACGCCGTACCAGCTGAAGGCATAGCCCGAAACGAAGGTGGCGAGGGCCGTGAAGACGCCGGTATAGAAGAAATAGAGCCCCTGCGCCGCCGCTTCCTGCTCCTCCGCCACGCGCTCCACCAGCCGGCTCTGCGCGCTCATGTGGATGAGCGCATAGGTGAAGGCGTGCAGACATTGCAGCGCGAAATAGCCGGAAAAGGACATCTCCATGGGAAAGAGGATCCAGCGGCCGACCGCCACGGCACAGCCGACCGTCATCATGGACCAGAGATTGAAGCGGCGCCGCAACTGGACGGCGAAGAGGAAGAAGACCACCTCGGCAAAAACGCCGGCGCTCCACAGGATGCCGACGTCCACCCCGCTGAAACCCATCTTCTGCCAGTAGATCGCCGAGAAGGCGAACAGCATGGCATGGCTCGCATTGACGAGCGAGACGCCGATCAGCATGAGCTGCACATCCGCCTGCCGCAGCGTGCTCTTCGTCGGCATGGTGGCGATCGCGGCGATCGGCGACGGGCGGCGCGGCTTGCCGATCCTGGGGGCGATCACCGCGCCGAGCACCGTCAGCACGAAGGCCACCGCCATCGCCGGCAGCACCATGGCGCCCCCGTAGAGCCCGGCAAGCCAGCCGCCGATCATCGTCGCGACGATGAAGGCGAGCGAGCCCCACAGGCGCATCTTGCCGTAATCGAAATTCCAGCGCCGCACGCCCGATAGCATGATCGCCTCGGTGATAGGCACATAGGGCGAATAGACCGCGCCCTGCAGCGTGTAGAGCAGCAGCACCGGCCAGAAGGACCCGGTCGCAAAGAGCGCGAGCGCCGTCGAAAGCGACAGCAGCGCCGACCAGAGCAGCACGATCGAACGCTCGCCGATCCGGTCCGCGATGATGCCGGCCACCGGCGCGGTGAAGACGCGCACGAACATCGGCACGGCAAGGACGACGCCGATCTGGAAGTCGCTCATCGACAGCGTTTCCAGCCAGACCGGGAAGAACGGCAGCGCAATGCCGTTGACCATCATCGGCGCGCAGAAGACGAGAGCGATGCGCGCGGCGAAGAACGGCGGCGCGCCGGCGGTCACGGTAAACCCGGAAGGGGCATTCATTGGCGGGGAACCTGCGTTGGAACGCCCCGGCTCTAGCATGCCGACGTACGTACGCCAATGCGCTATTTCTGCCCGCGGGCCGGAAGGCCGAACAGGTGAAAGCCGGCTTACGCCGCCTCCGGCTCCCGGGTTTCGATCGCCAGCATCCGGCGCGAGACCGGAACCACCTCGGCAGGGCTCGATGCGAGCATCTGCCAGGTGATCAGCTCCATCTCGCCGTCGTGATGCTCGGCGATCGCCGTGCAGCTCTCCACCCAGTCGCCGCTGTTGATGTAGCGGATGCCGTCGATCTCGGTGATGACGGCGTGGTGGATGTGGCCGCAGATCACGCCGTCGGCATCGTGGCGCCGCGCCTCCTCGACGACCACCTTCTGGAACTCGCCGATGAAGTTCACCGCCGTCTTCACCTGCTGCTTGGCCCAGGAGGAGAAGGACCAGTACGGCAGGCCGAGCCGGCGGCGGATGGCGGCGAAGACGACGTTGATGGCGATGGCCGCGTCATAGGCCCAGTCGCCGAGATAGGCGACGACGCGGGCATGGCGCACGACGACGTCGAACTCGTCGCCATGCAGCACGAGGTAGCGCTTGCCGTCGGCAGCCTCGTGGATGATGCGGTCAGCCACTTCCACGCCGCCGAAATGGGTGCCCGGGAAGTCGCGCAGGAACTCGTCGTGGTTGCCGGGAATGTAGATGACGCGCGTGCCCTTGCGCGCCTTGCGCAGAAGCTTCTGCGTGACGTCGTTGAAGGCCTGCGGCCAGTACCAGTTGCGCTTCAGGCGCCAGCCGTCGACGATGTCGCCGACGAGCACGATCGTCTCGGCTTCGTGATGCCGCAGGAAGTCGATCAGGAAGTCCGCCTTGGCCGCCTTCGATCCCAGATGCACGTCCGAGATGAACAGCGTGCGGAAATGGCGGACATTCGGGTCGGCGAGGGTCGCGGTCATGCGTCTGTCTCCGGGTGGCCGGCCGCCGCGGTGGTCGTCGTAAGGGGCGGCTTTCACCCCGTTGAAAACCAGACTCCTGTTTCAGATTGATGACACACCTATGCCTTTTTCGATGGCAAATAGGCATTGCACAGACCGCTGATTGCGGCTTTATGGAAGACTCGGAAAACCACGTCGCGGCGGTTTCGTGCAAAGAAGGGCCGCAACAAAAACAGCATATGGCAGGGAGCATCATGAGCACGGGTGACAAATCGCGGACGCAGGACGGTCCGGCAAGCGGCGACATCGACCAGCAGGCCCTCTTCTTCCACCGTCACCCCCGCCCCGGCAAGCTCGAGATCAACCCGACCAAGCCGCTCGGCAACCAGCGCGACCTGGCGCTCGCCTATTCGCCCGGCGTCGCCGCGCCCTGCCTCGCCATCCGCGACGACGCCAACACGGCCGCCGACTACACGGCGCGCGCCAACCTCGTCGCCGTCGTCTCCAACGGCACGGCCGTGCTCGGCCTCGGCAATATCGGCCCGCTCGCCTCCAAGCCCGTGATGGAAGGCAAGGCGGTGCTCTTCAAGAAGTTCGCCGGCATCGACGTCTTCGACATCGAGATCGACGCCCCGACCGTGGACGAGATGGTCAACGTCGTCTCCGCGCCGGAGCCGACCTTCGGCGGCATCAACCTGGAAGACATCAAGGCGCCGGAATGTTTCGAGGTGGAGCGCCAGCTGCGCGAGAAGATGGACATCCCCGTCTTCCACGACGACCAGCACGGCACGGCGATCATCGTCGCCGCCGCGGTCCTCAACGGCCTGGAGCTCGCCGGCAAGGCGCTTTCCGACGCCAAGATCGTCGCCTCGGGCGCGGGCGCGGCCGCGCTTGCCTGTCTCAACCAGCTCGTCTCGCTCGGCGCGAAGGTCGAGAACATCTGGGTGCACGACATCGAGGGCCTCGTCTACAAGGGCCGCGAGGCCCTGATGGACCAGTGGAAGAGCGTCTATGCGCAGGAGACCGACAAGCGCCAGCTCTCCGAGACCATCGACGGTGCGGACGTCTTCCTCGGCCTGTCGGCCGCCGGCGTTTTGAAGCCGGAGCTGCTCGCCCGCATGGCGGAGAAGCCGCTGATCATGGCGCTCGCCAACCCGACGCCGGAAATCATGCCCGAGGAGGCGCGCGCCGCCCGCCCGGACGCGATGATCTGCACCGGCCGCTCCGACTTCCCCAATCAGGTCAACAACGTCCTCTGCTTCCCCTACATCTTCCGCGGCGCGCTCGATTGCGGCGCGCGCACGATCAACGAGGAGATGAAGATGGCCGCCGTGCGCGCCATCGCCTCCCTCGCCCGCGAGGAAGTGTCCGACGTCGCCGCCCGCGCCTATTCCGGCGATACGCCGAGCTTCGGCCCGAACTACCTCATCCCCTCGCCCTTCGACCAGCGCCTCATCCTGCGCATTGCGCCGGCCGTCGCGCGCGCGGCGGCCGAAACCGGCGTGGCGATGCGCCCGATCACCGATTTCGACGCCTATCTCGACCAGCTCAACCGCTTCGTCTGGCGTTCGGGCTTCATCATGAAGCCGATCTTCGCCGCCGCGAAGAACGCTGCCCGCAAGCGCGTGATCTTCGCCGAAGGCGAGGACGAGCGCGTGCTGCGTGCCGCCCAGGTGCTGCTGGAGGAGGACATCGCCAAGCCGATCCTCATCGGCCGCCCGCAGATCATCGAGACGCGTCTCAAGCGCTACGGCCTGCGCATCCGCCCGCAGACCGACTTCGAGGTCGTGAACCCCGAGGACGATCCGCGCTACCGCGACTATGTCGACGACTATTTCCGCATCGTCGGCCGCCGCGGCGTCATCCCGGAAGCCGCGCGCACCATCGTGCGCACCAACCAGACGGTCATCGGCGCGCTGGCCCTCAAGCGTGGCGAGGCCGATGCGCTGATCTGCGGCGTCGAGGGGCGTTATGCCAAGCACCTGCGCGACGTCAGCCAGATCATCGGCAAGAAGGAGGGCGTGCTCGACTTCTCCGGGCTCAGCCTGCTGATCTCGCAGCGCGGCGCCACCTTCTTCACCGACACCTATGTCACCTTCGACCCGACGGCCGAGGAAGTGGCGCAGATGACGGTGATGGCCGCGCAGGAGATCCGCCGCTTCGGCATCACGCCGCGCGCCGCCCTCGTCTCCCATTCGAACTTCGGCTCGCGCGATTCCGACAGCGCCTTCAAGATGCGCCGCGCCATGGAGATGGTGCACGAGATGGACCCGACGCTCGAGGCGGACGGCGAGATGCACGGCGACGCCGCGATCTCCGAGGCCCTGCGCCAGCGCGTCATGCCGAATTCGACGCTGTCCGGCGAAGCCAACCTCCTGGTCTTCCCCAATCTCGACGCCGCCAACATCACGCTCGGCGTCGTCAAGACCATGACGGACAGCCTGCATGTCGGCCCGATCCTGCTCGGCGCCGCCATGCCCGCCCATATCCTCTCGCCGTCGGTCACCTCGCGCGGCGTGGTGAACATGGCCGCGCTTGCCGTGGTGGAAGCCTCCAACCCGGCCTGACCGGTCATCCTAGAGCATTTCCAGCAAAAGTGCGAAGCGGTTTTGCGTCCGGAATTGCATAAAAACAAACAGATAGAGCGTTTTCGCGATTCGAGGAGAAGCGGAAATGCTCCAGCCTTACGAAACGGCCGCCGCCTCGGCGGCCGTCTTCGTTTGCGGCGCCGGGCGCCCGGCATCCCGCGCCTCCCACCAGTCGCCGAGCGCGTCGACCAGCGGCAGCAGCGTCAGGCCGGATGGCGTGAGGTCGTATTCGACTCGCAGCGGATAGCCGCCGAAGACCGTCCGCCGCACGATGCCGGCCTTTTCCAGCTTGCGCAGTTCGAGCGTCAGGATGCGGTGCGAGACGGTCGGGTTGTCGCGCCGGAGGTCGCTGAAGCGCTTCGTGCCGTCCTTCAGGTAGTAGATCAGCAGGGTCGGCCAGCGGCCGCTCAAGACCTGCATGACCTCCTCGATCGGGCAGCGGGAAACGAGATCCTTCATGGCGGGCTCCGGCATGGTGACAAAAATGTGCGTAATTTACATGGGGGCAGGCAAGGCTTAGGTCCAGTGTCGCTGCGCAGCGTGGTCAACAGAAATCACGGAGAAGAACATTGGAACCGATCCTCGTCTACGGCTTTCCCGCCGGAAGCTCCATGGGCCTCGTCGCCGCGCTGGAATGGCTGGGAAAGCCCTACCGCCTCTGCCGCGTCGACATGCTGGGCGAAATGCGCGACCCGTCCTATGCCCGCCTCAACGCCCGGCACGAAACGCCGGCCCTCGTCACCGATGACGGCCGGGTGATCACCGAGACCATGGCCATCGCCCACTGGATCGCCGCGCGCGACACGGAACGGCGCGTCAGCTTCGATCCCGCAACGCCGGAGGCCGACCGCATGGTCCAGCTGATGGCCTATCTCAACACCGGCTTCACCGGCGCCTTCAGCCCGCTCTGGGCTGCGCTCGAACTGGAGACGCCGGACCCGGTGCTGGAGGAGTCGCTCCGCCGCTGGGGCCGCGAGGGCGTCATCGAGCGGCACGACAAGCTGGAGGCGATGCTCGGCGACACGCCCTACCTTGCCGGCGACCGCCCGACGCTTGCGGACGGCGTGCTCATCGGCGTCGCCCGCTGGCTCGATTACCACGCGGTCGCCCCGGCAAGCCGCTGGCCCCGCATCGCGGCCATCCGCGGCCGGCTGAAGGCCGACCCCGCCGTCGCGTTCGCCACCGCAGTGGAAAGCGGCGAGACACCAGCCGGCTCAGGCGCCTTCAAGGGCCACGTGCCGCTTGCCGAAGTCATCGCGCGTTTCGGCCGGAGCTAGGCGGAACGCGACTCGAGACCGGGTTGAGGACTGCAAGGCCTTCCCCCGCACGCCTTCGTCATCCTCGGGCTTGCCCCGAGGATCCACGCTCCGGGTGCGGCGTGGATGGCCGAGTGAGAACCGGCCTGACGGAGGAATGGGCGGCGGCCCGGCATCATCTCATATCGCCGAAAGCGCCAGCCGGCGCGTCATGCCGATCGCCGCAAGAAACGCCTCGTCGTGGCTGACGACGAGGAGCGCGCCGTCATAGGCCCGCAGCCCCGCCTCCACCGCCTCGATCGAATCGATGTCCAGATGGTTCGTCGGCTCGTCGAGGATCAGCAGCGCCGGCGGCGTGTCTCCGCCGAGCACGCAGGCAAGGCCGGTGCGCAACAGCTGCCCGCCCGAAAGGCTGCCGGTGGCCTGCAGGGCGGCATCCGCGCGGAACATGAAGCGCGCCAGCGCCGCCCGGCAGGCATTCTCGCCGGCCTCGGGATTGATCCGGCGAAAATTGTCGCGGATCGACAGGGCCGGATCGAGCAGGCTCACCTTCTGGTCGAGCATGGCGGCGTCCGCAAGGAGGCGCACGCTGCCCCGCCAGGGGGCGAGCGCGCCGGTGACGAGCGCCAGCAAGGTCGTCTTGCCCGAACCGTTCGGCCCCGTCACGGCCACCCGCTCCGGCCCGGTCATGGTGAAGGACAGGTCGCGGATGACCGGGTGATCCGCCCGGTAGCCGGCGGTGACGCCGTCCATCCGGAGCACCGTCCTGCCGGCGGAAAGATGCGTCGGCGGTACGGCGACGGTCAGCGGCTGGAGGATCTCGATGCGCTCGCGCGCCGCCGCCACCGCCTCGCCCGCCTGCACCTGCCGGTCCTCGGCAAGCCGCGCATTCGCGCCGCCCGTCAGCTCGCTGCGCTCCTTCATGGCGCCCAGCATGATGCGCGGAATGTCGCCGCGCGCCCTCTTGCGGCGGCCGGCGCTGTCCTTGCGCGCCTTGCGCTCGGCGACGACCTGCATGGTGCGCGCCACCTCGGCGGCATGTTTTTCCGCATCCGCAAGGTCGCGATGGGCGGCGGCAAGCTCCAGCGCCTTGCGTTCGCGATAGGCGCTCCAGTTGCCGCCATAGCGGGTCGCGCCGAGCGTCGTCAGCTCGACGATGGCATCCATGGTCTCCAGCAGCGCGCGGTCGTGGCTGACGACGATCGCCCCCGCCCGCCAGCCGGCAAGGAGATCGATGACCGCCTGCCGCCCGTCGCGGTCGAGATTGTTCGTCGGCTCGTCGAGCAGCAGGAAGTCGGGCTCGCTGAAGATGAGGGCGGCGAGCGCCGCACGGGTGCGCTGTCCGCCGGAAAGGGCGGCAAGCGGCGTCTGCGGCTCCGCCTCCAGCCCGACGCGGGCAAGTGCGGCGGCAAGCCGCGCCTCCAGCGTCCAGTCCGCATCGGCAAGGGCGTCGGCATCCGCCTCCCCGCGCGCGGCGCGGGAAAGCAGGTCGAGCGCCCCGGCGATGCCGAACAGGCTGGCGACGGTTTCCTGCGGGGTGACCTGCACGCTCTGGCGCAGGAGCCCGAGCGTGCCGTTCACGGTGACGCTGCCGGCCTGCGGCACCAGCGCGCCGGCCACGAGCTTCAGCAGCGTCGTCTTGCCGACGCCGTTGCGGCCGATGAGCCCGGCGCGCTCGGCGCCGAAGGTCAGGTCGAGATCGGAAAGGAGGGCGTGGCCGTCAGGCGTGGACCACCGGATTTTCGAGAGGGTGATGGAATGCGGCATGGATACGGATTTCCCCGAGGACAAAACGAAGTCGGTTTGCGGTCGGGTTGAAATCCATGGTGCACCATCCGGTCGGCATTGCGTTGCCGGAAATCTAGGGACGAACCGGCCGCGTTGCAAGAGCGGCGGCCGGGTCGTCCGGTCTTGAGGCTCAGGCCGAGGGCTGCTTCAGCCGCTTCGACCACTCATCGGCCTTGCCCTGGCCGGCATCCTTCCAGGGCGAGCCCTTGAGGCCGAGCTTTGCGCGAAAACCCATGGCGGAGATGATCAGCCGGTTCATGCCGGATGCGATGAAGGGCAGCGAGGCGATGTGCAGGCCGGTGAACGGCAGGAAGGGGTTGCGGCGCAGCGAGCCGTAGATCTCGATGCGCGTCGTCGTCTTGTAGCTCGGGCTGCGGGCATGGAAGCCGTGGGTGTCGGCGACCACCAGGGTGTTCGCCTTCACCGTCATCTTGACCGGCTGGCCATAGCCCAGCGCCGTCAGCTCGTCCGGCATGATGCGCAGCGAGCCGCGCGCGGAATACTTGTTCTCGATCGCATCGGCATTCTCGCTGATGCGGCGCTCCCAGGCAAGGCGCTGCGGCGTCATCTCGTGCGAGCCCGGCACATAGGCGAACGGACCGTCCTCCTCGCCGACATCGCGCAGGAAGAGCCATGCCTTGGCCGTCGGCTGGAACGTGTCGCTGTGCAGCGCGGTCTGCGGATCGGTCGAGCCCTGCGTGACGACGGACGGCAGCGCCATCACCACCTGCACGACGAGCAGCGGCTGGCCGGCATGGGACGAGACGTAGCGCAGGAGGTTTGTGATGCGCGGGTCGTTGCGCGCCGCCTTGAAGCCCGGCAGGCTTTCGAGGTCGCTGTCGTCGATGATCGCGCGGCGCGTGACGGTATCGCCCTGCAGCATGTCGTAGCGCTCGAAATCCCGCTCGGCGATCTCGCGGGTGACCGCCTCGAAGACCTCCGGCGACAGGAAGTTCTCGATCTTCACGAACCCGTTCTCGGCATATTGCCGGCGGTATTCCGGGGCGACGAGGTTCTCCAGCTTCCTGCGGCGCCAGGCGGCCATGCGCATGGCGAGCGAGACGCGCTTTTCGTGCAGGCCCCTCCGGTTCAGCCATTTGCTGCCGATGATGGGATTGTCCGCGAAGGATTTTGCGCCGGACGCGAGCTGGAGCGCGTACCAGGGGCTGAGCAAGATGGACGAAATGCGCATGATGACCTGCCTGCAAGGGCCGGTTTCCGCCAGGGGCGGTTGCGCGGCAAGGGCGCAGACCGGCTGTTGAGTTTGACGAGAGTGCTACACCAAGGCCCAGGGGAGATCAATTGCGGGGCACGGCCAAAAAGATGAATACGCAACTCATATTTTATGACCGGCGTTAATCACAAATCCGGGAGCGCGTTGCGCTTCCCCCGCCACGGCCTATGATAGGGCCGTACGTGCGGCCGATCGCGGCCCATCCACATTCACGGGATCGATGATTTGAAAGGGTCTGTCCGCCTCCTCCTTGCCATTGCGACCGGGCTGACGCTCGCCTTTTCGGGCGGCACGGCGGCGGCGGGCGTGTGCGAGCGGCTTCAGGCGGAGCTTGCCAACCTGCCCAAGGTGGTGGTCGACACCGCAAGCGCCCGCAAATATGCCGGCGCCATCGCCCGCCAGAACATCCAGCTGCGCAAGGCCAGGAGCGACCAGCGCCGTCTCGGCTGCTCGAGCGGCAGCATCATCGTCATCGGCGGCGCGAATGCCGAGGCCTGCGGCACGCTCGCGACGGTCATCGGCAAGATGGTGCGCAACCTCGAAATCCTCGACAAGAAGCGCCGCGAATTTGCCGGCGGCACGTCCTCGCAGGGCAAGCGCAACCGCCTCACCGCCCTCCTGGAAAGCAATGGCTGCGGCGACGAGGCAAGGGTCATGCCGGTCGCGGCGACGGAAACGCTGCGCACGCTCGACGACAGGCGCACCCTGCCGCTCGGCACCGCACCGGAAGGCAGCGAGCGCCTGCAACTGCGCACGCAAGGCGGCAGCAACGGCCATGGCAACCTGCGCACCGTCTGCGTGCGCACCTGCGACGGCGGTTTCTTCCCGATCTCCTCCGGCGCGACGCCGCTCGACTTCCGGCGTGACCAGAAGGTCTGCGCGATGATGTGCCCGCAGACCGAGACGGAATTGTTCTACCAGTCGATGACCAGCGGCCAGGAAACCGAGCAGATGACCTCCACCGTCACCGGCCGGCCCTATTACGAGATGCCGAACGCCTTCTCCTACCGCACGCGCGACCTCTCCAAGCCCGGCACCTGCGGCTGCAATCTTTCTGCCTATTACCAGGAGATGATCAAGCGCGAGAAAGCGCTGAAGGGCGAGGGCGAGACGGCCCGCGCCGGCGCGGGAGACGAGGCGGAGACCGGCTCGATCACCACCATCCGCACCCTGCCCAAGAAGGTGGAAACCCCGGTCAAGGTGCCGGCGAAGGTCGAGGAACGCGACTACGACCCGGCGAACAGCAAGGTGCGCACGGTCGGCCCGGTCTTCCTGCCGGCCAACGAATCCGCCATCGACCTCGGCCGCCCGGTGGATGCCGGCGTCAACTGACGCCCTCCCCCGGCCAGCGCTCCTCGAATACCAGCTCTTCCAGCGGCAGGCGCTGCCGCCATCCCTTCACCGCCAGTTCCGGCTCGCCATAGAGCCGGTCGACGAAGCCGACGCAGAGCCAGGCAACGATCTCCACATGCTCGGGGATGCCGAGGATCGAACGGATGTCGCTGTCGTGGAAGATGCTGACCCAGCCGACGCCCACGCCTTCCGCCCGCGCCGCCAGCCACAGGTTCTGCACGGCGCAGACCGTGGAATAAACATCCATGCGCGGATTGTGCGTGCGGCCGAGCACCACCGCGCCGCCGCGAGTCGGATCGCAGGTGACGCAGATCGACAGCGGCGCCTTCAGGATGCCCTCGAGCTTCAGCGCGCGATACTGCGCCTGCCGCTCCCTTTCGAACATCGCCGCCGCCTCGCCATTGGCCTTCAGGAAGGCCGCATGCACCGCCAGCCGTGTCTCAGCGCCACGCACCAGCAGGAAGTTCCACGGCTGCATGAAGCCGACGGACGGGGCGTTGTGGGCGGCCTGCAGCAGGCGGCCGACGAGATCGTCCGGCAGCGGATCGGGCAGGAACTGGTCGCGCACGTCGCGGCGCGTTTCGATGGCACGGTAGACGGCCTGCCTTTCCTCGCGGGAAAAGGCGCCCGCCCGGACCAGAGGGTCCAAGGGTTCGCTTCGCATCGTCATCTCCCCAACAATGCGTCACGACCTGCCGCCGTCCGCGCGGTTCGGTCTATCGTGCCAGGCCGGTCTTCTGACTTCGGGTCACGCGGCCGACGCCTGCCTTCCCGGTTGAACAACCAGTGGCAAAAGCTTGAATCGATTCAAGCTTTCATGGCGCAGACCATCCCCGTCACAGCGTTGGGCACGTTCCGGACCTAGGCTTTCCGCCCGCACCGGATTCCCGATTCTCCCGCCGGAGCGGGCACCTGACGCGAAGGATATGCGCACGACGCGCGGGCGCGATCAAGCCCGTCCGCGCCACATGTCGCCGCGTCTGCGCCTCAGAGCGGTGCCTCCGGATGGGGCGAGCCGTCATAGGCGCCCCAGACCGACTGGTCGAAGCAGATCACCGAGCCGGTCATCAGGCCGGATTCCGGCGAGGAGAGATAGGCGCAGGCCCGCGCCACCTCGGCCGGATCGACGAGCCGCCCGAAGGGCTGGCTTGCCTCGGCCTTGGCCAGCCAGTCGTCGGCCGCGCCGTGGAATTCGCGCTGGATGCGGTCCTCGCC
Organism: Shinella sp. WSD5-1; assembly: GCF_963942435.1. GTDB lineage: Bacteria > Pseudomonadota > Alphaproteobacteria > Rhizobiales > Rhizobiaceae > Shinella > Shinella yambaruensis. The sequence goes on from NZ_OZ012596.1 coordinate 3,130,642, forward strand.
CTCCGAGGCCATCCAGCCGATATTGAGGCCGTTGACACGGATGCGGTTGCGCAGCACGGCATAGGCCGTGTTCTTGGTCAGCGTCTCCAGCGCGCCCTTGGAGGCGCAATAGGCGGAAATGAAGGGCTGGCCGGCCTTGGCCGACATCGAGCCGATATTGACGATGGTGCCCTCGGTCTTCTCGCGCCGCATCACCTTGATTGCCTCCTGCATCAGGAAGAACGGCGCACGCACATTGACCGCGAACATGCGGTCGAAGAGCTCGGGGCTCGTATCGAGGATCGTGCCGCGGTCGGTGATGGCCGCGGCATTGACCAGCGCATCCACGCGGCCGAAAGCCTCGTCGCAGGCGGCAATGACCGCGCGCGCATCCTCGACCGCGCCGAGATCGGCCTTCACATAGAGCGTCGCCACGCCCGTCGCGCCGGAGATCTCCTTCGCCTTCGCCTCGCCCTTGGCGGCATTGCGTCCGCAGATGACGAGGCCCGCCGCGCCCCGCTCGGCAAAGAGCCGGGCGATCGTCGCGCCCAGTCCCTGCGTTCCTCCCGTGACGACGGCGATCTTGCCGTCCAGCCGCGCACCCTCGCTCATGCCATGCCTCCCTCGCAAACCGGCCGACGCTTCCCGGCGAACCGCAAGAAGCCGACAGGCACCTGACTCACTTCAGCAAGCAAAGCCTCTATCCAACTGTTTCTCAACTCATTTCTGGAGGCCGAAGCGAGCTGGCCCGATTGCCTTTGCCGAAGGTCAGCCGCGATGTGAGAGACCCCTGACCAGAAAACCTGTGGAAACAAGGCGCTAGGGAGCTTCAGCACAAGCGGCCTCAAGCCGCGCGCGCCGTGCCGGCCTCGGCAACCGCGTCGCGGCCCATATCGCCCGCATGGACGGCGCGGTTGCGCCCGCCATTCTTGGCCGCATAGAGCGCGGCATCCGCCATCACCATCACGTCATGCAGGCTGCCGCCATGGTCGGGGAACTGGGCGATGCCGGCGCTGCCGCCGATTGCCAGAAGCTGCCCGTCATGCGCGATCGGCGTCTGCGCATCCCGCACGAGGCTCTCGGCGAGATCGAGGAGCGCCTCCCGGCTGAAGGCGCCGGTGAGCAGCACGGAAAACTCGTCGCCACCGAGGCGCGCCACCGAGCCGAGCGTGCCGATACGCTCGGAAAAGCGCCGGGCGACGGTCTGCAGCACCGCATCGCCCGCCGCATGGCCGTACCGGTCGTTGACGGCCTTGAACCGGTCGAGGTCGAGCGCGAGGATCGAGAAGGGCCTAGCCTCGCCCTTGCGGATCGCGCGGCGCACCTCCTCGTCGAAGCCGCTGCGGTTCTTCAGTCCCGTCAGCGGATCGTGCCGCGCGAGGAAGGCGTTCTGCGCCTCGCTGCGCTGCAGCGCCTTGACGAGCGCGGAAAAGCGCAGCGTGACGAAGAGCATGACGCCGGCAAAGACCAGCACGAACATCGCGATCTGCGGCAGCGCCGATTTCCACACGAAGGTGCCCGGCATGTTCGGCCGCCAGGAGGCGACCATCGGATTGTAGGTGTCGGCGCCGACCGGCGTCATCACCAGCCCCGGCTCCTGCGTCACGATGGGCGTGAAGCCGAGATCGTGCACGCCGAGCCGCCGCTCGGTGTTCAGAAGCATCTTCTGCGAGACGGGCTTGACCGTGATCAGCAGCGTCGGCTGCATCCGGCTTGCGGGAATGTAGAGCGACTTCGGAATGACCGCCTGCACGACGACGATACTCATGACCCGGTCGATGAGGCGCATGCCGGAGACGTGGATTTGCGGCAGCGCCGGCGTCAGGAGGTCGGGATCTTCCTTGGCGCCCTCGACCTGCCAGCCGCCGCGGTCGGGCGACAGCGCCTCCCGGTAGGCCCGCTCCGCCTTCAGCGTGAGGTCGCTCACCCAGTGCAGCTTCTCGCGTGCCTTGCGTTCGGAGACCTTGTCGCCGCGATGGACGCCGAGCACCTTCTCGCCGCCCGGCGTGGTGAAGATCATCCAGGAGAACCCGAAGTCGGCCCACATCCAGTCGCGGATCTGGTCACGCACGAAGGCATCGCCCGGCATGCCGTCCTTCAGTTCGTCGAAGGTCTTGTCCCAGAAGGAAATCTGGCTCTGGTACTGCACCACCTGGTCGATCTGGTGGCTGAACTCGTTGCGTACCAGCGTGCGCTCCGTCTCGGCAACAAAGCTGTCGGCCCGCTCGATCGCATAGTCGAGCACGAGATAATTGGCGGCCCCGAAGAGCAGGACGATCATCACCGCCGCCGTGCGGATCGCCAAACCAACCCCGCGTCGCCGCGTCGCGCGGCCCCCTTGCGCCTTGCCCGTCATTGTTTCCCTGCCTGTCCCCCGCCGGTTTGCCCGGCTTTGTTGAACGAAGGTTAGCTGACAGACGGCAAAATTCGCTTAAGCGGGCTGGTGAGCGAAAACTTAACTCCGGCTGGCCGGATCTGGGAAGCCCGTCGGCTCCCTCTCCTCGCCCGCCGAGAGTTTCCGGCAGATCGACTGCATCAGGACGAGGTTGCGCTGGTCGCGCCAGGTGGTGACGAAACCCCAGGCGAGGAGAAGCAGGATGGAGAGGAAGGCGACGCCGAGGACGACGAGGCCGCCGGTCGCAAGGCCGTAGAGGCCGAAAACCGCCGGCGTCGCGAAATAGGCGATCTGCGCCGAAAGCTGCCGACCGGCCGAAAGGTCGCTCAGCGACCACAGCCGGATCAGCCGGATTTCCTCCTCGGTGAAGGCCGGGCGAGCGGCCGGCGCGTCCACGCCCTACCCCCGGTCGCGATAGCGGTTGGTGATCGGGTAGCGCCGGTCGCGGCCGAAATTCTTCTTGGTGATCTTCACGCCCGGGGCGGACTGGCGGCGCTTGTATTCGGCGATGTAGAGCAGGTGCTCGATGCGGTGCACGGTCGCCGCGTCATGCCCGCGGGCGACGATCTCCTCGGTGCTCATCTCCAGCTCCACCAGGCATTCGAGGATGTCGTCGAGCACCGGATAGGGCGGCAGCGAATCCTGGTCGGTCTGGTTGGGGCGCAGTTCCGCGGACGGTGCCTTGTCGATGATGTTCTTCGGGATCACCTCTCCCGTCGGCCCGAGCGCGCCCGGCGGCACATGTGCGTTGCGCCAGCGCGAAATGGCATAGACCTGCATCTTGTAGAGGTCCTTGATCGGGTTGAAGCCGCCGTTCATGTCGCCGTAGAGCGTCGCATAGCCGACCGACATCTCCGACTTGTTGCCGGTCGTGACGACCATCGAGCCGAACTTGTTGGAGACCGCCATGAGGATGGTTCCGCGCGCGCGGCTCTGGAGGTTCTCCTCGGTAATGCCTTCCTCGGTGCCCTCGAAGAGCTCCGAAAGCGAGGAGAGGAAGCCGGTCACCGGCGCCTCAATCGGCACGATGTCGTAGCGGCAGCCGAGCAGCCGGGCGCAATCGGCCGCGTCCTTCAGTGAATCCTTCGACGTATAGCGATAGGGCATCATGATGCAGCGCACCCGCTCCTCGCCGAGCGCATCGACGGCGATCGCCGCGCAGATCGCCGAATCGATGCCGCCGGACAGGCCGAGCACGACGTTCTTGAAGCCGTTCTTGTTGACGTAGTCGCGAAAGCCCAGCAGGCAGGCGCGGTAGTCCGCCTCCTCCTTCTCGGGAATGCGCGACGTCGGCCCGCCGTCGCAGACCCAGCCGTCCGCATGCTTCTTCCAGGTGGTGAGCGCGATCGTCTCCTCGAACTGGCTCATCTGGAAGGCGAGCGACTTGTCGGCGTTGAAGGCAAAGCTGGCGCCGTCGAAGACCAGCTCGTCCTGGCCGCCGAGCTGGTTGGCGTAGATGAGCGGCAGGCCGGTCTCGATGACCTGCTTCAGGGCGACCTGGTGGCGGATGTCGACCTTGCCGCGATAGTAGGGCGAGCCGTTCGGCGACAGCAGGATTTCCGCGCCGCTCTCGGCCAGCGTCTCGCAGACGCCGAGATCGCCCCAGATGTCCTCGCAGATCGGGATGCCGAGGCGCACGCCACGGAAATTGACGGGACCCGGCATCGCGCCCTGGTCGAAGACGCGCTTTTCGTCGAATTCGCCGTAATTCGGCAGGTCCACCTTGTCGCGCACCGCGATCACCTTGCCGCCGTCGATGACGGCGACCGCGTTGTAGCGCCCAGTCTCGTCCTGCCTTGGAAAGCCGATGATGACGCCGGGGCCGCCCCTGGCGGTGTCGGCGGCGAGATCGTCGACGGCGCGCCGGCAGGCCTTCAGGAAGGCGGGTTTCAGCACGAGGTCTTCCGGCGGATAGCCGGAGATGAAGAGTTCGGTCAGGAGCAGCAGGTCGGCGCCCTGCCGGGCGGCATCCTCGCGGGCGGCGCGCGCCTTGGCGAGGTTGCCGGCGACGTCGCCGACGGTCGGGTTCAATTGCGCAACCGCGATGCGCAGCGTCGCCCTGCCCTGATCTGAGGTCATGTCTTGATCGGAAGTCATGTCTGCGGACCCATCTCCTGCTGGTGCCCGAGCCTGCGGCCGCGCGTCGCTGTCGCACTCTCGAACGGTCGACAAGCTCTTTAGAGCATGACGGGCGTTTTGGGAATGAAGGGCGGAACCTTTGCCGGCGCTTTCGGCGGAAATGTCCGGTTTTCAAGGGGTTCGGCGCATTACCACGGCCCTGCGGCGCAGGAACCAAAACAGGGGAAGAACGTTGCAGAAAACGTTCATCTCCTGTTCAAGATGACAACCGTATGACAGATACACGAAACTTTCATGAAATCTGGAGACGGCCTTGGCCCTGCTCACCTCCGCCACCGTGGCGATCAATGCAAACGAAGAGATCGCCGCCGAGGCAGGCTTCTTCGCGCGTCACGCCAAGGCGCTCGCCGTCCTGCGTTCGCTTGCCGTTTCCGGGCTTCTCGCGCTCCTCACCGTTGTCGTCGTCGAATTCGTCACGCGCGGCTCGCTCGACCAGACATGGAGTTATTTCACCAATCCCGGACAACCGGCCTGGACCACGACCGGCGTCTTCTTCCTGCTCTATCTCGCCATCGACGCGCTGATCGGCCGCCAGCACAAGGCCGTCCTGCTCGTCTCGCCGCTCGTCGTGCTGATGGGCGTGATCTCCCAGCAGAAGCAGGTCTTCCTCACCGATCCGCTCTATCCGACGGACCTGCTCTTCGGCCGCCAGATCCTGGAGCTGATGCCGGTGCTGGTGCAGGACCGGCCGTGGACGGCCGCCCTCCTCGCGCTCGCCGTCATCGCCTCGGTCGTTGGCCTCGTCAGCCTCTGGGTCTTCGCCTGGCGCCGTTTCCGGCCGTTGACGAAGAAGGAGCGCCTGACGCGGCTTGCCGTCGCGCTGCCGCTTCTGGCCGGCTTCGTCTCCGTCATGGACTACAACGAGTTCTCCTGGGTCCGCGACCGGCTGAAGGTCTTCCCGATCATGTGGGACCAGGCGGAGAACTATCGCCACAACGGCTTCGTCATGGCCTTCGCCATCAACCTGCCGATGGCCAACGTGCAGACTCCTGCCGGCTACATGACCGAGGCGATCGACAAGATCCCGTCCAAGCCCATGCCGGTCGGCACGAGCCACCGCGGCAAGCCTGACGTCATCGTCGTCATGAGCGAATCGCTGTGGGACCCGACACGCCTTGAAAGCGTGAAGCTCTCGGCCGACCCGATGCCGGTGATCCGCGAGAACCAGGGCGGCGGCGTCTTCTCCCCGGAATTCGGCGGGCTGACCGCCAATGTCGAGTTCGAGGCGCTGACGGGCTTTTCCAACGCCTTCCTGCCGATGGGCTCGATTCCCTACCAGCAATATGTGCGCAAGCCGATCCCTTCGCTCGCCACCTTCTTCCGGGCCGAAGGCTATACGGCACGCGCCATTCACCCGTTCTCCGGCTGGTTCTGGAACCGCACGAGCGTCTACAAGGCCTTCGGCTTCGAGACCTTCAAGGACGTCGGGAAGATGCCCCCGCTGGAAAAGCGCGGCAACTTCACCTCCGACGAGGCGCTGACGAAGGAGCTCATCCGCCAGGCGGACATGCAGGATGACCCGTTCTTCTTCTTCACCGTCACCCTGCAGGGCCACGGCCCCTATGACGACGGCCGCTACGCGAAGACCGACATCAAGGTCGACGGCAGGCTCGACGCCCGCGACAACCGCATGCTGGCAAGCTACGCCCAGGGCGTCAAGGAAGCCGACAGCAGCCTGAAGATGCTGATGGACTGGGCGAAGCAACGCGACCGCGAGACGATCATCGTCGTCTTCGGCGACCACCTTCCGCCGCTCAACACGGTCTACAAGAATTCCGGCTACATGAAGGGCATCACCGCCTCGCGCAAGGGGTCTCCCGAGCAGATGAAGAAGGAGCACGAGACCCCGCTCGTCATCTGGTCGAACAAATCCGGCGCGCAAAACGAGATCGGCACGATCAGCCCGGCCTTCCTGTCCTACTACATCCTCAAGGAAGCCGGCTTCGAGCATCCCTACTACACCGGCTTCCTCGGCGCGGTGCACGATAAGCTGCGCGTCATCGACCGCTACATGCTGATCGACGCCAAGGGCAACGGCACGGCCGGCTGGGCACGCAAGAAGACGATCGATCCGCTGGTGCGCGACTTCCGCTTCCTGCAGCACGACATCATGTTCGGCAAGCAGTACGGCCTCGAGCGCTTCTTCAATTCCCATGCGGAGCTGATGGCGGCAGGCTCCTGATTTCCCGGCCAATCGGCCTTCAGGACGATCGCTCAACGAAAGAGGCGCCCGATGAGGGCGCCTCGCATTCCATTGCCGGGAAGGATCCGCTGAGCTGAAGCGGAGGGCTCGGTCAGCCCTCCGCCTGCCGCGCCTTCTGCGTGGCGGCAAAGGCCTTGCGCATGTAGCTGTCGCGGTCATAAACGTCGTCGAAATACTCGACCACGCCGTCCTTGTTCGGCCAGGCGGTGAAATAGGCGATGTAGATCGGGATATCCGCCTTGACGTTCAGCGCCTTGTTGCGGCCGGCGGCGATTTCCTTGCCGACCTCCGCCTCGCTGATGCCCAGCACGGCAGCCGCCATCTTGCGGGGCTCGGCAAGGCGCACGCAGCCATGGCTCAACGCCCGCATGTCCCTCTTGAAGAAGCTCTTCGACGGCGTGTCGTGCATGTAGATGGCATGGCTGTTCGGGAACAGGATCTTCAGTTCCCCCAGCGCATTGTCGCCGCTCGGCGGCTGGCGAACGGAAACGCCGGCGGTCGATCCGTACCAGTTGACCGAGGACGACGCCACCGCGCGGCCGCCGACGGCAACCTCGTAGCCCATGCGGTCGAGATAGGACGGATCGTTCCGGAGCTTCGGCAGCATCTCGTTGATGATGATCGACTGCGGCACGCCCCAATAGGGGTTCACCTCGACGGTCTGCACCTTGTCCTCGAAGAAATAGGTCTGGTTCGATTTCGAGCCGACCACCGTGCGCATCGAGAACTTCTCCGCGCCGTTCTCATGGTAATAGACCTGGAAGGCCGGCTGGTTGATGAAGACGTGGCGGGCGCCGAGATCGACCGGCAGCCAGCGCGCCTGTTCCAGCGCCACTTCCAGCTTGGCGATCTTGTCGGCGACCGAATCGCCGCCCGTGAGCTTGCGGATCGATGCCTTCCCGACGACGCCGTCCGGCTTCAGCCCGTTCTCCTTCTGGAAGGCCTCGACGAGCGCGACCAGCTCGGGCGTGTATTCCGGCGTGTCCTTGTAGGTGGCGATGGCAAGCGAATGATCGGTCTTCAGCGCATCCGAGCCGTGCTTGACGATGCCCTTGACGACATTGGCAAGCTCCGGGTTGCTCTGGCCCGGCTTCAGCAGCGTGTCCTCGGCGATGACGACGCGGTCCTCGCCCGACGTTTCGGCCCTCAGCTTGGCGAGCTCCGCCTTCAGCGCCCGGAAATCGGCGCTCGCCGGCGAGCGGCTTTCGAGATAGCCCCTGACATTGCTGCTCATCGCCACGTTCTTCAGCGCCGCGACGAGGTTGACCTCCTTGCGCTTGAAATCGTGGTAGCCGGAAATCCGGTTCGGATCGATGCGGCCGCGCACGGCGTCCTGCACATAGGTGGCGACGGCGGCGGAAAGGCCGACCTCGAAGGCGGCGAGCTCGCTGTAGCGCGCATTCATGTCGGCGCCGTCGAAGCTTTCCGCCGGAATCTTGACCGCATAGTCCCAGGGGTCGAGGCCCACGGACGCCGCATCGGCCAGCACCGCGATGGCGGTCTTCGCCTTGTCGTTGATGCCGGTGCCGTCGATCCAGACGAATTTCCTCTGCGTGCCGTAGAAGGTCTCGACCGCCTTGGCGGCATCCGGCGTCGCACGCACGTCGACGGTGGAGAAGGCGGCGCGCACGCCCGCATCGCCGGCCGGCGCGACATCGGCCGAAATGGAGCTGGTGACGACCGGGTCGGCGAGCGTATCGACGGCGACGCGCTTCAGGGCGTCCGCCTTGTAGGTGTAGTAGCGCGGGCCGGTGACGCGCGGCAGCGGCTTTGCCGCCTGCTTCGTCTCGGCGCCGGGCAGCGCCACGCCGGTCGTGACGCCGGGGAGCGGCTCGGCCTTCTGCTTCTTCTTGCCGTTCAGCCATTCCATGACGGTAAGGGCGTTGGCGGGTGTCGCATGGAGCGAAATGGTGGCGCAGGAGAGAGCCAGCGTGGCGGCCAGCATGGCAGTCTTGGTAAGCTTCATCTGTATTCCATTCCCCGAATGAACCGTACGTCACGGTCTCTGGCGGCGCCCGAACCAGCAGGCCGGTAAGTTATAGGAAAGGATGGTTGATGAAAAGGAAACGCCCCTTCCCGCCCTCTCCGCAAAACCTCACGAATCCGTGACGCCTGACCTGGCAAGCCAGACGGATGAGGCCCGGTAAAAATTTGAATTGCCGGCGATTTTTTCCGCGGGAAGCGCAAATCCCCGAGGATGCGCCCGGAGCGCGAAAAAAACGAGCGGACGATTGTGATGGAAAAGGCACAGCGCCGGAAGCCCCGGCCGGGCCTGCCGGCGATCGCGCGCCGGCCTAATCGATTTTAACCGAAAGTCTCGTCCCGCACGGTCATTCCGCCCCTTGCAACCCCGTCGCAGATGGGCCAGAGATTTGCGCGATTTTTTCGCGCCAGCGCGGGGCCTTGGGGGCACGCGCGTGCCCGGCCTGCCGCCTCCCATGCGGCGGCATTGCCGGCGGCTCACCGAAGCGCATGGGTATTAGCGGGAAGCACAATGACATCGACGCGCACGGAAACGGATACATTCGGCCCCATCGAAGTGGAGAACAGCCGCTATTGGGGCGCGCAGGCCCAGCGCTCGCTCGGCAACTTCAAGATCGGCTGGGAAAAGCAGCCGCTGTCGGTCGTGCGTGCGCTCGGCATCGTCAAGCAGGCCGCCGCCCGCGCCAACATGGAGCTGAACCGCCTCGACCCCGCCATCGGCAAGGCGATCACGGAAGCGGCCCAGGAAGTCATCGACGGCAAGCTGAACGATCATTTCCCGCTCGTCGTCTGGCAGACGGGCTCGGGCACCCAGTCGAACATGAACGCCAACGAGGTGATCTCCAACCGGGCGATCGAAATGCTCGGCGGCGTCATGGGCTCGAAGAAGCCGGTCCATCCGAACGACCACGTCAACATGAGCCAGTCGTCGAACGACACCTACCCGACGGCCATGCACATCGCCTGCGCCGAGCGCATCGTCCATGACCTGCTGCCGGCGCTGAAGCACCTGCATGCGGCCCTCGAAGCCAAGGTGAAGGCTTTCGACCATATCATCAAGATCGGCCGCACGCACACGCAGGACGCCACCCCGCTGACGCTCGGCCAGGAATTCTCCGGCTACGCCGCGCAGGTCGCTTCCTCCATCAAGCGCATCGAGATGACGCTGCCGGGCCTGTGCGAGCTCGCCCAGGGCGGCACGGCCGTCGGCACCGGCCTCAACGCCCCGGTCGGCTTCGCCGAAAAGGTCGCCGCGCACATCACCGCGATCACCGGCATCGACTTCAAGACCGCGCCGAACAAGTTCGAGGCGCTGGCCGCCCACGATTCCATGGTGTTCTCGCACGGCGCGATCAATGCGGCCGCCGCCGCGCTGTTCAAGATCGCCAACGACATCCGCTTCCTCGGCTCCGGCCCGCGCTCGGGCCTCGGCGAGCTGGCGCTGCCGGAAAACGAGCCCGGCTCGTCCATCATGCCCGGCAAGGTCAACCCGACCCAGTGCGAGGCCCTCACCCAGGTGTGCGCCCAGGTCTTCGGCAATCACGCCTCCCTCACCTTCGCCGGCAGCCAGGGCCATTTCGAGCTGAACGTCTTCAACCCGCTGATGGCCTACAACTTCCTGCAGTCCGTCCAGCTCCTCTCCGACGCCGCGGTCTCCTTCACGGACAATTGCGTCGTGGGCATCGAGGCCCGCGAGGACAACATCAAGGCCGCGCTCGACCGTTCGCTGATGCTCGTCACCGCGCTCGCCCCGAAGATCGGCTACGACAACGCCGCCAAGATCGCCAAGACCGCGCACAAGAACGGCACCACGCTGCGCGAGGAAGCCGTCGGCGGCGGCTACGTCACGAACGAGGAATTCGACGCGGTTGTACGCCCGGAAAAAATGATCATGCCGGGTTGAGGCAGAATTTTCGAAAATTCTTTACAAGGGCCGCAGATCATTGAATCTGCGGCCTTTTTTGATGTCCGCCTGCCGTTGCGGCACCTGCAACCGTTAATCATTCCCAAAGCATTTATGTCTAATTTTGCGGGTCGGGAGCCAACGAAGGAAATCAGGAGCAGCCGACATGAACACGGCCGTTGCGCAAAAGGTCCAAGTGCCGGATATCGCCGCGCAAGTGACCTATGCGATGCGCATAATGGGGGTCTCTCCCATCCCGCGGAACTACGAGCTGTTCTATGAGGCCTATATCGGTTCCAACCCCAAGCTGACGCGGGAGCTCGCCGCGCTCGGCAGCAAGGCCTCGCAGGAGGAACTGGACGAGATCGGCGCCCAGTATTTCGGCCATCACCACGGCACCACCGCCATCGACGGCGTGCACACGCGGATCGCCGGCGAGCTCGAGGGCCTGCTGCGCCTCCTCAAGCAGGAGCAGACCTCGCTCGAAAGCTACAACAGGCTGCTCGACGAGACCTTCGTGCGCATCAGCGGCAAGAGCGCCACCAGCGTCGACATCATCAAGAGCGTCATCGGCGTGCTGACGGAGGCGACCGGCGACACCATCAGCCAGGGCAAGGAGATGGTGCAGAACGTCGCGCAGAAGTCGATCGAGATGGACATCGTGCGCAAGGAACTCGACGAGTACAAGCGCATCGCCAACACGGATTCCCTGACGCAGCTTTCCAACCGCCGCGCCTTCGACGACAAGCTCTCCGCCATCTACAATTCGACCTTGTCGCGCAACGTCACCGCGCTGATCCTCGCCGATATCGACCATTTCAAGAAGATCAACGACACCTATGGCCATCCCGTCGGCGACAAGATCCTCGCCTCCGTCGGCAGCCTGATCCGCGCGAACGTGCGCAAGGACATCCTCGTCGCCCGCACCGGCGGGGAGGAATTCGCGATGATCGTCGAGGGCAATACCGAGGAAGAGGCGATGGCGATCGCCGAGCGCATCCGCATCGCGCTGGAGCACACGCCCTTCAAGAACTCCAAGACCGGCGTCAACTACGGCCCGATCACCATATCGCTCGGCTTCTGCATGGCCTCCTGGGCGGAGGGACCGGGCGAGCTCTACTCCAAGGCCGACATCGCCCTCTATTGCGCCAAGAACGGCGGGCGCAACCGCACCATGCCCTTCGAGGACGGCATGAAGAAGGATTTCACCAAGAGCTGGCTGATCTACCGCAAGTAGGCAGCCCGCACCTCCCGAAAACGGCGCCTGCGGGCGCCGTTCCGCATTCTGGCCTCCCGGTTGGAACCGCCGCGCCCGCCACGCGTTCCAGGCGCGGGAGGAACACGCCATGCAGACCGGATTTTTCGAACTGACGATGCTGACCGTCCTGATGCTGAGCAGCCTCATCTGGATCCAGCCCTTCTGACAGGGCGAGAGGCCTGTTCCCGCCGGAACATCGCGGCCGGCACCGCTGTCCTACAACGTCCCCATCAGAACAAGGCGCCGGGCATGAAGCCGCCGGCCGGAAACAGGGACCAGGACAATGAAAACGCTCGCCATCGCACTCTTCGCAGGCCTCCTTTCCACCGCAGGCGCTGCCGTCGCCGCCGACAGGGCGGTCGATCCGGTCGAGGTCGCCTCGCTCTCCTCCTCCACCCAGAAGACGGGCTGGCTGCAGGTCCTTTCGGGCGGCAAGCCGGTGAAGTCGGAGAAGAAGATCGCCGCCGTCTCCCGCGCGCCGATCGCCCGCGAGCTCGTCGCCTTCGGCGAGAAGGTCGCGCCGGGCACGATCATCGTCGACAATTCGGAGCGCCGCCTCTACCACGTGCTCGGTTCCGGCCTCGCCATGAAATATGCCGTCAGCGTCGGCCGCGAAGGCTTCCTGTGGACCGGCTCGGAAAAGGTGACGCGCAAGGCCGAATGGCCGACCTGGACGCCGCCGGAGGACATGCGCGCCCGCGAGGCGAAGAAGGGCAAGATCCTGCCGGTCTCGATGAAGGGCGGCCTCGAAAACCCGCTCGGCTCGCGCGCCATCTATCTCGGCTCGACCATCTACCGCATCCACGGCACCAACCAGCCCTCCTCGCTCGGCAAGGCGCAGTCGTCCGGCTGCATCCGCATGGCGAACGAGGATGTCGAGCACCTCTATGCCCAGGTCACGACGGGCACGACGGTCATCGTCCGCGATTGATGTCCCGGAAGAGGTGGGCGGCCCCACGATCCCCTCAGCGGCAGGCGGAAGCGCCTGCCGCTTTCGCGATGGCGATGAGGTCCGGGCGATATTCGAAGTGCATCGTATCGTAGTGATACCAGCGCCCGCCCCAGACGAAGCCGTGCCGCTCGAAGATCTCGACGATCTCGAGCGGATACTTGTTGGCGTATCCCGGCACCTTGCCGGGCTTGCCGCCCGACCAGACCCAGTAGTCCGCGAATTTCGTGTTGAGATCGAGCGCCGCGCCGAAACTGTGCACGGACATGTTCTTCGCGCCGGAGACCTTGCGCCAGTTGAAGACGCCGGCCGAGGGCGAGAGATAGCGCTTCAGCTCCGGCCTTGCGGCAAGCGCGTCGCGCACCTTTTCCAGCGCCGCCGCGGCCCCCTGGCGCTTCGTCACGCGCAGCGTCTCGCCGAACCATTCCACCGGCACGAGATCGGCCGAGACCGCCTTCGCCGAAGCCCCGTAGAGCCGCATCATCAGCGCATCGCTGCGGATGCGGCCGGGGTCGAAATCGACCTCCGGCGTCCTCTCGCAGGCGCCGAGCGGGTAGATCTGCCGAAGACTGTCCTCGACGTCGCCGGCAGCCAGCGCCGTCTGGTGGTCCTTCGTCCTGCCGTCGTCGATCTGAAGCGGCGGGCCGCCGTCCTTGAAGAGGAGCGTGTTTCCCTCGACCCCGGCAAGGCTTTCCGGATAGGCGGCCACCAGCAGCTCCAGGCGGGCCGCAAGATCGGGCTCCGCCGCACCGGCCGGGAATGCGGCCAGCAGGAGCACGGCCGCAGCGAGGCGGCGGCTGGAGCATTTCCAGCAAAAGTGCGCAGCGGTTTTGCGTCCGGAATTGCGTAGAAGCAAACAGATGGAGCGTTTTCGCGATTCGAAGAAAAGCGGAAATGCTCTAGTTGACCGAGATGTTGATATAGTCGCCTCCCGCGCCGCGCCAGATTTCGACATGGATCTGCACGTCGCCGTCGAGCAGCCGGCGGGCGGCGCTGCGCTCGATGCGGCCGGCGCGGATCATGCGCTCGGCAAGCTCGCGGTTGCGCGGGGACGCGAAGAAGCTGTCGAGGTCGTCGCCCGGCTGGCGCACGCCGAAGCGGTGCACGTTGGCGCGGTCCTGGCGGATGACCTGCCAGGGCTGCGTCAGCCGCTCGTTGCTGGAATTGTAGAGATCGTCCTGGCCGATATAGGCGCCGTAGCTCTCGATCAGCTCATCCGCCCTGGCCGCGCCGGCCGAAACCGCAAGCACAGCGGCAAAAGCCGCCGCAAGAAGTCCTTTTCGCATTCCCTGCTCCACTTTCCGGCCGAGGCCGATCATTGTCGAAGACAAGACGGGCGACGACGGCTGGATATTCGCCGGCGTTCACCACATGGACTTGGCGGCGCGGCCCGGCCATTCCCGGTCATAGGCAGCGCCGTCAAAACCTTTCCTGGCCGACGCGAGCATCTGCCCGACCGTCGGCAGGCACGCCGTATCGCGGAACTTTTCCGGATTCCAGAGGTCGGCGCGCAGCACGGCGCGGGCGCATTGCGAATAGACCTCCTCGATGGTGATGACGACGACGGAGCGCGGATGTTTCCCGTCCATCACGAAGCGCCCGGTGATCTCCGCATCGATGCGCACCACGGCGCGGCCGTTGAGGCGCATGGTCGTGTTGGAGCCGGGAATGAGGAACATCAGCGCGACGCGCGGATCGCGCACGATGTTGGAGAGCGAATCGATCCGGTTGTTGCCGCGCCAGTCGGGCAGCATCAGCGTGCGCTCGTCCTCGATGTGGATGACGGCGCCGGCATCGCCGCGCGGCGAGCAATCGAGCCCTTCCGGCCCGACGGTGGCGAGCGCCATGAAGGGTGAAGCCTCGATCATCGCGCGGTATTCCGGCAGCAGGTAGTCCGTCACCTTGACGAGCGAGACCTCGCCCGGCGCGCCGTAGAGCGCGTTCAGTTCCTCGACCGAAGTGACGATGCTCATGCCTGTCTCCCGTGCTGTGCGCCTAGTGCGGCGCTTCGCACCCTTGCATGACAGGCGCGTGACGGAAAGCCCGTCAGGCGGCGATGCGCGCCGCATCTTCGGCAAGGAATTGCACGATTCGGTCGATCACCGGCTCGGCGGAGACGATGCGGCGATGGCCGAAACCGTTCGCCCATTCGAGCGTGACATTCGGGCCGGAGGCGGCGTAGCGCCGGGCGTGCAGCGCCGGCACCTCCTTGTCGTCCTCCGCATGGAGGACCAGCATGGGGGATTTCAGCCGCCCTGCCCCGTTGGCCGCGTCGAAGGCCGAAAGCGGCGCGCCGGCGATGCGCTCCACATGGTTCTCCAGCGCGACCTGCGCCTTCGGCCCGAGCTTCAGGAAACGGCCGAGGTCCTTGAACAGCCAGGTCATCTCGCTCGGCGAGCCGATCGTCACCAGCCGGCGCGGCCGGTGCGCCGGCACCGACGGCACGAGGCCGCTCGCCGCACAGGCGAGCGAGGCCCCGCCGAAGGAATGGCCGCAGAAATAGTCGAAGCCGCCGAACCGTTGCCAGGCCGCGTCGATCGCCCGGACGGCCATCGGCAGCGTCAGCGTGCGCCCGCGCGCGGCACCGTGCCCCGGCAGGTCGAGCGCCACGACCTCGTGGCCGGCGGCCACGAGCGCTTCCGTCAGCGCCGAAAGATAGGCCGCGCGCGAGCCCCAGCCGTGCACCACGAGCACCCGGCCGGAAAAGCTCTGGCACGGGCGGGCGGCAAAGCGGTGCGCAATCGCCCTGCCGCCGGCAAAGGCGAGCGGCACGCGCTCCGCCTGCCGCATCCACCCCTCGGAACGCGCGAAAAGCTCCTTCTCCTTCGCCGTGCGCGGCCGGCGGCCGGGCGTCGTCGCAAAGAGGCGGAAAGCGGCGCGGCCGGCCGCATCCGGGGAAAACCGCGCGACGCCGGACAGCGCCAGGCGGATGACCTTCAATCCAAAGGATGCCATAGTGGGAATCCATAAAAATGTTCAATACTGAACAATAAAGTACAATGATGAACAAAAATCAAGCCTTCCCCTGGGATCATCCGCGCTTTCGCAGCTGGATCGGCGTGGCGCGCGCCTGCCAGCTCATGCAGCAGGCGATGAGCCGGGCGATCGCCGGTCTCGGCATCAAGCCGCCGCATCTCGACATCCTGGTCAACCTCTATCGCTTCGACGGCATTTCCCAGCAGGAATTGGCGCGAAAGCTGCTCGTCGGCCGCTCCAACATGAGCATGCTGCTGCCGCAGCTCGAAAAGCGCGGCCTGATCGAGCGCAGGGCCGATGCGAAGGACAAGCGCGTGCTGCGCCTGTCGCTGACAGAGGCCGGCCGCAGCCTCACCGAGGAGGCGATGACCATCCAGACCGGGCTGATCGAACGTGCCCTCTCCCCGACCCCGGCGGAGCGCTGCCTGCAGGTGGCCGAAGCGATGGAAGACCTCATCCACATCCTCCAGACGATGGATGCGGACGATGAGCCGGACGATGCCTAGAGCATTTCCAGCCGAAGCGAAGTCGCTGGATAATGCGGTAAAAACAAAAATCTAGGACATTTCCGGTGAACCGGACCTCACCGGAAATGTCCTAGACCGTCGCGACGTCGTCCGCAGGCGTCGATTTCAGCGACAGGAACTCCCAGAGCGCGACGCCGAGCAACACTGCGGCAGCGGCCATGAAGAGCTGGTGGGGCTCGACGAAGGGCACGATCGCCGAGAGCGCGAGCAGCACGCCGATGCCGGCGAGATGCGACAGCGGCCAGCGGCCGCGGATCGCCGCCTTGAACCAGATGTTGCCCGAAAGGAAGACGACCGGCCCGCCGATGATCGCACTCGCCGTCTTGACGTCGGTGGCGCCGTGCGGATGGGCGAGCGCGAACTCCTCGGCCACCGCCGACAGGATGATGCCGGCGACGATGGGGATGTGGGCATAGGTGAAGGCCATGCGCGCGATGCGGCCCGGCGTAGCCGAATGCTCGATGAGATGCGCCGCCTCGCCATGGCCGAAGCGGAAATAGATCCACCACATGGTGGCGGTCGAAAGGAAGGCCGTGGCGAGCAGGATGATGGTGAAGCCGTCGAGCAGTTCCATCCCCGCGACCGTGCGGCCGGTGACGAGGATCGTCTCGCCAAGGCAGATGATGACGAAGAGCGCGCAGCGCTCCGCCATGTGCTCGCCGGAGACCTGCCAGTCGCCGAAGGCCGAGCGCCCGAGGCCCGGCACGACGAAGCCGAGTGCCGGCGAGACATATTCGATGCCGAGCGCGATCAGCCAGAGGACGAGCCGCGCCTCCTGCCCGGCAAGGCCGCCCGCCAGCCAGAACACGGCGGAAAGCGCCGTCCAGACGGTGATCCGCGTGAAGTTGAGGCTGTTTTCCGGCCAGTCGCGCCGCATCGCGAAGGCCGTGAAGGCCGAGCGGCCGACTTGCATGGCGACATAGGTGAGCGCGAAGAGCAGGCCGCCGGCGTCGAAGGCGGTGGGGATGGCGATGGACAGCATCAGGCCGAGGAACATCAGGGCGAAGAGCAGGAGGCGTACCGGCGCCTTGTCCGGGTCCAGCCAGTTCGTCGCCCAGGTCGTGTAGATCCATACCCACCAGACCGCCAGCGTCAGCATCGCCGCCTCGGCAAGGCCCAGCAGCGAATAGTGCGCCGCCAGCGAATGGGAGAGCTGGATGATCGTCAGCACGAAGACGAGGTCGAAGAAGAGCTCGGCGAAAGCCACCTTTCCTTCCTGCGCGGTGCCGCGCGCCCGCAGGAAGGCGGAATGGGCGAAACGGTCGTCGGTCGTCGCCGTCATGGCGGCGGTTCCTTTCGCTCGAGGCGTGAAGACAAAGAACTAGAGCGTTTTCGCGATTCGCGGAAAAGCAAAAACGCTGCCGGCAGACGCCACCCGTAAAGACCGGAATGCCCGACATCGACGCAGCGCCGCCATCCGCGTCACAGCCTCGCGGCAGGCATCGGCAAGCCGAACCGGCAGCCCTCAGCCGGCCTCTTCCTGCTCGTGGCGATGCCGCTCCTCTTCCGCCGCTGCGCGCTCGCGCGCGGTGCGCGCCGCGACGATGTCGGCCGGCTGGGCGTTGCCGCGGATGAGCTGGCGGCCGGCATAGATGCCGCCGACCATTTCCAGCTCCAGCCGCTCGCGGTCGACGTCGCGGAATTCCTCCACCACCTCGGCGGCGATATCCTCGTCCTCGCCCAGCGCCTTCAGCGTCTCGCGGCTGAACACCAGCGCCGATTCGAAGGTCTCGCGGATCTGGAAGTCGACGCCGGCATGGACGAGGTCGACGGCATGGCCGCGGTCGTAGGCGCGCGCCAGGATCGGCACGAGCGGGAACTCCTCGCGCACCACCTCGGCGATCTTCACCGCGGCCTCCTTGTCGTCGAGGCAGATGAGGATCGCCTTGGCGGTCGAGGCGCCGGCGGCATGCAGGATGTCGATGCGCGCGCCGTCGCCGTAATAGACCTTGAAGCCGAAATCGGCGGCGTCGCGCACGAATTCGGCATCCTTGTCGATCAGCGAGAGCGTGTAGCCGCGGGCGAGCAGCGGCTGGCTGACGATCTGGCCGAAACGCCCGAAGCCGATCATCAGCACCGTGCCCTCGACATTCTCCGGCAGGGTCAGCCCCTCGGTAGACGGCTGCTGCTTGGGCACGATGCGGTCGTGCAGGATGACCATCAGCGGCGTAAGGACCATCGAGATGATGATCGTCGCCGTCAGGATGGCGTTCTCCTCGCCGTTGAGGATGCCGGCGGAAACGGCCGCTGCATAGAGCACGAAGGCGAACTCGCCGCCCTGCGCCATCAGCACGGCGCGCTCCAGGCTTTCGGCATGGCAGGTGCCGAGAAGGCGCGCGACCACATAGATCAGGAGGAGCTTCGCGATCATGTAGCCGACGACGCTCGCCACCACGAGCTGCCAGTTGGCGGCGATCACGCCAAGGTCGATCGCCATGCCGACGCCGAGGAAGAAGAGGCCGAGCAGGATGCCGCGGAACGGCTCGATATCGGCCTCCAGCTGGTGGCGGAAGCTCGATTCGGAGAGCAGCACCCCGGCAAGGAAGGCGCCCATGGCCATGGACAGGCCGGAGACCTGCATGGCGAGCGCCGAGCCAAGCACCACGAGCAGCGCCGCCGCCGTCATCACCTCGCGCGCGCCGGAGGCCGCCAGCACCCGGAAGAGCGGGTTGAGCAGGTAGCGCCCCGCCAGCACCAGCGCCACGATGGCGCCGATGGCGATGCCGATGGAAAGCCAGCGGTCGGAGGCATCCGTCGCCGCTGCCCCCGTGCCGAGAAGGGTGACGATCGCCAGCAGCGGCACGATGGCGAGATCCTCGAAGAGCAGGATCGCGATGATGCGCTGGCCCTTCAGCGTCGACATCGTGCCGCGCTCCTGCAGCATCTGCATGACGATGGCGGTGGAGGTGAGGACGAAGCCGGTGCCGGCGACGAAGGAGGGAACGAGCGGAAAGCCCATCGACACGCCGATGCCCGTCAGCGCCGCCATGGCGCCCATGACCTGGATCGCGCCGAGCCCGAATATGTCCTTGCGCATGCCCCAGAGCCGGGAGGGCTGCATTTCAAGCCCGATGATGAAGAGGAACATCACCACGCCGAGTTCGGCGACATGGATGATCGCCTGCGGATCGGCGAAGAAGCCGAGCCCGAAGGGACCGATCACCAGCCCGGCGGCCAGATAGCCGAGCACCGAGCCGAGGCCGATCTTCTTGAAGACCGGCACGGCCGCCACGCCTGCGGCCAGGAGCACGACGACCTGGGTGAGATCATTTGCATTCGCTTCGCCTGCCAAGGGGCATCTCCCGTTCGTTTGGGGGTGGACGCTACCTTCGCCAGGCAGTCCGACATGTTACCGCGGTTTCTCCGAAATATCGCGGCTCATGCCTTTCTCCGCAAGCTCGCGCTCATAGGCGGCGAACAGTTCCGCGCCTTTTTCCCCGAGTTCCCGGAGATAGGACCACGTATAGATGCCGGTATCGTGAAGGTCGTCGAAGCCGATGCGCACGGCATAGTTGCCGGTCGGCGTCATCGAGATGATCGCGACATTGCGCTTTCCCGGCACCGTCACCTTCTGGCCCGGCCCGTGGCCCTGCACTTCCGCCGACGGCGAGAGCACGCGCAGGAGCTCGGCGGACAGATCGAAGCTCAAGCCGTCGTTGAAGGTCACGACGAGGCGCTGGCGGTCCTTCGAAACGCGCAGCTCGGTCGGCCACAGATCGCTCATCCCGTTTCCTTTCCATTTGTTTTCGCGAAGGACTATGCGCCATATCAAGGATGCGCAAGGCGCAAAATGCTGTCATAATCGCCGCACCGGCTTGACGCCGCGCCCCCGGCGCACGACATGTCGGCAATGGAGGACGTGTTTTGAATTCGTATGCAGGCCCGCTGGGTGGCGCGAACCCGATCGCGCAGTCCGACGCACCGATGATCGACCCCTTCGGGCGCGCCATCACCTATCTGCGCGTATCGGTGACCGACCGCTGCGATTTCCGCTGCACCTATTGCATGGCGGAGAACATGACCTTCCTACCGAAGAAGGACCTGCTGACGCTGGAAGAGCTGAACCGGCTCTGTTCCACCTTCATCGCCAAGGGCGTGAGAAAACTCCGGCTGACCGGCGGCGAGCCGCTGGTGCGCAAGAACATCATGCATCTCGTGCGCGAACTCGGCCGCCAGGTGCATGACGGGCGCCTCGACGAACTGACGCTGACGACCAACGGCTCGCAGCTCGCCCGGCACGCGGCCGAGCTTGCCGATTGCGGCGTGCGCCGCATCAACGTCTCCCTCGACACGCTCGACGCGCAGAAGTTCCGGACCATCACCCGCTGGGGCGACCTCTCCAAGGTTCTGGAAGGCATCGACGCCGCGCAGGCCGCCGGCCTCCACATCAAGATCAACGCCGTGGCGCTGAAGGATTTCAACGACCGCGAGATTCCCGATCTGATGCGCTGGGCGCATGGCCGCGGCATGGACCTCACCCTCATCGAGACCATGCCGATGGGCGAGATCGAGGAAGACCGCACCGACCGCTACATGCCGCTGTCGGAGATGCGCGCCCGCCTCGAAGACGACTTCACCCTGACGGAGAACGCCTATCGCACCGGCGGCCCGGCGCGCTACGTCACGGTCTCCGAGACCGGCGGCCGGCTCGGTTTCATCACGCCGATGACGCACAATTTCTGCGAAAGCTGCAACCGCGTGCGCCTCACCTGCACCGGCACGCTCTACATGTGCCTCGGCCAGAACGATGCGGCGGACCTGCGCCTGCCGCTGCGGGCCTCCGACGACGACGCCCTGCTCTCGCAGGCGATCGACGAGGCGATTACCCGCAAGCCGAAGGGCCACGATTTCGTCATCGACCGCCGCAACCGCCCGGCCGTCGCCCGCCACATGAGCGTCACCGGCGGCTGACCCCGCCGAAAGCGAGGTTTTGGTGAACGTCCTTCCGGCCCTCCTCCCCGCCCTCCTTGTCGCCGCCCTTCCCTCCCTCGGCCTTGCCGCCGAGCGGCCGGAGGGCATCGCCGCCGGCGAGGCGGTCGCCAGGGCCGCCCTAGGCGCGGATTGCGACATGAACGGCATGGAGGACGTACCGATGGTCGGTCCCGAGGCGGAAGGATTTGGCCACGCCCTCTACCGCTTCGCCTACAAGCCCGGCTACGACCCGAACGGTCCCGACATCGAGGCCGAGCTCTACCAGTTGTTCTGCGGCTCGGGCGCCTACAATATCCGCAACGCCTTCGTCCTGAAGACCGGCGACAGCGACACGCCGAAACTCATCGCCTTCGCCACGCCGGACCTTGCCTATGAATATGCGAACGAGGAGAACAGCCGGCTGACCGCCGAGCCGAAGATCCGCGGCTTCCGCGCCACCGCGCTGCTGGTCAATGCGAGCTTCGACGAGAAGACCCGCACCATCACCAGCCACACCGCCTGGCGCGGCATCGGTGACGCCTGGGACAGCGGCGAATGGGTCTTCCGCAACGGCGATTTCATGCTGACCCGCTTCGAGTTCGACCCGACCTACGGCGACCCGGGCCCGACGGTGCCGGAAAGCTACGTGGTCTACGAGGCCGGCAAGTAAGGGAATGGCGCAAACGAAAACGGCCGGGCGTCCCCTCGTCCGTCAGACTGCCGAGAAAGTCCCGCAAACCTCTCCTCCGTAAGGCTAGGGCCTGACCCGGTTGCGGCTGAGGATCCTCGGCTCAAGGCCGAGGATGACGTCGGTGGGTGGGAAAAGGTTTGCCGACCCGTTGAAAGAGCCGAACGACCCTCTTTGCTCACCGGCAGGACCACCGCCCTCTCCCCGTCATGGTCGGGCTTGACCCGACCATCCACGCTCCGGGTGCGGCAACGGATCCTCGGCTTACGGCCGAGGCGACGGAGGGCGTTTGTCGTCAAACGGAAAGCGTGCCCGTCACGCCGCGTGGTGCTGCCCGTAATAACCGCCCTCGCGCGTATCGAGGTCGCGCGTCTTGAAGTGGTCGATCTTCTGGTTGAGGACTTCGACGCGATGGCGCAGGCCGTGGATCTCGGCCGTGTTCTCCTCCACCATCGCCGCGTTCTGCTGCGTGATGAGCTCGACCTGGTGCACCGCCTGGTTCACCTCGTTGATGCCGTCATACTGCGCGGCGGCGGCCGCCTCGATCTGGCCGACCAGCGCATGGATCGAGGAGATGTGCTCGTTGATGACGGTCAGCGCCTCGCCGGTCTCGGTGACGAGCGCGACGCCGTTCCTGACCTGCGCCGAACTGTCGGAGATCAGGCCCTTGATCTCGCGGGCGGCACCGGCGCAACGCTGGGCAAGCTCGCGAACCTCCTGCGCGACGACGGCAAAGCCGCGGCCCGCCTCGCCGGCCCGCGCCGCCTCGACGCCGGCATTGAGCGCGAGCAGGTTGGTCTGGAAGGCGATCTCGTCGATGACGCCGATGATCGTGCTGATCTTCTCCGACGACCGGTTGATCTCGCCCATGGCGTCCACCGCCTTGGCCACGACCTCGCCGGAGCGTTTCGCATAGCTGTGCGTCTCGTCGACGGACACCGCCGTCTTCTGGGCGCTTTCGGCCGTCGAGCGCACGATGTCGGTGAGCTGGCGCAGCGCACGCGAACTCTCCTCCAGCGCCGCCGCCTGCTGTTCGGTGCGGCGGGCGAGATCGTCGGCGGAGGTGGCGAGGTTGCCCGTGCCGCCGTTGATCTCCATCGTCGTCGCGCGCACGTCCGACAAGGTGACGCGCAGGGCCTCGACCGCATTGTTGTAGGTGCGCGCCATCGCGACATATTCGGCGGCGAGCGCCTCCGTCATGCTTTCCTCCAGGTTGCCGGCGGCAAGCTGGCCGAGCACGTCCGACAGGGCCGTGAGCGCCTCGGTCTGCTCCGCCTCGATGCGGGCCTGCTCGCTGGCGCGGCGCGCCTGCTCCTCGGCCGTCATCTGGCGCTGGGCCTCGGCCTCCTGCTCCAGCCGGATGTTTTCCCGCGCCGCATCGCGGAAGACGGCGACCGAGCGCACCATGTCGCCGATCTCGTCGCCGCGGTTGCGGCCGTCGATGCTGATGTCGAGGTCGCCGCTCGCCAGCCGCGACATGGCTTCCGTCACCCGCTTCAGCGGGCCGCGCAGGGTTTCGACGAGCATCAGGCCGCCGATGATGGCGAGCAGCGTGCCGGCGACCATGGCGATGATCGAGACGTTGGCGGAGCGCTGGCTGTCCTTCTTGCCCGCCTCCTGGGCGCTGGAGACGAACTGCTCCAGTGTCTGGCTGGCATCGGCGACGGAGGCATAGGCGGCGACGCGCGCGGCCTGCCACTTCTCGCCGACGGAGATGAGGTCCTGGGTGCCCTGCTCGATCCTTGCGAGCGACGGCGCGAGCTTCTGCGAGAGGTCGCGCAGGGCGGCGTTCTTCGTGCCGAGCTTGGCAAGCTCGGCGGCGCTGCCGGCAACGGCCTTCACGTCCGCCAGCACCGCGTCGCGGCTCGGCTGGTCGAGCTTGCGGTGCAGCTCGCTGATATGCAGACGCGTCTCGTCGATGCCCTTGAACGTGTCGCCCATCAGCGTGATCAGCGTCTTCAGCAGCGCGATCTCCGCATCCATGCCGACGAAGCGCTTTGCCGCCGTGTCGGAATTCTTGCCCGCCTCCTTGAGGAAGTCGGCGTCGAACTTGGCGAGCTTGCCGAGCACCGGCACGAACTTCGCCTTCTTGGCGTCCGCGTCGTCGCTGCCGGCAAGGATGTCCTTGATCGCGGCCACCTCCGCCTCGAAGGGCTTGATCTGCTCCAGCGCCTTCGGCGAGGCGATCGCCTTGGATTCGTCGAGCTGCTTGAGGAGCTGCGGCAGGTAGGTCGTCGCCGCCTTGACCTTGTCCTCCGCCTTCATCGCCAGCGCGACGGGCTTGCGGAACTTGCCGATGCGCTCGGCAAGGCCCTGGTAGGCGGCGGCGTCGAACAGCAGCGCCTTGGCGAAGGCTTCCTTCTCGCCCGATTCGTTGCGGATGACGCCGATCTGCTTTTCGGCGAAGGCCCCGTCCCTGGCCATCGTCGCCAGCGCCTCCTCCAGCCCCGCCGTCACGGCGTTGCGCTCCTGGTCGATCGACCAGAGCGTTTCGCTCTGCCCGCGCATGGTGCCGGCAAGCGCCACGACCGAGGCGATCTTCGCCTTCTCGGCCGCATCGGGCAGAAGGGCGTCAAGATCGTTGATGCCGGCCTCCTGCTCGTCGATCCGCGCCCCGAGCGCCGCCCGCGTCTCCTCGCCCGGCTTGTCGACGAAGTCCTGCAGGCCGGTTCGGAGGTTCTGGAAATGCGACAGACTGTTGATCGTCTCGCGCGTCACCGTCATGTGGCCGTTCAGCGTGCTCGCGGTGAAATAACCGACGAGGCCGATGCCCGCGATCAGCGCGACGAGAGGAATGACGAACAGCAGCACCTTGGTGACGATGCGGCGCTGCTGGAGCAGGCGGTCGATGAAGGACATGGGTTCCCCGACGTTTTATGACGACCAAGATCCCGTCGGGTGTTCCTCAAAGCCGAAGCGGCCGCTCGGGCTCGCAGCGCGAGCGCGGCCGGCATCCGATACCGGGGCTTCGGCCGATCTTGCATCAGGCGGCCCGCCCCCACCCGTCGCATCATGCGATCGCTCATTGGGATGACGCAACGATAGGTGGGGAAGCTTAATGAATTCCTTCGGCAAAGCGGCAGAAATTCAAGCTGTTGCGCCGGAATCATCATACTTTCTGCCCAATTTTCATCCAGTCGCCGCTTCGTGCGGCAATCACCCCGTTTGTTCCACCCTCCATGGTGGTGGAATGCGGCGGACAATCCGCCTAAGAAGAACGAAGACACGCCTGGAATCACCTGCATGACCCCCACCGCCAACGCCAAGGGCGCCCTGTTCATGGCCATCGCTATGGCCGGCTTCACCTGCAACGACGCGCTCGTCAAGTCCGTCACCGGCGCCATGAACACCGGCCAGATCCTCTTCGTGCGCGGCCTGATGACGACGGTGCTCGTCGTCGCCATCGCGCGCTGGATGGGGGCGCTCGGTTCCTGGCGGATCGTGCTGCAGCCGGCCGTCGCCCTGCGCATGACCGCCGAGATCATCGCCTCGCTCGCCTATGTCTCGGCGCTCGGCGCCATGCCGCTCGCCAACACGGCCTCGATCCTCCAGGCCCTGCCGCTCGCCGTCACGCTCGGCGCGGCGCTCTTTCTCAACGAGAAGGTCGGCTGGCGGCGGTGGCTGGCCATCATCGCCGGCTTTGCCGGCGTGCTCATCGTCATCCGCCCCGGCCCGGAGGGCTTTTCGCTCGCGGCGGTCTACGTCATCGCCTCGGTCGTCGGCGCTGCCGCGCGGGACCTCTGTACCCGCCGGATCGACCGCGCCGTGCCCTCGCTGTTCATCAGCGTCATCACGGCGGTGTCGATCACCGTCACCGGCGCCGTGATGATCGTGCCGATGGGGGGCTGGCAGCCGGTCTCCGGCGAGGCCTTCGTCCGTCTCGCCGCCGCCAGCGTGCTGCTGCTCGTCGGCTACCAGACCATCGTCATCGCCATGCGCACCGGCGAGATCTCCTTCATCGCGCCCTTCCGCTATACGAGCCTCATCTGGGCGATCGCCATCGGTTTCCTGTTCTTCGGCGAAGTGCCGGACTTCTGGATGACCGTCGGCGTCATGATCATCGTCGCCTCCGGCCTCTACACCTTCTCGCGCGAGAACCGCCGCCAGGTGGCGGAGGCCGTGGCGCAGGAGTCCAAGCCCGAATCCCCCTGACAGGGTTGCGGCCCGCAGCCGCACCGACTAGACCGGAAAGGCGAAACGGACGGCGGGAGCGAGATGACAGCGGCGCATGCGATAGTGGGCGTGATCCTTGCCGGCGGCCTGTCTTCCCGCATGGGACAGGACAAGGCGCGCATCCGCCTCGGCGGCGCCGCCCTCATCGACCGCGCGGCCCGGCGCCTCAAGCCGCAGGTCTCGGCCATTGCCGTCAATGCCAACGGCCCGGTGCTCTTCGAGCGCGGCGAGGAGCTACCGGTCTTCGCCGATCTCGATGCCGCCCGCGCCGGCCCGCTCGGCGGCGTGCTCGCCGCCCTCGACTATGCCAGGCGCCACCACCCCGAGGCGAGCCACGTCGCCACCGTGCCGACGGACAGCCCCTTCTTCCCGACCGATCTCGTCGCCCGCCTGTCGCGCGTCGTCGACACGCCGGAGCGCATGGCGGTCGCGCGCTCGGTCAGCGGCCTTCACCCGGTCTTCGCCCTCTGGCCCGTCACGCTCGCCGCGGACCTTGCCGAATGGCTGGCCGGCGGCGGGGCACTGCGCGTGCGCAGCTATCTCGAGCGCCACCAGGCCCGGGAAATCACCTTCCCGCTGATCGAGACCCCGCGCGGCGAGTTCGACCCCTTCTTCAACATCAACACGCCGGACGATCTCGACGAGGCGGAAAACTGGCTCTGGGTGCTGGAACGATGACACGACCGAAGATCTTCGGCATTGCCGGATGGAAGAATTCCGGCAAGACGGGCCTTGCCGTGCGCCTGGTGAGCGAGCTCGTCTCGCGCGGCTACCGCGTCTCCACCATCAAGCACGCCCATCACGACTTCGACATCGACAAGGTCGGCGCCGACAGTTACCGCCACCGCCAAGCCGGCGCGCACGAGGTCACCATCGTCTCCGGCACGCGCTACGCCATCATGCACGAGCTGCGCGGCGCCCCGGAGCCGAGCTTCGGGGAAATCCTCGCGCGCCTCGCGCCCTGCGACCTCGTGCTCATCGAAGGCTACAAGCGCGAGCCGATCCCCAAGATCGAGGCGCGGCGGCTGGAGGCCGCCAACCGCACGCCGCTCGCCCCCGAAGATCCCCACATCGCCGCCATCGCCGCCGACCACCCCGTCCTGGACACGACCCTGCCCGTCTTCGACCTCGACGACACGGTAACGATCGCCGACTTCGTCGTGGCGGTGACGGGGTTGCAGAAACCGGAAAACTGAGCCGCAACGAAAAAGGCCGCGGGCAAACCCCGCGGCCTTGCGTTCGTCAGGGCCGGCCGATCACTCGGCCATCGCCACCGGCTTCACCAGCGGGGTGACGCGGCGGATGGTGACGCGGCGGTTGAGCTGTTCGGCGGCGTC
Organism: Shinella sp. WSD5-1; assembly: GCF_963942435.1. Classification (GTDB taxonomy): domain Bacteria; phylum Pseudomonadota; class Alphaproteobacteria; order Rhizobiales; family Rhizobiaceae; genus Shinella; species Shinella yambaruensis. Next base: position 3,158,063 of record NZ_OZ012596.1, read on the forward strand.
CGTGTCGATCTTCAGGAAGCGCTCGCCGTACCCCTGCGTGGCGAGGTTCTCCGGCGGGATCTCGTAGACGTCGGTCAGGACGTTGGCGACGGCCTCGGCGCGCTCGTCGGAGAGCACGAGGTTCGATTCGTCCGAGCCGACCGCATCCGTATGGCCCTCGATCAGGAAGGTCTCGCCGGGATCCTTGTCGAGGATCTCGTTCATCGCCTCGGCCACCCTGCGCAGCGTCGAGGCCTGGTTCATCGAGATCTCCGCCGAGCCCGTGGCGAAGGTGATCGTGTCGAGGTCGATACGGCGCACCTTGTCGCGGATACGGGCCGAATACTTCACCTCGTCGAGCGAATAGACACGCTCGACCGGCTCGACCGGGGGTCGTCCCAGGAAGTCGCGATAGTCGATGCTGTCTTCCGCGGACGTGTCGACGATATATTCATCGACCGGGATGGTCAGGCGCATCGGCGGCAGCCGCTCGCCGGGATCGACGAAGGTCGGCCGGCTGTCGCGGTCGATTTCCGGCGCGTAGAACATCACATATTCCCGGCCGCGGCGGTCGATGCGCGAGCGCTGGATGATTTCGCCGTAGCGGTTGCGGATGGTGACGACGCGGTCACCGTTCGGCCGCTCGATGACCTCGCGCACGCGGCCGTTCGGCAGATCCTCGTAATAGGTCTCCGTGGCGCGGCGCGACAGGCGGCGGCCGTCGTCGGAACGCACGATGATGCGGTCGCCGAAATTGATCACGAAGCGGTCGTCGACCTCGCGCTGGACGCGCCAGCCGTCGCGGTCCTCGTAGCGCGGCCGGCGGTCGCGGCGCTCGCCCCGCTCCCGGTCGCCCGGCTCGTAGCGGACGCGGTCACGCCCTTCCCAGCCGACCTGCGCATCGCGGTCGGATTCGGGAACGCGCACGCGCACGTCGCGGCGCTTCTCCTCGCGTTCGCGGCGCAGTTCCTCGCGCGAGCGGTCGCGGCGGTTGTCCCAGTCCTTGTCGCTGTCGAGAACCGCGGCACCGTCGATGAACGGCAGCTCGATCGTCCCGGTCGTGCGCGACGGGTCGCGGGCGATGCGCTCGCGCTCCTTGTCGCGCTCGCGGCGAGGACGCCCCGCCGTCTCGTCCGGGCGCTTGCGCTCCCGTTCGGCCTCGCGCTGGCGCTCCTCGCGGTTGCGCTGCCGCTCCTCGCCCTGGCGCTGCTCGTCGCGTTCGGCATCACGCTGGCGCTGGCGGCGTTCCTCGCGCGCCTTCTGCTGGTCGTCCTGCCGGCGCTGTTCCTCCCGCTCGGCGTCGCGCTGCTGCTTGCGGCGTTCCTCACGGGCGCGCTGCTGGTTCTCTTCCTGGCGCTGCTGGTCGCGCTCCGCATCGCGCTGGCGCTGGCGGCGCTCCTCGCGCGTCTTCTGCTGGTCGTCCTGCCGGCGCTGCTCCTCCCGCTCGGCGTCACGCTGCTTCTTGCGGCGTTCCTCGCGGTTGCGCTGCTGGTTCTCCTCCTGGCGCTGCTGGTCGCGCTCGGCGTCACGCTGGCGCTGGCGGCGTTCCTCGCGCGCCTTCTGCTGGTCGTCCTGCTGGCGCTGTTCATCGCGCTTGCGCTCGCGGCGCTCCTGGCGGGCGCGGTCCAGCTGTTCCTTGGCTTCGCGGTTGTTCTTGCCGCCACCGTCATCCTCGCGGTTGCGCTTGCGCTCCTGCCGGCCCTCGTTGCCGTTGCCCTGGTCCTCGCGGTTGCGGCGCTTGGGAATGAGCAGGTCGTCGCCGAACTGCCCTTCCTCGGCCTGCACCGGAACGACACGCGCCGGACCGGCCAGCGGCAGCACGGGCCGCATCATGGCGGCCTCGACCGGCTGCCAGATAAACGACAGCGAAGCGATGGGCAGGGCCACCGTTGCCAGAAGTCTTGTTCTCTTAAGCATTGGCGTTTCCTCGTTTGCCAGCGTTCGACGCTATTGCATCAGGGTTTGGGGCGAATTTGTGTTTCCGCGCAAGTCGCCCGCCTTCGTTATCAGACGCTAATTCATGTGAGATGAATCTGCGCTGAATGCGTGAGGGCCGCCGGCGGCTGCCGGCGGCCCTCACCTAAACGCATGAAGATGCGATCAGTTCGCCCGCGCCATGGGGCGCACCAGCGTCGTGACGCGGCGGATGGTGACGCGGCGGTTCTGCTGCTCGGCAATCTGCGTCTTCACCTTCAGGAAGCGCTCGCCATAACCCTGCGTCTGCAGGTTTTCCGGCGGAATGCCGTAGACGTCCGTCAGGAGGCTCGCGACCGATTCGGCCCGCTCGTCGGAGAGGACCAGGTTGGACTTGTCGGACCCCACGGCATCCGTATGGCCCTCGATCAGGAAGGTCTCGCCCGGATCCTTGTCCAGCACCTTCTGCATGGCCTCGGCGACGGAGCGCAGCGTGCGGGCCTGCGACATCGGCACGTCGGCGCTGCCGGTGGCGAAGGTGATCGTGTCGAGGTCGATGCGGCGCACCTTGTCGCGCAGGCGCGCGGAATGCTTCACCTCGTCGATCGTATAGACCCGCTCGACGCGCTCGACCGGCGGCTCCGCGAGGAAGTCGTAATAATCCCGGTCCGGATTGCTCGACGTGTCGATGATGTAGTCGCTGACGGGAATGCGCAGGCGCATCGGCGGCAGCTCGTAGCCGACGTCGATGAGGCCCGGACGCGGGGCGTCGCCCTGCAGCTCCGGTGCATAGACGAGGATGTATTCCCGTCCGTCACGGCCGACGCGCGAGCGCTGGATGATGTCGCCGTAGCGGTTGTAGATCGTCACGATCTGGACGCCGCCGGGACGCACGATCGTCTCGCGCACGCGCCCGCGGGCAAGGTTGTCGTAATAGACCTCTTCCGAATCACGGCGCAGGCGCGGGCGGTCGTCGCCGCGCACGATCAGCCGGTCTCCGGCCTCCAGCACCGTGCGGTTCTCGAAGCGCTCGACGACATTCACCTCGGTGACGCTGTTGTCGATCGTCGTGTTGTTGACGGTGTTGTTGTTGATGACCGTGTTGTTGATCACGGTGGTGTTGATGATGTTGGTCGTCTCCGGCACCGCGAAGTCGGGCGCCTCCTTCACGCGCTTGCCTTCTTCCTTGATCGCGGCCTCGATCCTGCCGGGCACGGCCTCGCGCACCTCCTCGGAAATCGTCGCCTGGGCGGCATCGTCGGTGTCGGGAACCGGCACGTCCTCCTCCTGCGCGCGCAATTCCTCGCGCTTCTTGCGGCGCTCTTCGCGGCTGGCCTGGCCGCCGGCATTGTCGGCGTCCTTGTCGCTGTCGAGCACGGCGGCCCCGTTCTCCACCGGCAGCACCACCGTCTCGTCGGTCGTGGCCGGATCCTCGGCGATTTCCTGCTTCTCCTCCTCGGTCATCGTCTCGACGACCTCCGGCACCGGCTCGGCCGCGGGCGTCTCGCCGGTCCCGGCCGTGGCGGGCTGGTCCGTGCCGGTTTCGGCCGGGCTTTGCTCGCCGGCGACCGCCGGCTGTTCCCCCTCGCCCGTCATCGGCTGGTCGCTTTCCCCGGTCGTCGCCTGGTCGCTTTCATCGGTCGCCGGCTGGCCGCTTTCACTGCTCGTCGGCTGGTCGCTCTCCCCGGTCATCGGCTGGTCGCCGGCCGTCGTTTCGGAGGTGCCGCCGTCCTGCTGCGCGGGCTGTTCGGCCTGCTCCTCCCCGGCCGGCTTCTGCTCGTCCTGCGCCTTCTGCTCTTCGGCGGCCTTGCCGTCGTCCGCCTGCCGCTGCTGTTCTTCCTCGGCGGTGCGCCGGGCCTCGTCCTCGGCAGCCTTCTCTTCGGCCGCGGCCTTCTCCGCCTCTTCGGCCGCCTTCTGCCCTTCGGCCTGGCGCTGCTCTTCTTCCGCGGCCGCGCGTTGGGCTTCCTCTTCGGCCGCCTTCTCTTCGGCTGCGGCCTTCTCGGCGTCTTCAGCCGCCTTCTGCTCCTCCGCCCGGCGTTGCTCCTCGTCCGCCGCCGCGCGCTGGGCGTCCTCGTCCGCGGCCTTCTGTTCGGCGGCGGCGCGTTCCGCCTCTTCGGCGGCCTTCTGTTCCTCGGCCTGGCGTTGCTGCTCTTCCTCGGCGGCGCGCTGCGCCTCGTCCTGCTGCTGTTGTTGCTGCTGCTGGAGCAGCAGCTCCTCTTCGCTCGGCTGGCCTTCGCCGGTGCTTTCCTGGGCAACCTCGAACGGCTTCATCAGGGCATCGGCCAGTGCCGGCGTCGCGATCAGCGCGGTCGACAGGACCGGCAGCGCCACGGTTGCGAAAAGTCTGGAGCGGAAAGTCATCGTTTTATCCTCACGGTGTCCCGTCTTGCTCTCTGGAGAGGGCCGCCCGGCGCTTCCGGCCGTTTACGTGCCCGTCACAGTCTTCAAAGGCCTAGCCATCGCCGCCTTAACCCCGCCTGAACGGCGCGCGGTGAGACGCGAGATAGGCCGCGCCCGCCGTCCGGCCAGAGGGGGCTTGCGAAATTGTCGGGGAAACCGGGCGGAAAGACGGCGCGAATCCAGTTGATTTTTGGGCGAAAACCGGTCGATTATCGGCGCCAAGCGGGCAACCCTTGCCCGCTTCACTTCAAGGCCCGGACAACAAGAAAAACCCGAGCGCCTTCAACAGAGAGGATCAACATGCGTATTTCCAAACGTTTCACGCTCGCAGCCTCGGCTGCGGTCATCGCCCTCTTCGCGTCCTCCGCGATGGCTGAAGGCGAGAAGATCGTGATCGGCACGGAAGGCGCCTACCCGCCCTTCAACAATCTCGAATCCGACGGCACGCTGACCGGCTTCGACATCGACATCGCCAAGGCGCTGTGCGAGGAGATGAAGGCCGAGTGCACCTTCGTCACGCAGGACTGGGACGGCATCATTCCGGCGCTCATCGCCAAGAAGTTCGACGCGATCATCGCCTCCATGTCGATCACCGCCGAGCGCAAGGAGAAGGTCGACTTCTCCAAGAAGTACTACAACACGCCGCCGGCCATCGTCGTGCCGAAGGATAGCGAGATCACGGAAGCCACCCCGGAAGCCCTTGCCGGCAAGGCGCTCGGCGCGCAGGGCTCGACGACCCACTCCAACTATGCCGAAGCGCATATGAAGGATGCCGAGGTCAAGCTGTATCCGACGGCCGACGAGTACAAGCTCGACATCGCCAACGGCCGCATCGACGCCGTCATCGACGACGTGGTGGTGCTCTCCGAATGGCTGAAGACCGACGACGGCGCCTGCTGCAAGCTGCTCGGCACGCTGCCGGTCGACCCGGTCATCAACGGCGAAGGCGCCGGCATCGCGGTGCGCAAGGGCGAAACGGCGCTGGCCGACAAGTTCACCGCGGCGATCGCGGCGATCCGCGCCAGCGGCAAGTACCAGGAAATCAACGCCAAGTACTTCCCGTTCGACGTCTACGGCGACTGATCCGCGGCGCATCCCTGTCATGCGGGTTTTTTCTGAACCCATCACCAGAATGCACGGGCGGGAGGGCTTGCTCTCCCGCTCCTTTTGTTTGAGAACGTGCAGATAAGAAAAGACGGATGCATCAGGCAGCCGGACAACAAGCGCAAGGCGCATCGGGGGTTCTTCTGGCATGAGCGGGTTCTTCGCCGCCATCGTCGAGGCGGTATCCGCATTTCTCGGGATCATCGATCCCCTCTGCGGACCGGTCGGCATCTTCAACCTTTTTGCGGGCGACACGCTGCTCGCCTGCGGCAATGCCGGATGGGGCGACGAGATCGCCTTCGGCTTCCTGGTGACGGCGAGCCTTGCCATCGCCACCCTGCCCGTCGGCCTCGTCATCGGCTTCTTCATCGCGCTGGCCAAGCAGTCGGAGGAAAAGTCGCTGCGGCTGTCGGCCAACATCTACACGACGCTGTTCCGCGGCCTGCCGGAGCTCCTGACGCTCTTCATCGTCTATTACGGCCTGCAGATCCTCGTGCAGAACCTGGCGGCCGCGCTCGGCTATGGCGGCGCGGTCGAGATCAACGCCTTCTTCGCCGGCATGATCGCGCTCGGCGTCGTCTTCTCCGCCTATTGCTCGGAAGTGCTGCTGTCGGCCTTCAAGGCCATTCCGCGCGGCCAGTACGAGGCGGGCTACGCGCTCGGCCTGCACCATGGCCGCACCATGCGCCTCATCGTGCTGCCGCAGCTCATCCGCGTCGCCCTGCCCGGCCTCGGCAATCTCTGGATGGCGCTCCTGAAGGACACCGCGCTCGTCTCGGTCATCGGCCTGCCGGATATCCTGCGCCAGACCGGCGTCGCCGCGCGCGTCACGAAGGAAGCCTTCCAGTTCTACGCCATCGCCTGCCTGCTCTTCCTCGTCCTCGCCTTCCTCTCCTCGCTGGTCTTCTCGGCGATCGAAGGCTGGGCAAAACGTTCGGAGGTCGCCCGATGAGCGTCGTCACCACCCTCATTCCGCCGCAGGCCCCGCCGGAAGCCCCGCCAAAGCCCTTCACCGCCGGCCGCTTCTTCGGCAACATCTTCATGGGCGTCTGGCTGGCGCTCACCGTCGGCGTCTTCCTGATGATCGTCGGCGGCTGGGATCCGGAAAAGTTCACCCGTTACGGGCCGAGCTACCTCTCCGGCCTCGGCGTGACGCTGCTGCTCGTCGGCCTCTCCGTCGTGCTCGGCGGCCTCATCTCTCTGCCGCTCGCCTTCGCGCGCATGTCGAAGAACCCGGTCTTCTCGTGGCTCGCCTACGGCTATGTCTACTTCTTCCGCGGCACCCCGCTGCTGACGCAGCTCTTCCTCGTCTATTACGGCCTCGGCAGCTTCTCCGCCGAATTGAAGGCCTGGGGCCTGTGGTGGTTCTTCCGCGACGCCTGGAACTGCGCGCTCCTGACCTTCACGCTCAACACCGCCGCCTACCAGGCCGAAATCCTGCGCGGCGCCATCGAGAGCGTGCCGCGCGGCCAGCACGAGGGCGCCGCCGCGCTCGGCCTGCCCAAGAAGGTCGCCTTCTTCAAGGTCGTCCTGCCGCAGGCGCTCATCGTCGCGCTGCGCCCCTATGGCAACGAGATCATCCTGATGATCAAGGGCTCGGCCATCGTCGCCATCGTCACGGTCTTCGACCTGATGGGCGAGACCCGCCGCGCCTTCTCGCGCACCTTCGACTACCAGGCCTATCTCTGGGCCGCGCTGCTCTATCTCCTCATGGTGGAGCTGCTGCGCAACCTCTGGGCCTGGCTGGAACTGCGCCTGACGCGCCACCTGAAGCGCTGAAACACCTGGCAGCACTCGCGCACGAGTGCTGCCAACACGCTGATTTCAAAGAAATATTCCCGCCTTGGGCCAAATTTAAACCTTTCATTAACCCTGCAGGCGCTCAATCATAGGGACCATCATTCATCACGCGATGAGGTCGCTATGACGAACGACATGGCAATGCAGCTCAAGGGCTACGGCATGACCACGGCCCAGATCCTCTACCGCATGCCGGATCATCCGCAGCTCCTGCAGACCTATATCTGGCAGCACTACGATCTCGCCCCGGAGTTCCCGGAGATGAAGAGCTTCCTGAAATTCTGGCAGGAGAAGCTGGACGGGCCGTTGCACTCGGTGCGCTACGTCCACCGCCGGCTGATCTCGGCGACGGAATGGCGTGCGCTGAAGGGCGAGTTCATTCTCAACTGAGGCGCAGCCATGATCAGACGTGCACGGACCCGTGCGCCAGCTCGCTGTCGGACATGTCCACCTTGAGCGAGAAGTAGAGGATGGCGACATAGAACAGCAGCACGAGGGCGATCACCACGCCGCCGGGCACCGGCCCGAGCGCCGCATTGGCGACCACGTGCTCGAAGGCGAGCGTCATGTCCTTGCCCGCCGTCGCCGGCCGCTGCATCATCGAGGACGAGATCTTCAGCGCCCAGGCGAGCAGCAGGATGAGGTAGAGCCAACAGTAGTTGCGCCGCAGCCGCCGGCAGGCCGCATCGCGGTAGCTGATCAGGAATTCCGGCTTGCGCAGGCTCTTGGCGATCGGCGCGGCCCAGTCGAGGTCCAGCGCGGCGCGCGGATTAAGGATCTCGGCGAAATAGAAGCGCTCGAGCTGGCGCACCCGCGCCCGGTAGACGTCGAAGAACCGGTAGCGCCGCGCCTCGATCATCAGGAGCAGCGAGACCAGCAGCATCGCGAAGAGCAGCACGCCATGGTGGGAGGTCGGCGTCGAGAGCGAGACCGACAACAGCGCCGCCACCACCGTGATCGCCCAGTTCGAGGTGCGGTCGATGCGGTCGCGCCAGCCGGCCATGCGCCCGAGCTCGCCGCGATAGTAGTGCACCATCGTGTTGATCGTCTCCATCGGCGTTGCGGGCAGCGCCGGACTGCCGGTCCGTTTCGTTTCGGTGGAGAGCGGGAAAGGGGGCGTATCGGCGGGCATGTCATTCCTCCCAATGGTCTTTTTGGTTTTGGGAAGAAGATCATGCGCCTCTTTCAGCAATTGATAAATGCCTATTTGCGCCCGAAAGGCGCCATTGCCAAAGCCCTGCCCGGGCCGTAAGAGACGCCTCCATGAAGAAGATCGACGAAGACGCGCTCGCGGAAGCCTACAACCGCGCCCTTTCGCTGGAAAAATCCGGCGATTTCGATGCCGCCGCCAAGGCCTATGCCGAGGTTCTGGCGCTCGATCCGGAAGACCATGGCGGCGCCGCCGTACGCCTTGCCGCGATGGGCCGCGGCGATACGCCGGAAAAGGCGCCCGACGCCTATGTCACCACGCTCTTCGACCAGCATGCCGAGGTCTTCGACAACGTGCTCGTCGACCAGCTCGGTTATTGCGTGCCGCTCACCGTGCGCCAGCGCTTCCAGGCGCTGGGGATGGGTCCGTTCAAGCGCGTGCTCGACCTCGGCTGCGGCACGGGGCTGACCGGCGGCGCGCTGCGCGACATGGCGGAGGACATCACCGGCATCGACCTCTCGGAGAACATGGTCGAGATCGCGCACGACAAGGATCTCTACGAGACGCTCTATGTCGCCGAGGCCGTCGATTTCCTCGACGACAACGACGACGAGCCCTTCGACCTCATCACCGCGACGGACGTGCTGCCCTATCTCGGCGCGCTCGAACCGCTGTTCTTCGGCGCGGCCGAAAACCTCGTGCCCGGCGGCCATTTCATCTTCTCCTCCGAGACCCTGCCCGACGAGACCTTCGCCGGCCGCCCCTTCATGGTCGGCCCGCACCAGCGTTTTGCCCATGCCGCCGCCTATGTCCGCCAGCGCTTAGAGGAGACCGGCTTCGACATCGTCGAGATCACCGACATCACGGTGCGCCTCGAAGAAGGCGAGCCCATCCCCGGCCATCTCGTGCTGGCGAAATACCGCGGCTGACGCGGCCGTTTGCGGATGACGACCGATCCTCGGGTCGAGCCCGAGCAGCATCACCCTCCCTCCGTCATCCTCGGGCTCGACCCGAGGATCCACCGGCGCACCCACCGCATCCGACGAGAAGCACTTTCCCAAAAACCGTTGATCCGCTACACCTCCTGCCAAGGATTGCAGGAGGTTACAGCATGGCAAAGGTTGCATTCATCGGTCTCGGCGTCATGGGCTATCCCATGGCGGGGCACCTCAAGGTCAAGGGCGGCCATGAGGTCGCGGTCTACAACCGCACCTTCGCCAAGGCGGAGAAATGGGCCGCCGAATTCGGCGGCAAGGCCTTCCGTACCCCGGCGGAAGCCGCCGAGGGTGCCGATTTCGTCTTCACCTGCGTCGGCAATGACGACGACCTGCGCTCCGTCACCATCGCCGAGGGCGGCGTCTTCGACGGCATGAAGCCCGGTGCCATCCTCATCGACAACACCACCGCCTCCGCCGAAGTCGCGCGCGAGCTCGACGCCGCGGCCCGCGAAAAGGGCTTCGCCTTCGTCGACGCGCCCGTCTCCGGCGGCCAGGCCGGCGCGGAAAACGGCGTCCTGACGGTCATGTGCGGCGGCGAGAAGGACACGTTCGACAAGGCGCGGCCGGTCATCGGCGCCTATGCCCGCATGGTCGGCCTGATGGGTCCGGCGGGGGCCGGCCAGCTTGCCAAGATGGTCAACCAGATCTGCGTCGCCGGCGTCGTGCAGGGGCTCGCCGAGGGCATCCATTTCGGCATGAAGGCGGGGCTCGACATGGAGGCGGTCATCGAGGTCATCTCCAAGGGCGCGGCCGGCTCCTGGCAGATGGACAACCGCCACAAGACGATGATCGCCGGCAAGTACGACTTCGGCTTCGCCATCGACTGGATGCGCAAGGACCTCGGCATCGTGCTTTCGGAAGCCCGCCTCAACGGCGCGAAACTGCCCGTCACAGCGCTGATCGACCAGTTCTACGGCGACGTGCAGGACATGGGCGGCAACCGCTGGGACACGTCCTCGCTGCTCGCGCGCCTTCAGGGGAAATGACGTGGCGCTCCGCCGCGCCCTCCTCGCCCTGACCGCCGGGGCCGCGCTTGCCGCCCCGGCGCTGGCGGACGACGCGGGCCGGCAGGCGCTCGCCGCCGCCCTGCACGGCAAGATCGCCGCGTGCTGGCTGCTGCCCGCGGACCTGCCGGACCATGTGCAGGCGGTCCGGGTGAAATTCTCCCTGACGGAAGCGGGCGAACTCGACGGCTCTCCGGCAATCGACGGCCCGGTCGGCGGCGATGCCGCGACAAAAACCTTCGCCGCCAGCACGGTGCGCGCGGTCGTGCGCTGCGCGCCCTTTGCCGGGCTGGCGAAGCTTGCGCCCTATGGCGCCTGGAAGACGGTGGTCGTGACCTTCAAGCGGCCGGATTCCTGAAAGCCCGGCCGCAGCGGCGCAAAGCGCCTATTCCTCGCCGCTCTTCTGGTTGTCCACGACCATGTAGTCGAGCGGCAGCTCGGTCGTGTACTTGATCTGCTCCATCGCGAAGGCCGAGGAGACGTCGCGGATCTCGATACGGGCGATCATGCGCTTGTAGAAGGCGTCATAGGCGGCGATATCGGGCACGACGACGCGCAGCAGGTAATCCACCTCGCCGCTCATGCGGTAGAATTCCACCACTTCGGGGAATTCGACGATCACCTCGGAAAAGCGCTTCAGCCATTCCGTGGAATGGGCGTTGGTGCGGATCGACACGAAGACCGTGACCTTGGTGTTGATCTTGACCGGATCGAGCAGCGCGACGCGCTTGCGGATCACGCCGTCCTCTTCCATCTTCTGGATGCGCCGCCAGCAGGGCGTGGTCGAGAGCCCCACCTTCTTGGCGAGATCGGCCACGGCGAGCGTGGAATCTTCCTGCAAGAGGCGCAGGATTTTGCGGTCCAGACGGTCCATTGACTTCCCCTACGAAATTTAATTCCCTCATATACCGCGATTGCAGCAAATTGAAAGAATTGCATTTCATTCCGTAAGGGTTTTCACCCGCTTTCGCAACTCGGGCAGAACCTCCGCCTCGAACCACGCATTGCGCTTCAGCCAGCCGGTGTTGCGCCAGCTCGGATGCGGCAGCGGCAGCACGGCCGGCCCCGCGTTGCGATGGAGGTGCCGGCGCCAGTCGCGCACCGTCTCCGTCATGCTGGCGGCCTTCGCCGCCCCCAGATGCCAGGCCTGGGCATATTGGCCGATCGCCAGCACCAGGTCGATCTGCGGCATGGCGGCGATCGCCCGGGCGCGCCAGAGCGGCGCGCATTCGCGCCGCGGCGGCAGGTCGCTGCCATGGGCGTCGTAGCCCGGGAAACAGAGGCCCATCGGCACGATGGCGAATTTCCGCGGATCGTAGAATTCTTCGCGCGTCACGCCGAGCCAGTCGCGCAGCCGGTCGCCGGACGCGTCGTTGAACGGCAGGCCGCTTTCATGCACCCGCAGCCCCGGCGCCTGGCCGGCGATCAGGATGCGCGCGGCATCGGAGAGGACAGCGACGGGCCGCGGCTCGTGCGGCAGCCGGTCCCGGGGCCCCTTCGCCGGCGCGTCGCGACAGAGCCGACAGGCCGTAATCGCCGCGCCAAGGGCGGCAATCGCGCCGTCGGGTTCCGCATCGTCCATCATGCGTCCGTTCTAAAGCAATTCCCGCAAAGGTGCGAAGCGGTTTTGCGCCCGGAAGCGCGGCGAAACAAAAGGTTGGAATGCCTAAAGCCCGAAAACGCGCAGAATCCCGTCGAGGATGCCCGGCTCCGCATCGTGCACATCTTCCTGCGGCCGGCCGTTCGTCCTGCGCCATTGCTGCGGCATGTCGAATTCCGCCCCCCACAGGCCCTTGCGCTCCGCCCGCGCGAACTGCTCCTCGTCCTCATAGCTGCCATAGGCGACCGCGAGCCCCTCGCGCACCATGCGCGCGCCGAGATCGCCCGCCGTGTTCTCGCAGCGCGCCAGCCAGCGGTCGTATTTGTCCGTGCCCTGCGTCCGGCAGGTGATCGGTCCTTCGCGCAGCAGCTCGGCAAGGCGCGAGCGCGCGGCGGCGCCGCAGCGCCAGTCCGCGCCGTCGCGCCGGCAGGTCTGCGTCAGCTCGGGCGAGTCCATGCCGACGAGCCGGATGCGGTGGCCGTCGAGCGTCAGCGTGTCGCCGTCCGCCGCCCGCGCCGCGCCGGTGAAGGTCTCGCCGCCACCGCCGCCGACGCGCACCACGATCAGCGCCGTCAGCGCCAGGATCGCCATCGCCACGCCGACATCGCGCGCCCGCCTGGTAAGCCCCATGGAATTCCGTTCCTCGCGAAGGGCGGTTCCGGCAAAGGCGCGCGCGGGCAGCCAGCCTCCGGAACCGCGTAAAATGAAAGAGATAGGGTGTTTTCGCGATTCGGAGAAAGGCGCAAATACCCCGGCGTCATGCCGTTACGTCACGATGGTGGCGCGCTGCCGGCGGGCTGTTCCGGAAAATGCCGGAATGGTTCGCAAATGGTTTATGCGCGGCAGCATCTTCTTAAGGATTCCCCCCTAGAATTCAACGCCGTCCGCAACAGTTGCAATCGTGATGAGTACCGGCGTCAGTACATCGACCGACAAGATCATCGTCGACAAGTCGCGCAGCCATAGAAACAAGGCTGTTTCGCGCACCGTCCGCGCGACCCGGGAACGCCTGCAGACCGCCACGGGCATCGCGCCCGGCTTCGAGCGCGAGATGCTGCAGCTGCACGTCGCCTCCGCCGCCCAGAGCGCGCTCGCCATTCCCGTCGTGGTCATGCTGATCGCCGCCGTCGGCGTCTACCTCACGCAGGAAGTCGGCCTCGTCGCCTGGGGGATCCTGGCCCTCAGCGTGCATGCGCTCGGCATGATCGTCGCCCGCAGGGCGCGCGCGCAGGAGATCACCGCCGACAACACCCGCCGCTGGCAGCGCGTCTTCCTCGCCGCCCAGGTCGCCATGGGCCTCACCTGGGCCGCCTTCTCCCTGCAGACCTGCGGCCCGTGCGGCGAGGTCACCTTCGATTTCTACAAGGGCTCGGCCCTGCTCGTGGCGCTGGCCGTCACCGCCATCAGCACCTTGATGCTGCGCCATGCGGTGCTCTATGCCTTCCTGCCGACGGTCGTCGCGCTCTCCGTCTCGGCCCTGCTGCGCCCCGACCCCGCGACCTTCGGCATGGCGGCGATCATCTCCGCCGCGCTGATCTTCCTCATCTTCATGACGAACCGCCTGCGCCACACCAGCGCGCAGCTGCTTTCCTCGCAATCGGAGAAGGACGACCTGATCGCCGAGCTGGAAGTGGCCAAGTCCATGTCGGACGAGGCGCGCCGGCGCGCCGAAGAGGCGAACCTTGCCAAATCCCGCTTCCTCGCCTCCATGTCGCATGAGCTGCGCACGCCGCTGAACGCCATCCTCGGCTTCTCCGAGGTCATGTCGACCGAGGTGCTCGGGCCGCTCAGCAACCCGGTCTACAAGGAATACACCTCCGACATCCACCGCTCCGGCCAGCACCTGCTCAACCTCATCAACGAGATCCTCGACCTCTCGCGCATCGAGGCCGGCAAATACGACCTGTCGGAGGACAGCGTGCATCTCGTCGATATCGCCGAGGACTGCATCGGCATGGTGCAGCTGCGCGCCCGGGCGAAGAACATCACCATTTCCGAGCAGGTCGAAGGCGACATGCCGGCCGTCTGGGCGGACGAGAAGGCCCTGCGCCAGGTCATCCTGAACCTCTTATCGAATGCCGTGAAGTTCACGCCCCAGGGCGGCGAGATCCTCGTCAAGGCGGGCTGGACTGCCGGCGGCGGCCAGTACATCTCGATCAAGGACAACGGCCCCGGCATCCCGGAGGAGGAGATCCCCGTCGTGCTCTCCGCCTTCGGCCAGGGCTCCATCGCCATCAAGAGCGCCGAACAGGGCACCGGCCTCGGCCTGCCGATCGTCCAGGCGATCCTCGCCAAGCACAATGGCGAGTTCATCCTGAAATCCAGGCTGCGCGAGGGCACCGAGGCCATCGCCATCCTGCCGGCCAAGCGCGTGCTGCAGAGCCTGCCCGCCGTCACCGAGACCCAGGCCGTCGCCCCGCGCAAGAAGAGTTTTGCCTGAGACGATCGCAGCGATGCGGCTCGCAGATCCTCGGGTCGAGCCCGAGGATGACAGCGGGGACGATAGGCTGTGCGATCATGGAACCGGTGCGGCATGGGGAAGCGCCGTCATGGACAGCCACCCCTATCTTCTTTCGTCATCCTCGGGCTCGACCCGGGGAGCCTTGAGCCTGCCCGAAACCGCTCAGATGAACTGCGACACCACCACATAGCCGGCATAGACGGCATTGGCGGTGATCAGGCAGAAGACGGCGAAGGAGCCGAGGTCCTTCGAGTGCTTGCCCATCTCCGAGATTTCCGGCGAGACGCGGTCGACGATCTCCTCGATCGCCGTGTTGAGCGCCTCGAAGGCGATCATCAGGAGGAAGAGGATCGCCATGGCAACGTACTGGAAGAACGAGGCGCCGACCACGGTGAACAGCACCATGGCGACGCCGAAGGCGATCAGCTCGTGGCGGAAGGCGGATTCACCGAGCAGCCGCCGCGCGCCGGCCGCCGAATAGGTCGCGGCCGCGAACAGGTGGCTGATGCCCGTCTTCTTCTCGATTGGTGCCTGACCCATTCCCGCAATCCCGTTGTCGCCGCTCTCATGAAACACGCCCGTGTGACGGGCGTGCCTCGAGGTCTCAATCCTGCCATTGAGGCTTTTTGCCGGCCGCCCGTTACGTCCGGTTGCTGACGCCCGCCTGAACGAAGGTCGCCATGCCCGAATGGCAGGCGGCCGCCGCCTTGACGATGCCGGCGGCAAGCGCCGCGCCGGTGCCCTCGCCGAGCCGCATGCCGAGCGCCAGCAGCGGCGTCTTGCCGAGCTTCTCGATCGACTTCAGGTGCCCCGGCTCGGCCGAGACATGGCCGATCAGGCAATGGTCGAGCGCCGCCGGATTGGCCGCGCGCAGGATCGCGCCGGCCGCCGTCGCCACATAGCCGTCGAGGATGACGGGGATCTTCTGCATGCGGGCGGCGAGGATCGCGCCGGCCATGGCGGCGATCTCCCGGCCGCCGAGGCGGCGCAGCACTTCGAGCGGGTCGGAAAGATGCGCGCGGTGCAAGTCGACGGCCTTCTTCACCGCCGCCACCTTGCGCTCCAGCACCGCGCCTTCCGAGCCGGTGCCGGGCCCGACCCATTCCTCCGCCGTGCCGCCATAGAGCGCCAGGTTGATCGCCGCGGCGATCGTCGTGTTGCCGATGCCCATCTCGCCGATGCACAGGAGGTCCGTGCCGCCGGCGACGGCCTCCATGCCGAAGGCCATGGTGGCGGCGCAGTCGCGCTCGGAGAGCGCCGCCTCCTCCGTGATGTCGGCGGTCGGGTAGTCGAGCGCGAGGTCGAAGACCTTGAGGCCGAGATCGTGCGTCACGCAGATCTGGTTGATCGCCGCGCCGCCGGCCGCGAAATTCTCCACCATCTGCGCGGTGACGGAGGACGGATAGGGCGTGATGCCCTGCTGGGTGACGCCGTGATTGCCGGCGAAGATGGCGACCAGCGGGCGCGTCACGGCCGGCGGACGGCCGGTCCAGGCGGCGAGCCAGAAGGCGATCTCCTCCAGCCGGCCGAGCGCGCCCGGCGGCTTGGTGAGCTGCCTGTCGCGTTCGCGCGCCGCCACCAGCGCGGCCGAATCGGGACCGGGCAGGTTGCGCAGCAATTCACGAAAATCATCGAACGGCAGGCCGCTGGCACTCATCTTGGGGAATTCCTTAAGTTTCGGCTTTCAAAGGCGGGTGTTTGGTGTCTCCTAATAGAGGCAGGGCGCGAATCCGACAACCGCATTTGCGGCGGCCGGCGCCGCGTTTTGCGGATGGGACGTCTGGCGGCGTGCCGTGCGGGTGGATCCTCGGGTCAAGCCCGAGGATGACGGAGGAGAGGAAGGGCCAGGACGGTCCGGAGACTTGTGCAGGCATGGGCAGGAACGGGCAGGCTGGCGGCAGAGGTGAGCGCGGTCCAGGCGTCCGCAAGCGGTCCGGGAGCACACAAGCGTCCGAAGCGGCCTTACAGCGGTCGCGGCATCGCTTTTGTCGCCGACCGCCCCCCTCCTCCGTCATCCTCGGGCTTGACCCGAGGATCCATCCGTACGGCACCCCCTTTCCATTAACGGGGACTCACTTGGCCATTCAGGACTACATCGACGACACCGCCCGCTCGGTCGCCTTCCTCTCGCGCGTGCCGGTGCCGCAGCGCCACTTCATCGGCCATGACGGGCGGCTGTCGCGCGCCGTGCGCGCCTTCCCGCTGGCCGGTATCCTGATCGTGCTGCCTGTCGCCGCCCTTGCCGCCCTCCTCTCGGCCCTCCATGCGCCGCCGCTGCTCATCGCCTTCGCCACGCTCGCCGCCCAGGTCCTCGTCACGGGCGCGCTGCACGAGGACGGGCTTTCCGACAGCGCCGACGGCATCGGCGGCGGGCGGGACCGCGAGAGCGCGCTCGCCATCATGAAGGACAGCCGCATCGGCTCCTATGGCGCCGTCGCGCTGATCCTCTCCTTCGGGCTGCGCGCCGCGGCCATCGCCGCCCTTGCCACCACCCTCCCCCCGTCCGGCCTCGGCATGGCGCTGCTTGCCGTCGCCGCGGCCAGCCGCACCGCCATGGTCTGGCACTGGTCGCTGCTGCCGCCCGCCCGGCAGGGCGGCGTCGCCGCCTCGGTCGGCGAGCCGGACGGCGGCGCGACGACCGTCGCGCTTGCAAGCGGCATCCTCCTTGCCGCCGCCCTCCTCTTGCCGCACGGCGGCGTGCTCTCCCTCGGGCTGGCGCTCGTCCTCGCCGTCGCCGCCGTCATCGCCTTCAACCGCGCCGCCCTCGGCAAGATCGGCGGGCATACGGGCGATACGATCGGCGCCACGCAGCAGCTCGCGGAAATGTCAGTGCTCTTCGCCCTTGCCTTGGCGCTCTGACCTGCCGATATAGGAAGGACAATTTTCGGGAGCCGCGATGGAATCGCCCTGCATCCTCGTCTGTTCGATCGACATGGTGACCGGCTACTGCTTCGGTTGCGGCCGCACGCGCGATGAAATCGGCGCCTGGACGCTCTATTCGTCCGATGAGCGCCGCGCCATCATGGCCGAGCTGCCGGCCCGCCTCGCCACCGTCGAGCGCAAGCCGCGGCGCGAGACCCGCCGCGCCCGCATGGCCCGGGAGCGCGACGAAGCATGAGGCTCTACGTCCTTCTCGGCATCCTCGCCGTCGGCCTCGGCGCCCTGATCCTCAACCATGACAACGGCCGCACGATGGGCATGGACAACAACGATTTCGGCCGCCTCGTCACGCTGTCGGCGCTTGCCACGATGATGGCGGCGGGTGTTCTGGCCGGGCGCCGGCAATGGGGCGAAAGCATACGCCAGGCCGGCATCTGGCTCCTGATCATGCTCGCGCTCGCCGCCGGCTACCTCTACCGCTTCGACCTGCAGGAGGTCGGCAACCGGCTCACCGCCGGCCTCATCCCCGGCCGCGCGGTGGTGACGACGGGCGCCGACGGCGAGCAGATCCTCGTCATCCACAAGGGCGTCTCCGGCCATTACGAGGCCGACGTGACGATCGACGGCACGCCGCTGCGCATGCTGGTCGATACCGGCGCCAGCTCCGTCGTGCTGTCCTACGAGGACGCCATGCGCCTCGGCATCAACCCGGACAACCTCGTCTTCTCCATCGACGTCTCCACCGCCAACGGCCGGGCGCTAGCCGCGCCCGTCACGCTGCGCCAGGTCGCGATCGGCCCCATCCTGCGCGGCGCCATCCGCGGCATGGTCACGGAACAGGGCCGGCTGGAACAGAGCCTGCTCGGCATGAGCTTCCTCGAAACGCTCGGCTCGATCGAGATCACGCGCGACGAACTGCGGCTGAAGGACTAGTTCTTCAGCTTGTAGCCCGTCTTGAAGATCCAGGCCGTGATCGTCAGGCACACCGCCAGGAAGCCGAGCACCGTCACGAGGCTGACGACGGGGCTCACGTCGGCGATCTCGTAGAAGCTCCAGCGGAAGCCGGAGACGAGGTAAAGCACCGGATTGAAGTGGCTCACCGCCTGCCAGAAGGGCGGCAGCATGTCGATCGAATAGAAGCTGCCGCCGAGGAAGACCAGCGGCGGGATGATCAGCATCGGGAAGAGGTTGAGCTGCTCGAAGTCCTTCGCCCAGATGCCGATCATGAAGCCGAACAGGCTGAAGCTGACGGCCGTCAGCACGAAGAACAGCACCATCATGAACGGATGCCTGATCGAGATGTCGACGAAGAGCGAGGCGGTGACGAGGATGATCGTGCCGACGATCAGCCCCTTGGTCGCCGCCGCGCCGACATAGCCGATGACGATCTCGAGCGTCGAGATCGGCGAGGACAGGATCTCGTAGATCGTGCCGGTGAACTTCGGGAAGTAGATGCCGAAGGAGCCGTTGCCGATGCACTGGTTGAGCAGCGTCAGCATGATGAGGCCGGGCGCGATGAAGGCACCGTAGGAAACGCCCTGGATTTCCTGCATGCGCGAGCCGATCGCCGCGCCGAAGACGATGAAGTAGAGCGAGGTGGTGATGACGGGCGACACGATGCTCTGCAGCAGCGTGCGGCGCGTGCGCGCCATCTCGAATGCGTAGATGGACTTGATCGCCTCGATGTTCATCGGCCCTCTCCCACCAGTTCCACGAAAATGTCTTCCAGCGAACTCTGCTCGGTGGAGATGTCCCTGACCCGAAGCCCCGCCTGCGACAGCGCGGAAAGGAGCGAGGAAATGCCGGTGCGCTCGCCGGAGGCATCGAACTCGTAGACGAGCTGTCCGCCGCCCTCGGCCAGCGTCACCCCATAGGACGACAGCGCATCGGGCACCGCCGTGAGCGGCTCGGCCAGTTCCACGGTCATCTGCTTGCGGCCGAGCTTCGCCATCAGCGCCTTCTTGTCCTCGACCAGCAGGATCTGCCCGTGGTTGATGACGCCGATCCGGTCGGCGATCTCCTCGGCCTCCTCGATATAGTGCGTCGTCAGGATGATGGTGACGCCGGAGGCGCGCAGGCGCTCGACGAGCTGCCACATGTCCTTGCGCAGCGAAACGTCGACGCCCGCCGTCGGCTCGTCGAGGAACAGCACCTTCGGCTCGTAGGACAGCGCCTTGGCGATCAGCACGCGCCGCCGCATGCCGCCGGAAAGGTGGCGCAGCATCGTGTCCTTCTTGTCGTAGAGCGAGAGGTCGCGCAGGATGCGCTCGATCAGCGCCGGGTTCGGCGGACAGCCGTGCAGGCCGCGCGAGAAGGCGACCGTGTTCCACACCGTCTCGAAGGCGTCGAGCGTCAGCTCCTGCGGCACGAGGCCGATGATCGCGCGGGTCTTGCGATAGTCGGTGAGGATGTCGCTGCCGGCCACCGTCACCGAGCCGCCGCTCGGCGTGACGATGCCGCAGATGATCGAGATCATCGTCGTCTTGCCGGCACCGTTCGGTCCGAGCAGCGCGAGGATCTCGCCCTCCTCGATGTCGAGATCGACGCCCTTGAGCGCCTGGAACCCCGATGCGTAGCTCTTGGTGAGATTGCGAATGGAAACGATGGGCGCCATGGGAGGTCCGAAGAGAGGGATTTCATGCGGAAGGACACCCTATATGGCGTGCCCTTCGCCGATTTTCACCCTGAGGGCGCAAAAAAGTCGCTCAGCCGTAGATGCTGGCGAGAAAGCGCAGCGAGACGAGGATGAGGAAGATGCCGAAGCCGATCTCGAGCTGCCGCTTGCTCATCGAATGCGCCAGCCGCACGCCCCATGGCGTGACGATGAGCGCGATCGGCACGATGAGCGCGACGGCGACCCAGTTGATGAAGCCGGTGGAGAACGGCGGCAGGCCCGGTTCGCCCCAGCCGGCCCAGATATAGCCGACGATGCCGGGGATGGAGATCAGCACGCCGACGCCGGAGGAGGTCGCCACCGCCTGGTGGATCGGCCGGCCGAAGGAGGTCATGTAGGTGTTGTTCAGCACCCCGCCGCCGATGCCCATCAGGCCGGAAAGCGTGCCGATGACGACGCCCGCCACCTGGTTGCCGATGCCCGTCGGCAATTCGTTGCCGACCCGCCAGGTATCGCGGTTGAACAGCATGCGCAGCGCGACCAGCAGCGCGATGGCGACGAAGACGAGGCGGAGGCCGACGCTGGAGATCACCGCCGCGATGACCGAGGCGAGGATGGCGCCGAAGGGCAGCGCGACGAGCCAGCTCTTCAGGAGGTCCGTGTCGACCGCGCCGCGCAGCCGGTGCGCGGTGAAGGAGCGGATCGAGGTCGGCACGATGATGGCGATGGAGGTGCCGATGGACAGGTGCATGCGCACCGCCTCCGGCACGTCGAGATAGCCGAACACCTGGTAGAAGACCGGCACGAGGATCGCCCCACCGCCGATGCCGAAGATGCCGGCGAGCAGGCCGGACACGACACCCGCCGCGACGAGCGCGAGCGCGAAGAGGGCAAGATCGGCGACGGACGGCATGGCAGGCTCCAGGGGATCCGCCAGGACGGCGGCGACTCGCGGGAATTTCGCATTTGCGAAAGCCGCACTGTCATCAAACCGTGACCCATTTCAACCATTGTCTCACGCGAGGCCGCCCGGAACGCCCTTGCACCCCGCTCTCCAGGCGTTTCCATTGCCCTGCGCGCAGCGGCCTTGCTCCCGACCCTGAGGGAGCGATCGGCGGTTCCCATCCGCCCGCTTCCTCCGCGGAAGCCCGCCTTGCATCTTCGCCGGTCCGCGCCGGCGCCGGTGATGGAATGTGACGTTCCAGGCAGCCGCACCCTACGCGCTGCCACCCCTTTTCGACCGGCGGCCCCGCCGGTCTTTTTTTGTCCCGGGATCAGGCAGCTACAGGCTGCAATGCCTGTAGCCGGACTTGCGCACCCTGAGGTCGAAGTGGAAGTGGTCCTTGTGATAGCGGTCGCTGCCGGGGCCTAGCACGGTGGAGAAGTACTTGCAGCTGTCGCTGCGCACCGACTTCAGCAGTCCCTTCTCGCGGAAGGCGAAGAAGCCCTTCTTCTCGATGGCGATCGCCTTGCCGTTCTTCAGCACGATCTTGCCGACGTCTATGGCGTTGCCCTTGGCGTGCTCCGACATGGCGGCGCCGCGCTGCGAGTTCATGGTGCGGCAGGAATAGGAGGACATCTGGTGGATGGCCGAGACGCCCGAGAGGTAGCGCGCGCGGCTGGAGGGAACCAGCTCGTGCTTCACCCAGCGCGCGAAGGCCTCGGTGATCTGGCAGTTGACCTGTGCGGCCGGCTTGATCTGGATGCCGCCGGAAAGGCCGGACAGCTCGATCGGCCAGGCGATGCCGCAGGAGCGCCCGCGGGAAATGCGCGGCACGTCGCGGAACTTGACGCCGAGCTTTGCCAGGCGCTGGCGACAGGCCTTTTCCGAGGCCGGCATGCCGCCCATGGTCTCCGGCATCTGCATCGGGTTGTTGAGGCGCGGCAGGAAGGCGACCTGCTCGCCTCCGCTCGCCTGCCGGCGGCGGGTCGTCGCCTTGTCCGGCACCTGGAGATAGCCGCCGCCGTCCGGCGCCTCGCCAAGCTCGACGCCGGCCTCCGACATCGGGATCGTCGCCGGCTGGCCGACCTGCTGCGGCGTCTCCGAGCCGATGCCGCCGACGACGACCTGGGTGGCGTTGCCCTCCGCGATCTCGCCCGCCTGCGCCTCCGCCAGCCCTTCGACGCGCCCGACACCGAGCTCCGCATCCATGTTGACGCCGCCTTCCGGCACGGTCAGCACGCCGGAAGAGGCCTGGACGGGCTCCGTGATGCCCATCGCCTCGTCGCTGTCGATCATCGGCAGGCGCTTCTTCTGTGCAGGCGCGGCCATCGCCGTATCAGCCTCGACCGGGTAATCCGCGAGATCCCCACCCGTATCGCCGATATCGGCGGCGGGGCGCTGCGAAACCTCCTCCGAC
Source organism: Shinella sp. WSD5-1 (assembly GCF_963942435.1). Taxonomy (GTDB): domain Bacteria; phylum Pseudomonadota; class Alphaproteobacteria; order Rhizobiales; family Rhizobiaceae; genus Shinella; species Shinella yambaruensis. Next base: position 3,180,327 of record NZ_OZ012596.1, read on the forward strand.
GGCCGGATGGCGCCGACGATGTCGTCGGGCGGGGTCATCCCCCCGGAACAGGCGGCCAGCATCGCCGGGACGAGGAACAGCCCGAGCGGTCGGCGCAGACGAGAAACAAACGCAATACCCATTGTCACTTCCGCCAGCCCTGCCCCGCGTCCCGCGGGTCCCGGTTGCGCACATTGTTGTCTGGTCATGGTGCAGGCCGCTTTTGTCCGCATTCGGACGGGACAGGCCCGAAACCGGACGCGAAAAGCGATCGTCCTGCATTTCCAGAGGATTTTCGCGCAACAGGGTAAAGGAACCGTTCCCAGGCGCCCCGCGAGATTGATGGGCATGAGCTTGCTCCGTGGCACCCCCCTCTGCCCTGCCGGGCATCTCCCCCTCAAGGGGGGAGATTGGACGGAGAGCCGTCTCGCCCATTTCAAACGTCGCTGGTTGAACTTTGCCCTCGCCTCTTGCCAATCTCCCCCCTTGAGGGGGAGATGCCCGGCAGGGCAGAGGGGGGTGCTACTACACAGGACAACATTGCCTTATGGGGGAGACACAGGCCTTCCGGCTGACCTCCCCACTACAATTGCGCACGCCCCAACGAAAAACCCCGGCGCCTTGGGCACCGGGGCAAGCGTGTCCGGAGATCGTCTTTTGCGTTATGCCGCGCGGCGCCGGTGGTCCGCCGCTCCGGCTGCGTTCAGCCGGAAATTGCCGAGCAGGGTCTTCAGCTGCTCGCTTTCCTGGGTCAGCGTCTGGCCGGCCGCGTTGGTTTCCTCCACCATGGCGGCGTTTTGCTGGGTCATCTGGTCCATCTGGTTGACGGCCGTGTTCACCTCGGCAAGGCCGGTCGCCTGCTCGCGCGCGGCGGTGGCGATGGAGTTCACCTGGTCGTTCACCTTGTTGACCAGCGCCTCGATCTCGGTCAGCGCATCGCCCGTCGAGCGCACCAGCGCCACGCCGGTGCCGACCTCGGCCGCCGAATTGCTGATCAGCCCCTTGATCTCCTTGGCCGCGTTGGCCGAGCGCTGGGCAAGCTCGCGCACCTCCTGCGCCACGACCGCAAAGCCCCGGCCGGCCTCCCCTGCCCGCGCCGCCTCGACGCCGGCATTGAGGGCGAGAAGGTTGGTCTGGAAGGCGATCTCGTCGATGACGCCGATGATCTGGCTGATGCGGCTGGACGCGTCCTCGATGCGGCTCATCGCGGCGACCGCATCGCGAACGATCGTGCCGGAGCGGCCGGTCGACTGCTTGGTCTCGGCCACCATGCGGCTCGCCTCGGCGGCGCGGTCGGAGGCGTTGCGCACCGTCGCGGTGATCTCGTCGAGCGCGGCGGCGGTCTCCTCCAGCGAGGCCGCCTGCTGCTCCGTGCGGTGCGACAGGTTGTTGGCCGCCTCCGCGATGCCGCCGGCGCTGCCGTGCACGATGTCGGTGGAGCGGGCAATGGCGTTGATGACGCTGGAGAGCGCATCGACGGCACGGTTGAAGTCGTCGCGCAGCTTGGCATATTCCGGCGCGATCGCCTGGATCGAGACCGTCAGGTCGCCATTGGCAAGGCGCTCCAGTGCCTGGCCGACCGTGTTCATGGCGTCCGCCTGGCCCTGGCTCACGGCCTGCTGGCGGCGCTCGCCCTCGCTGCGCTCCTCCTCGAGGCGAACCTGCTGCTCGCCCTCGCGAAGACGAAGCTCGGCGCGCTCGGCAACCGACTGGCGCAGGATCGAAACGACCTTGGCCATCTCGCCGATCTCGTCCTTGCGGTCCGTTTCCGGCACGTCACCGGACACATCCTCATCGGCGATCGCCTGCATCGAGGCCTTCAGGCGCGAGACAGGACCGGTCACGCTCTTCACGATGCCGTAGGCGGCGAGGATGATGGCGAGGCCCCCGAGGGCGAGGATGACCGCCGTTTCGATGGCGTTGCGGCGGAACATGGCGGAAAGGTCGTCCGCATAGACGCCCGTGCCGACGATCCAGCCCCACGGGGCAAAGCCCGCGACATGCGAATATTTCAGCACCGGCTGCTCGAAGCCCGGCTTCGGCCACAGATAGTCGACGAAATCCTGGCCGGTCGGGCTTCCCTTCACGGCTTTCACGAATTCGATGAAGATCTTCTTGCCGGTCGGGTCGGCCATGCCGGACTGGTCCGTGCCGTCGAGCTCCGGCTTGATCGGATGCATGACGATCACGGCGTTCATGTCGTTGATCCAGAAGTAGCCGCTGTCCTCGTAGCGCAGCGCCCGCACCGCGTCCTTCGCCCGCGTCTGCGCCTCTTCGCGGGTCAGCGTGCCGGCGGTCTCGAGCGCGTGATAGTGCTGGAAGAGCGTCAGCATGCTCTCGTCCATCGCCGCCAGCTTCGACTTGCGCTCGGCCACCATCGCTTCCTGGTAATGATAAAGGCTGTAGACGAGCGCCGCGACGACGATGGTCAAGGCAAGACCGACGAGCAATGACAGGCGCATGGATATTCTGAGATTCTTCACCGGGCTCTCCTCAATGGACGCGGCACTCCAACCTTTCCGAAAGTCCGGGAAACCCTTTAAAATCGCCTAAAATTGCGATCATCAATTTTTAGAGTTTGAAAATACTCGAAAATACCGATCGTCGGGTTTCGGCCGGCCGCGACTTGCCCTCTTCCGCCATCGCGCGCATTCCGTTAGACCGGTATCAGCCAGGAAGAGGATGCGCATGACCGACACCAGCAGGCCCAATGGACAACTCACCCTTCGCACGCTTGCCATGCCGGGCGATGCCAATGCCGCGGGCGATATTTTCGGCGGCTGGGTCATGGCGCAGATGGACCTTGCCTCGGGCATCCGCGCCGCCGAGCGCGCGCAGGGCCGCGTCGTCACCGCCGCGGTCAAGGAAATGGCCTTCGACCTGCCGGTGAAGATCGGCGACACGCTCAGCATCTATACGGATATCGTGCGCGTCGGCCGCACCTCGATCACGCTGTCGGTCGAGGCCTGGGCACAGCGCTATCTCACCACCACGCTGGAAAAGGTCACGGGCGCCACCTTCGTCATGGTCGCGCTCGACAAGGACGGCCATCCGACCCCCGTTCCGGTCGAATAGCGGCCGGGAGGCCCGCCATGGAGCACACCGCCCCCGATCCCGCCATCTTCAGCCATGTGCGCGTCGTCATCGGCATGGTGGTGAGCCTCAGCCTTGCGCGCCTGCTGACGGGCGTCGCGCTCTTCATCCAGCATCCGGGCAAGCTGAAGCCCTATCCCGTCCACCTCGCCTGGGCCGGCTTCCTCCTCCTGTTCCTCCTGCATTTCTGGTGGTGGGAGTTCCGCCTGCAGGCGCTGACGACGATCGGCTTCGGCGTCTATCTCTTCCTGATCAGCTATTGCTGCCTGTTCTTCCTGCTCGCCGTGCTGCTGTTTCCCACGACGCTCGACGACTATGCCGGCTACGAGGACTATTTCTACTCGCGCCGCAAATGGTTCTTCGGCGCCTTCGCCCTCGTCTTCGCGGTCGATCTCCTTGATACGGCACTGAAGGGAAAGGCCTATTTCGGCTCCTTCGGCTATGAATATCCGATCCGCAACGTCGCCTTCATCGCGCTCTGCCTTCTTGCCGCCGCAACGGCCAGCCGCCGCTTCCACGCCGCCTTTGTCGGCCTCGGCATCGTCTACCAGCTGAGCTGGATCTTCCGCGCCTTCGACATGCTGGAATAGGGTCAGCCGCGCAGATAGGCCGCGTGCCTGTCGAAGCTCAGCCCGGGGAAGACCGCGGTTTCGAGGTCCCGCGCCGAAATGCCGAACTGCTGGCGCAGCATGGCCGCCGCCAGCTGGCGCAGGTCCGTGGTCGGGCGAAGGTCGCGCCCGTCGAGCAGGTCACTGTCCGAAAGCGACGGCCAGTCGCGGTAGACCTTGCCCCCCGCCACGGCACCGCCCGCCAGGACGGCAAGGCCGCCCGTACCGTGGTCGGTGCCTTGCGAACCGTTCTCCCGCGCCGTGCGCCCGAATTCGGTGATCGCCAGGATCGCCGTCTTGCGCCAGACCGCCGGCGACAGGTTCGCCTTCAGCGTTGTGATGGCCACGGCAAGATCCTCGACCGGCCGCAGAAAGGTACGCGTCTGGCTGAGATGGGTGTCCCAGCCCGTAATGGAGAAGCTGGCGATCCGGTGGTCGGCCGCAAGCATGCCCGCCGTCAGCTTCGCGACGGAGGCAATGCCCGTGGCGCGCTTGTCTTCCGTGCCATGGACCGTGTCCGACAGCATGTCCGTCGCCGTCGCCTCGCGCATTGCGGCGGCGAAGAGCAGATCGTTGCGATAGAGCTGGACAAAGAAGGCCTGCTCGTCCTCGGCGAGCGCAAGGTCGGCGAGTGTCGACCAGACATCGACCGGATTGCTGCCCGAAAGGATCAGCTCGGCCGTCGTGGTGACGTCGATCGCCCGGCGGCCGGCGGAGCGCGGAATGCTGGCGATGGCGCGGTTGAGCCAGCCGGTGCGCTCGTCGCGCACCGCCGCGCCGCCGCTTTCCAGCATGTCCTGCCCGTCGAAATGGCTGCGGCCGTCGCGATAGGGCGTCGATATCGCATGCACGAAGCCGAGCTCGCCCGCCTTCCACAGCGGCATCAGGTCCGCCGCGGCGGGATGCAGGCCGAAGAAGCCGTCGAGATCGAGCAGCCCCATGTCGGCGCCGAGCGCCAGCTTCGGCCGCAGCACCTTCAGTGCCGGATCGCCATAGGGCTGCACCAGCGCCAGCCCGTCCATCGCCCCGCGCAGCACGATCGTCACCAGCCGGTTGTCGCCGGGCATGGCCGCGAAGCTGACAGGCGTGACAAGCGGCGAGGCCGCCACGCAGCAGGCCCCGGACAGGAAGGCTCGGCGGTTGATCTCGCGTGCCATGCCTTGCTCCTAACGCCGGTTGAATTCCGGCGAGGCCAGCACCATTGCCAGCCCCACCGCGCGGTTCGGCGCCCGCGAGACGGTCTCGATCGTATCCGCCCGTGCGGCATCCCCCATCGTCGCTTCCAGAAAGACGCGCGGATCGATCTCGCCGCCGAAGCGTGCCACGAGCCGTCGCGCCCAGGCGATGCGCTCGGTGAGCTGGCTGGCAGTGATCCAGGCGGAAAGCCCCTCCTCCCAGCCTGCCGGGCTCGGCGCCGACCAGATCGGCTGCCCGAACCGCTCGACGGTCCCGGCAGAGAGCCAATTGGCCCTCAGCGCCGGCCTGCCGTCGGCCGTCATCATCGTCACATCCTCGAGCACAGCGATATCGGCCGCCGGCCGGTCGGCCTTCTTCGCGCCATAGACCGGCTCGAGCGTCTTCGCCGGCACGTCCAGCGCCCGAAGCGCAGCGACAACGAAGTCGAACGGCTGGCGCGCTTTGCGCCCCTCCTCTTCCCAGCTCCGCGGATGCTCCAGCATTGCCCGGTAGACATCGAGCAATCGCCCGTCGCTGCGCTTCCACGCCGCCACCATCGCCTCCACCACCGGCTCCGGCGGGTCGTCGGCCAGGAAGTGCACGACGAGCTTGCGGCAGATGTGGCGGCGGGTCTCCTTGCGTGCAGCAAGGTCGTCGAGCAATGCATAAATCTGCTCGATCTCCCGCCGCTTGCCGCCGTAGTCCTTGCCGAGCACCCGGTAGACGCCCGGCTCGGCCGAACGCCGGCGGAAGACCGTCTCGTAGACCGGTGCCCGATACCACCACAGCCCCGTCAGCACATAGGCGGCCGAGCGCACGTCCTCCTGGCTGTAACCGCTGCCCGCGCCCATCGTGTGCAACTCGATGAGCTCGCGTGCGAGGTTCTCGTTGAGACCGCGGCCGGATTCCACCCCCTGCGGAGAATTCGGTCCGATGGAGGCGGTCTGGTCGAGATAGGCGAGCATCGCTGGATGCAGCACGGCTGCCTTCAGGAGATCGGAGAAGGAGCCGGCAAGATGCGGGCGGATGGCCTCCGCCTCATGCATCGGCGCCAGAAGCCGCATGACGCCGCCCTTGCGCACATCGACAGTGAAATGATCGCACCAGAAGGCGACGAGCCGCTCGTAGAAACCGTTGGGCGAAAAGGCGGCCTGGCGGACCTTCAGGTGCCGGTCGCGCTGCATGCTGTTGACGAGCGCGATGTTGTAGGGATTGATGGGACGCATGCCGACGGTCATCAGCATGTCCTTGTCGCGCGCCGCCTTGTAGGCGACGTTGAGCTCGCGGTAGGCGGAAAAGCGCGCGCGCCGTCCCTCGATGCCCTCGTGGGGAAAGAGGCAGGTCTCGCGGGTCCCGCGCTCCACCTGGCGCAGGAGCGCATCGACGCTCTCCGGCGCCGCCTCGCCTGGCCTTCGGCCGTAGCCGAAACGTATCGACGCCATGGTCGTAAAGGTCGTGGTCACGCAAGCCTCATCCGATCCGTCCCATGCTTACGCCGGAATGCGACTATTTTAGGAGCCCTATCCCTTGAACACAAACGTCGCGCCGGCTGCGATCAGCAGGAAGCCGATGGCGTGGTTCCAGGTCAGGCTCTCCTTCAGCCAGAAGACCGAGAAGCCGGCGAAGACGACAAGGGTGATCACCTCCTGGATCGTCTTGAGCTGGGCCGCCGAATAGACCTCGTGGCCGATGCGGTTGGCCGGCACCGCCAGACAATATTCGAAGAAGGCGATGCCCCAGCTGGCCAGAACCGCGACGAGGAGCGGTGCGGACTTGAACTTCAGGTGCCCGTACCAGGCGAAGGTCATGAAGACGTTGGAGAGGCAGAGCAGCACGATCGGCCAGACGGCCGCCGGAGTGAGGCTGAAGGACATCGCGAATCCTGATTCTTAAGGAGGTCGGACAAGGGCATACCCGACCCGCCGCCGCCGTCAAGGCCGCCGCTCCGAAATCGCCCGGAGGGACAGCCCCCCGTCCGGCCGCCGCTCCGCCTTCGCGAGGACGACCAGCGCGACGGCGAGCATCGGCCCGCCGTTGAAGGGATGCAGCGCCCGCAGCATGCCGGACCCCAAATTCTGCCCGGCTATGAACGGCACGGCTTGCGGGACATGGAGCCGCGCGGCCAGCCCCGCCCACCGCCGCGCCGCGGCTTTTCGGGCGATGCAGGAGCGATCGCCGCCAAGGCTCACCCCCAGGCCTCGACGAGATAGCGGCGCGGATCGTCCTCCGGCTCGCCCGCCTTACGCCAGGCTTCGAGCGGGGCGGCATAGTCCCGGCCGGCGGAAAACAGCGAGAGCTCGTCGCGCGTGTCCGCCCGGTAGACGAGGAAGGGCGGCTGCCACGGCAAGCCGCAGCGATGGGCGGTCGCCTCCAGCGGGCGCAGCAGCTCCGCCATGGTGAACCGGTTGGCGCCACCGGGGGCATAGGCTTCCGGCACATTGCCCGCCGTCGCCGCGACGAGCAGCGGCTTGCCCGCCAGCAGGCGGCCCTCCGCCTCGTCGTGGATATAGACCATGCGGGTGAGCACCGCATCCTGCCAGGCCTTGAGGAGCGGCGGCGTGGAATACCACTGGATCGGGAATTGCAGCACGATGCGATCGGCCGAAAGCAGCCGGGCCGCCTCCTCGCCGGCATCGATCCTGCCGTCCGGGTAGAGCGCGTACAGGTCGATGAGCTCGACATCCGGCAGCCGCAGGGCCGAGGCGGCGAGCACGGCATTGGCACGCGAGCGGGCGAGATCGGGGTGAAAGAGAAGGATCAGTGTCTTGCTCATGGCGTCGTCTCCTGTGTTGACGCAACCAGGATGCCGCCCAGCATGAAATCATTCCAATGGATGATTCATATATGCTATTATCGATTTCATGAATTTGCGATCGATCGACCTCAACCTTCTCGTCGTGCTCGATGCCCTGCTCGACGAGGCGCATGTCTCGCGCGCCGCCGCAAAGCTGAACCTGTCGCAGCCGGCGGCATCGAGCGCGCTGGACCGCTGCCGCCACCTGTTCGGCGATCCGCTGCTGGAGCGCGGCAAGGGCGGCATGCGCCTGACGCCGCGGGCGGACGCGCTGCGCGACCCGCTGAAGACCCTCCTCGCCGGCATCGCCGCCGTCGTCGATGCGCCGGAGGAACCGCTCGCCGAGATCCGCCGGACGGTGCGCATCGTCACGGCGGACCATCCGGGCATCCTGATCGTCGGCCCGCTGCACCGGGCGCTCGCCGGCTCCGCCCCCGGCATCGATATCGTCATCCAGCCCTGGCATGGCGCATCGGCGGCGCTGGAGGCTCTGGCGCGCGGGGCGAGCGACATCGCGGTCTCGGTCTTCCCCAGCGTCGACGCGGCCGCCTTCCATTGCGAGACGGTGCTGGAGGAACACTATGTCGTGGCGATGCGCCGGGACCATCCGGCCGCCCGCGGCTTCTCGCTCGACGGCTGGCTCGCCTATCCGCACATCCTGGTCTCCGGCCGCGGCGATACGCGCAGCGGCTTCGACGACCAGCTTTCCGCCCTCGGCCGCAGCCGCCGCGTCGGCATCGTCGTGCCGAGCTTCCTGATGGTGCCGCCGCTCCTTGAGGAAAGCGATCTCATCGCCATGATGCCGAGCCATTGCGTGCCGGCGGATGCGGCGGCCCGCTTCCACGTCGCCCGGCCGCCGATCCCCGTTCCCGGCTTTCCGCTGCACATCGCCTGGCACCGCCGCCGCGAAAAGGATCGCGCCGTCCAGCATGTCGCCGACATGCTGCGCGATCTGCTGGCCGGCGCCGACGCGCCCGCCCTCACCCCTGCATCAGCCCGTCCCGCACCGCCCGCAGGTAGGTCCGGCCGACCTTGATCTCCGTCTCGTCGCGCAGCACCACATGCAGCACGCCGAGCGGCCCGCGCTTCACGCGCACCACCTGGTCGCGCCGCACGATCGCACTGCGGCTGATGCGCAGGAAATCCTCCGCCGGCAACCGCCGCTCCAGCGCCGAGAGGCTCTCGTTGTAGAGAAAGCTGCCCTGCTCGGCGTGCAGCTGCACATAGTCGCCGGCGGCCTGGAACCGCAGCACCTTTTCAGCAGGGATGCGGATGGTCTCCCGGCGCGATTTCACCCAGAATTGCGTCGGCCGCGTCGCCTGTTCGCGCAGCGCCTTGCGCAGCGCGGCGACGGTTTCGCGCAGCTCCGTCACCGCGTCCCGGTTCTCGCGGGCGACGATCATCGCGCGCGCCCGCTCGAGCGCCTGCCGCAGCCGTTCCGGCGTCACCGGCTTCGTCAGGTAGTCCACGGCATTGCATTCGAAGGCGCGGATGGCGTGATGGTCGAAGGCGGTGACGAAGATCGGCAGCGGCGCGTGCGGGCCGGTCTGCTCCAGCACGTCGAAGCCGCTGCCGCCGGGCATCTGGATATCGAGCAGCAGCACGGCGGGTGCGAGAGCGGCGATCTGCTCGAGCGCCTGCGGGACGTCGCCGGCCTCGCCGGCAACGCTCACGCCGTCGATCGCCGCGAGCATGCGGACCATGCGACGCCGGGCGATCGGTTCGTCATCGATGATAAGAACGGAAATTTCGGTCATGCGGTCACGCGGTCCTGATGGGCATGGTCAGGGTCACGCGGAACCGGCCATCGCCGGTCCGACCGTAGTGATACCCGCTCGCGCCGGGAAAGCGCCGCGCCAGGCGCTCGCCGACATTTCTGAGGCCGATGCCGAAGCTCGCCGCGCCGGGCAGCTGGTCGGCAAGCGCCATGTCGTTCTCGACGAGGAGCCAGAGGCGCCCCGCCTCCTGCCTGGCGCGGATGGCGATGGTCACGCCGCCCGCCTTGCGGCAGGCGCCGTGCTTGACGGCGTTCTCGACGAGCGGCTGGAGGATGAGGCTCGGCACCAGGACCTTGCGCAGCTCCTCCGGGAGGTCGATCTCCACCCCCATGCGGTCGGAAAAGCGGCGCTGCTCGATGGTGAGGTAGCCGGTCTGCAAGGCGACTTCCTCCTCCAGCAGCAGGTCCTGCAGCGGATCGAGCGCCAGCGTCGTGCGCAGATAGGCCGAGAGGGAGAAGACCATGTCGCGCGCATCGTCGCGCTCGCCCTCCTCGATCAGCCCGGCCATCGAATTGAGCGTGTTGAACAGGAAGTGCGGGTTGAGCTGGTAGCGCAGCGCCCGCATCTGCGCCGCCATGGCCTCCTCGCGCATCAGCGCCAACCGCCGCTCGTGGTCGCGCAGGTCGAAACTGTAGCACAGGGCGAGGAACAGGCAGCTCCAGCCGAAATAGAGCGACGTGCCGTAGATGACGTTGTAGGCGATGCCCGTCATGTCCCACACCGGCGCCGCGGGATAGACGCAGATCGCGTAGATCGCATGGTCGATGCCGCAGTAAAGCACGCCGCCGACGAGCGACAGCGTGAAGCAGAGCGCGGCCTTCGCCGGCAGCGGCAGCGCCTTCAGCCGGACCAGCAGCATCGTCAGCAGCGCCGCCAGCAGCGCGGCCATCGCCAGGAGAAAGACCTTGCCGACGGCCGAGTCGACCGGATCCGTGCCCGCCAGCCCCCACAGCAGGCTGGAGCTCAGGAAGACGGCAAGCAGATACAGCCCGCCGAAGCGCAACGTTGCCCGTTGCAGCTGCGACTCGCTCTGTTCGGCGTGAGGAATGAATGGCAGACTCGATACAGTGCTCATTGCGCGAATAATCGTTTTTTCCCTGAAAACTGTCGAGTGCCGTTCAGCGACGAAAATCAGCCGTTCACCGAAAGGCCGCCCGTTGGGCTGGCGCTTTGCATCCTTTCGCCGCTCCTGCGCTTCACAAGCCGGACAGCGCCCGACCATTCATGCGCACCGGTTGGCTGGACGCCGCCGATGCTTCATGATTCCGGAGATATTCCATGGCTACACTCAAAGGCGACAACAAGAACAACTTCCTGATGGCGGACCCGATGAACGGCGATTCCGTCTACAAGATCTACGGCTACGGCGGCAACGACCGGATTTTCGGCCACTCCAGCGCCTACAACAAGATTTACGGCGGCAATGGCAACGACATCATCTATGGCGGCGACTTCAAGAACTACATCGAAGGCGGCAAGGGCAACGACCAGATCCACGGCGGCGATGGCCGCGACGTCATCATCGGCGGCGCCGGTGTCGACAAGATGTGGGGCGGTGACGGCGGGGACCGCTTCGTCTTCAAGAGCATTGCGGAGATCGGCAAGGCCGAGGGTCGCCGCGACGTGATCGAGCAGTTCAAGTCGAACACGTTCGACGGCCGCGACAAGATCGACCTCTCCGCCATCGACGCCATCGCCGGCACCAAGAAGAACGACGCCTTCACCTTCGTCGCCAAGGAAGGCGCGGCCTTCAGCGGCAAGAAGGGCGAGCTGACCTGGACCGAGACCCAGCTCAACAACGGCCACTACACCAAGCTCGTCATGGGCGACGTCAACGGCGACAAGAAGGCCGACTTCATCCTGGAAGTCGATTCCTTCGGCGACCTCTACAAGGGTGACTTCATCCTCTGATCGCTCCTCCCAGGCGACGCGAAACGCCGGCCCCCGCCGGCGTTTCGTGTTCCTAGCCGATCTTGCGCACGAGCTGCGCCGTCGCCAGCAGCGTCACGAGATCGCGGATCATCGGCCGGATGTAGCGGTCGAAGTCGATGGGCGTATCCACCGGCGGCAGCTCGAAGAAATCCTTCCTGGTCGGCACCAGCAGGTAGCATTCGCGCCCCGTGAGGGCGAGGCGCACCACATCGTCCCGCCACACGCTCGCGAGATAGTCCAGCGCCTTCGCAAGCGTGCCCTGCACGATCGGCGTCGCCGCCTCCGCGCGGTCGGTGCGGAACTCGTGCGACACGTCCACCTCCACATTGCCGCTCGTCACCAGCGCCAGCCGGGAGCCGCCGAAGAGGTCGCGCATGAAGCGGTGCACGGCGTTCGGCTTGCGCGCGGCGATCAAGAGGCCGGGAAACTCCTCCTCCCGCAGGAAATGGAAGATCACGCCCTTGAAGGTGGTCTGCCGGCTCTTGCCGCTGCCGGTGCTCAGCTCCGTTTCGGAAAGCGTGAAGGCCAGCCCTTCGTGCACGCCGGCGATCATGTCGCCATGCACGGCGCGGTCGCGCTGCACGAACTCCTTGCCCGGCATGCCGGCGATGAAGCGCGGCGTCGCGCCGTGAACGTACTGCACCTCGTCGACGAAGCCGAAGACCAGCGGCAGCATGCGGTTGCGCAGCGTCTGCTGGAAGCGCTTTGCCGGCGCCACGGCGAATTTCCAGACGAAGGTCCCCCCGACGATCAGCGCGGCCAGCGTGACGAAGGTCCAGTCCTCCTCGATCTGCGTCGCGACGAGATAGAGCACGAGCACGGAGAAGAGCAGGTAGACGCCGAGCAGCAGCGTCACGGTGACATACATGTCGCGCGCCACCTTCGGCCGCGCCGCGTTGTACTCCGCCACCGCGCCGTGCAGCGCGTCCAGCGAACCCTCCTTCGGCATCATTGCCGCCTCGTCCACCGTGCTCATGCGCGCTCCCAGACCGTGTTTCGAGGATAACGGCCGGGGGCGGCGGCAAATTCGTTTCCCTTTTGTACTCACGCCCCCTTTCCTTTCCGGATGACTCTCTCCATATTCCCCGCATGGCCAGATCACCGAAGAAATCCCCGCCCTCGAACCCCGGTTTCGAGGAAGCCCCGCAGTCGGACTTTGAGGGCGCGCCGCTCAGCGGCAGCGTCTCCGACTGGGTGAAGCAGCTCGAGGCCGAGGCGGAGGCCGCGAGCGTCGAGAGCCGCCGCGAGGTCGCCTCCAAGGCGGGCAAGCACCGCAAGACGGTGGAGAACGCCGCCCGCCGCCACACCGAGCAGGTCACGGTCTCCAAGACATCCCGCGGCGTCTCGATCGGCGGCTCGTCCGACCCGAAGACCCGCGCCGCCGCCGGCCTGATGCCCGTCTCCGGCCTCGACGTCTCGCTGGAGGATGCCGCCGCGCTGGAGAAGGGCTCCGGCGTCACCGCTACGGTGGAGGCCCTGTCGAAGCTCATCGAGAGCGGCAACCCGCTGTTCAAGGACGGCAAGCTCTGGACGCCGCACCGCCCCGCCCGGCCGGAAAAGTCGGAAGGCGGCATTCCGATCCGCATGATCAGCGACTACCAGCCCGCCGGCGACCAGCCGACGGCCATCAAGGACCTCGTCGACGGCCTTTCCGACGGCGAGCGCAGCCAGGTCCTGCTCGGCGTCACCGGCTCGGGCAAGACCTTCACCATGGCCAAGGTGATCGAGGAGACGCAGCGCCCCGCCGTCATCCTCGCGCCGAACAAGACGCTGGCCGCGCAGCTCTACAGCGAGTTCAAGAACTTCTTCCCGGAAAACGCGGTCGAATATTTCGTCTCCTACTACGACTACTACCAGCCGGAGGCCTATGTCCCGCGCTCGGACACCTATATCGAGAAGGAATCGTCGATCAACGAGCAGATCGACCGCATGCGCCACTCCGCGACGCGCTCGCTGCTGGAGCGCGACGATTGCATCATCGTCGCCTCGGTCTCCTGCATCTACGGTATCGGCTCGGTCGAGACCTACACCGCCATGACCTTCCAGATGGAGGTCGGCGAACGGCTCGACCAGCGCCAGCTCCTCGCCGACCTCGTCGCCCAGCAATACAAGCGCCGCGAGATGGATTTCCAGCGCGGCTCCTTCCGCGTGAGGGGCGACACCATAGAAATCTTCCCCGCCCACCTTGAGGATGCCGCCTGGCGCATCTCGATGTTCGGCGACGAGATCGACGCGATCACCGAGTTCGACCCGCTGACCGGCCAGAAGACCGGCGACCTGAAATCGGTAAAAATCTACGCCAACAGCCACTACGTCACCCCCCGCCCGACGCTGAACGGCGCGATCAAGTCCATCCGCGAGGAGCTGAAGCACCGCCTCGCCGAACTGGAAAAGGCCGGCCGCCTGCTGGAGGCGCAGCGCCTCGAGCAGCGCACGCGCTACGACCTGGAAATGCTGGAGGCCACCGGCTCCTGCGCCGGCATCGAGAACTATTCGCGCTACCTGACGGGCCGCCGCCCCGGCGAGCCGCCGCCGACCCTCTTCGAATACGTGCCCGACAACGCGCTGATCTTCATCGACGAAAGCCACGTCACGATCCCGCAGATCGGCGCCATGTACCGCGGCGACTTCCGCCGCAAGGCGACGCTGGCCGAATACGGCTTCCGCCTGCCCTCCTGCATGGACAACCGCCCCCTGCGCTTCGAGGAATGGGACGCCATGCGCCCGGACACCATCGCCGTCTCGGCGACGCCCGGCGGCTGGGAGCTGGAGCAGTCCGGCGGCGTCTTCGCCGAGCAGGTCATCCGCCCGACCGGCCTCATCGACCCGCCCGTCGAGGTGCGCCCGGCCAAAAGCCAGGTCGACGACGTGCTGGGCGAGATCCGCGAGACCGCGCAGGCCGGCTACCGCACGCTGGTCACCGTGCTCACCAAGCGCATGGCCGAGGATCTTACCGAATACCTGCACGAACAGGGCGTTCGCGTGCGCTACATGCACTCGGACATCGACACGCTGGAGCGCATCGAGATCATCCGCGACCTGCGCCTCGGCGCCTTCGACGTGCTGGTCGGCATCAACCTCTTGCGCGAGGGCCTCGACATTCCCGAATGCGGCTTCGTCGCCATCCTCGACGCCGACAAGGAAGGTTTTTTGCGCTCGGAGACGTCCCTCATCCAGACCATCGGGCGCGCGGCGCGAAACGTCGACGGCAAGGTCATCCTCTATGCCGACCAGATCACCGGCTCCATGCAGCGCGCCATGGACGAGACGAGCCGCCGCCGCGAAAAGCAGGTGGCCTACAACGAGGCCAACGGCATCACCCCGGAATCGGTGAAGGCGAAGATCTCCGACATCCTCGATTCGGTCTACGAGCGCGACCACGTCCGCGCCGACATTTCCGGCGTCTCCGGCAAGGGTTTCGCCGATGCCGGCCACCTCGTCGGCAACAACCTGAAGGCCCATCTCGAAGCGCTCGAAAAGCAGATGCGCGATGCCGCCGCCGACCTCGACTTCGAAGCCGCCGCCCGCATCCGCGACGAGATCAAGCGCCTCAAGGCCGCCGAACTCGCCGTCATGGACGATCCGATGGCGCGGGACGAGGCAAAGGCGCAGGAAGGTGGCAAGGGCGGAAAGGCCGGCCCTTCCCCCTCCGGCACGCCCTCGGGAAAATCGCGCCCCACCTCTCCTCCGTCATCCTCGGGCCTGACCCGAGGATCCACAGCCACAGCCGCAGAAGTCGCCTCAAAATCCCTCTTCCAGAAACCCTCGCTCGACGACATGGGCCCGGGCACCGACACCGAGCGCCCCCTCTTCCGCAAGCCGCACCTGGACGAGATGGGCCGCGACGTCGCGACCCCGGCGGGCAGATCCCTCTTCCGCAAGAACACGCTCGACGAAATGACCGTCGGCCGCACCGAAAAACCCGTCACCGGAGACCTGCCGGACCGCCCCCCGGAAACCATCGGCACCAAGAAGCGCCAAGCCCCCCTCCCCGAAGGCCAGCCCGACCGCGCGGCGAGCGCCGAGGACGCCAAGCCGGTCCGACGGGGGAAGATCGGCGTCGGGAGCTATGAGGATCCGGCGGAGGTAAAGCGCAAGGGGCGCACGAAGGGGAAAACGGGGCGGCCGGGGCGGTAAAATATTGAGGTGAAAACTATAGCTTATACTCAAAAAAATCAAACACACTTGCCAAACACATACTTAACAATATAAATTACATAATTACTTTAAAAAAATACGGAAGCCCGGGGAGCATAATTTATGCATGAACACATACTAGCACAACTCTCTCTTCCGGATCGATACGAGCGACTCACAAGCAAGCTCGGCGCAGATGTTGCAAAAATACTTATTCCACCAAACAATAGCGACGTACTAGGCATACGAGCACTTGCAACAGATGTAGTCACTCGGGACGAAGGCGTTCTTGTTCCTTTATTCGGCAATACCGGAATAGGGAAAACTACTTTTGTTGAAAATATAGGCCAATGGCTTCCATCCGATTTTACGGCTACTATGAATTATGAAGGAGAGCTAACATATCAAGGATTGACTGAGGCAGTATCTGGGTTTTCGAGAAAACTTCCCACGAACAATCGAAAACTTATCCCAGTAAATATTGACCATAGAGAAAACAATCCTCCCTCAGATAGTGAGTTGTCTGCAATAAAACGGTTTTTGCGAACGAATAGTGGTGGCGTTCCCTCTATTATCTTTTGGCCGGAGACAAA
The DNA here is from genome assembly GCF_963942435.1 of Shinella sp. WSD5-1. Taxonomy (GTDB): domain Bacteria; phylum Pseudomonadota; class Alphaproteobacteria; order Rhizobiales; family Rhizobiaceae; genus Shinella; species Shinella yambaruensis. Next base: position 3,196,417 of record NZ_OZ012596.1, read on the forward strand.
TCAAAATACCGCAAATGCGCTGGCTGAACGTTATGTAAATATATCGGGAGAAACGGCCATTAAGCTTCCAATAATTTGGAACGGACCAGAAAGAAGAACTTGGATAAACATAGCAAAGCATACACTTAGCTTATCAAATAAAATTGAGAACCTAGAAATGCTGGGAGTCGATCCTGATAATTTTGACCCCGGCTCCTATCCGACGTTAGGCGCATATCTGAGAAAAATATCACAAGAATTTAATGCGCAGGTATTAAAACTCAGACAAGAACTTGAGAAGCCGGTTTCGTTGGTTATCGCATTTGTGAGTGAAAGCAACACTCCAGGAGTATTGTCACAACTGACATCCCCCTCTCATTATGGTTTACTTGATGCGCATGCGCTTATTTCCGTTACATCACAAAGCGTTGTAGGTCGATGGTGGAGTAGTCGACGCGGTCTTCTGACAAGGACAATCGTCCAGCTCAACGCACGTGCAATTTCACTACCTCCAACAGCTGCTGCATCTTGTATCCGAAACTATACCGATACAATGCCTTTATTCGACCAAATCGGATATCGCCGATACGGGCCTGCACGAGCGGTTCGAGATTTAAGTAGGTCAGATCTAGGAAAACTTGTATCCGGTGAAAAAATCTCTCGTTTTGAAGCACGGGGGACTCCGCCAGAAGACGCGGCAGCGGCATTCGATCTCCTCGCCCAACAAGGTTTCAACCTAGGAAGAGACAAGAACTTGAATCGCGTCATGCGCGACTCCATAGAAGGGCTTCTTACAGAAAAATCTGTTTCATTCACAAATGTGAGCTGTGAAACAAAATTACCATTTTGCCCGCTCATTCCTAGACAACGCTATTCATGGTAACGACGACGTGACGTGTATCGAGTACACTTGGAGATCAGGAGACTTCTTGTCTTCAAAGAATAGATCTTCCGTTGCGCAATATATTCTTACGAAGCTTCAAAATTACGCCAGAGAACTCGAATGGAGTAACGATTAGATAGATTTTCACAAATAATTTTAAGCTAATAAAATTCAGCGCGGAAACAACACAACAAAGCGATTTTCCCCACCCCCACCCACCCATGCCATACTCCTCTCATCCCGCCGCGGATACACCGCAAGGCGTTGCGGCGAGGCGGGGTCGGCGCTTTTGGCGGGGGACGGACGTAAGCCGTCGCCAAGGGGGCTCGCGGAAAATGGTCTCCCTCCGGCGACACGGGGGAAGCGCCAGGGCGTCGGACCGGCCCTGTCGTTTCAGCCCCGGACGGCGCGTCGGGCGTGCCTGTGCGGCACACAAGGAGGCCGGGCGTGACGGATGCGTCGGCATCGTCCGCCGGAGCGGCGTTTTCCCGGGAAAGGCGTAAAAACCTTTCCGTCCGGACCGGGCTCAGGGCGAGCCCGCCCGGCGCGCAAAACCGGACAGAACCCGTCCCGGAAACCGGCGGCCAACATTCTTGCACCCGGCCTTTGCAGAGAGACCCAAGTCGCGGGCAGAAACCGCCGAACGGGGCGCTGAAAGGCGTCATATACATATTTCTGACCCGGCGGCTTCCAGCGCCCCGTCCGAAAGCCGATGCACGAACCCCGGCGCGGTTCTTTTCCACGCGCGGCGATGCGGACCCGTGTCCGCACGACTTCAAGCCCGGAGCGAGCGCCGGACGCGGCATGTCTGCACCCCCGGTCCCGCCTCCCCCATCTCAGAGGAAACCCGATGCCCAGGACGTACCAGCTTCCCCCGCCCGACCGTCACCTGCTCGCCCGCGCGGCCGAGATGCTGGCCCTGCCGCAGCGCGTCTGCCGCATCCGCGCCTGCCGCCGCCAGGGGCGCTGCGCCTGGTTCTTCCACGGCACGCAGGAGCCCTGCTGCCTCGCCAATCTCGACGCGGCGCAGCGCCGCCTGTTCGACGACGTCGCCGCGGTCGCGCGCGACGTCCGGGATCTCGGCAATTCCTGGGGCAAGCTCTCCTTCGCCTCGCCCTGGCGCGAGACCCGCGCCCTGCAGGACGCCGCGGTGGAGGTCGCCCGCCCGCTCCTGCGGGGCGCCGCGCTTACCGAGTTCCGCGCCTTCGCCGCCGCGCGGGCGAAAAAGCCGCCGGTGCGCTACGAGGGCGACGAGCCGCCGCTGACGGTTTGAGACGGCGCGGCCGGCCTATTCCGCCGCCTCGCCCTTCACCTCGACCGGCAGGGGGTCGAGCGCGGCGGCGAGCTCGTAGGAATAGCCTTCCAGCATGGAATAGGCCTGCTCGATGGCCTGGATCTGCCCTTCCGCGGTGCGGATCGCCTCGGCGATCGACTGCGAGCGGGCGCGCAGCATGGAGCCGAGAAAATCCGTGCCCGCCTTGCGGCCGAGCCGGTCGATATGCTGGCGCACGCGGTTGCGGTGGCGCTCCAGCTCCAGGATGTGGAAGCGGCTCTTGACGATGTCGTCGGAAAGCTTCCGGCGCATCGCCGCCAGCGGATCGAAGCTGCCGGGCTCGCGCTCGTCGAGGATCACGTCGTTGACCAGCGGTTCGAGCAGCATCAGGCCCTTGAGGTCGCGCGGATCGGCGAGCTGCGGGTCGAAGCCGGTATCGTCGAAGACTTTTCGCCGCACGGGGTCGCGCAGGAGGTCGTAGCAGGTCTGCAGGCGGGCGAACTGGTCCGCGTCGCCGCCGGAATCCGGGTGCATGCCCTTGGCGGCCTTGCGGTAGGCCGCCTTCACCTGGTTGTCGTCGGCATCGCGCTCTAGTCCGAGCATGGCATAGGGATCGATCACGCGGCCACCTGTCCGTCTTCTTCTACTGCGTCGTCTGTCTAGAGCATTTCCAGCAAAAGTGCGAAGCGGTTTTGCGTCCGGAAATGCGGCAAAACAAAGGGCTAGAGCGTTTTCGCGATTCGGAGAAAAGCGGAACTGCTCCAAAGTCTCCGACCCCGAGGGGACGAAATTGTGGTGAGCCCGGGGCGGTGCACAGAAAGCGCTACTCCGCCGCCGCGGCCGCTTCGCTCCGCCCCGACAGCACCGCCGCGAAGGCGGCCGCGATCACCTCCGGCCCCGCCCCCGGCTTGGTCGCATCGGTGGAAAGGATCTGCCGGTATTTCCGCGCCCCCGGAAGCCCCTGGAAGAGCCCGATCATGTGCCGCGTCACATGCGCCACCCGTCCGCCCCGGGCGATCACATCGCCCGCATAGGCCATCATCGCGTCCCGCACCGCCTCCCAATCGTCGGCGGAAAGCGCCCCCGGATCGGAGACACGGCCGGCCAGCGGGCTGCCCCCGTGAAGCGGATGCGGAAAGAGATCGTCCACGCCCGTCAGGATGCCGCTATCCTGATAGGCAGCCCGTCCGAGCATGACGCCGTCCAGCCCCGTCATCTCTTCGAGCGCCTGGCTCAAGGTGTGGAGCCCGCCATTGAGCCCGACGAAAAGGTCCGGGTTCTCCGCCTTCAGCCGGCGCACGAGGCCGTAGTCGAGCGGCGGGATGTCCCGGTTCTCCTTCGGCGAGAGCCCCTGCAGCCAGGCCTTTCGCGCATGGACCCAGACGGCGTCCGTGCCGGCGAGCGTCACGCGCGAGACGAGGTCGCGCAGCGCCACCTCGGGGTCCTGGTCGTCGACGCCGATGCGGCACTTGACGGTGACGGGAATGGCGACCGCCGCCTTCATCGCCGCCACGCAGTCCGCCACGAGCTGCGGCTCGCGCATCAGGCAGGCGCCGAACGTGCCGGACTGCACCCGGTCCGAGGGGCAGCCGACATTGAGGTTGATCTCGGCATAGCCGAACCCCTCGCCGATCCGCGACGCCTCGGCGAGTTTTGCCGGATCGTTGCCGCCGAGCTGCAGCGCGACGGGCTGTTCCACCGCATCGAAGCCGAGCAGCCGGTCGCGATCGCCGCGCAGGATCGCGTCGGCGACGATCATCTCGGTGAAGAGCAGCGCGTTCTTCGTCAGCTGCCGCGCGAAGACACGATAATGCCGGTCGGACCAGTCGATCATCGGCGCGGTGGCGAAAATCTTCGTCCCCGCCGTCACGGCCTGCTGGTAGAATGTCGCTGCGTTCGTCATGGCCGGGCTCATACCCCATCACCGGCCAAAAAACCACCCTCGCTTCTTTCCCCGCCCGCCCGGCGGGGTGCTAGAGTGGCGGGAGGAATCAGAACCGCCGGAGGACCCCATGCCGCTCTATGCCCTCGACGACAAGCAGCCGACGCTTCCCGAAGGCGGGCGCTACTGGGTGGCGCCGGATGCGAATGTCATCGGCCGCGTGGTGCTCGGCGCGGATGTCGGCATCTGGTTCGGCGCCACGCTGCGCGGCGATAACGAGCCGATCACCGTCGGCGCGCGCTCGAACATCCAGGAGGGCGTCATCGTGCACACCGATCCCGGCAAGCCGGTGGTGATCGGCGAAGGCTGCACGATCGGCCACGGCGCCATCATCCACGGCTGCACGATCGGCGACAACTCCCTGATCGGCATGGGTGCGACGGTGCTGAACGGCGCCGTCATCGGCAGGAACTGCCTCGTCGGCGCCAATGCGCTGGTGACGGAAGGAAAGGTCTTCCCGGACAATTCCCTGATCGTCGGGTCGCCCGCCAAGGCGATCCGCACGCTGGACGAGGCCGCCATCGCCGGCCTCACCCGCTCGGCCGAAAGCTATGTGCGCAACTGGCAGCGCTTCAAGAACGGCCTCAAGGCGCTCTGATCCACGCATTCGACCGGAAAAATCCACCGGCGAAACTTCCCCGCACGACAAGGTTGCGGCATACTTCCCCCGCCATCCATGAAGGCCGCGTGAGGGGACCATGCTGCTTCGTCTCGCCATCCTGTTTCTTGCCGTCGTCATCGGCCAGCCGGCCCTTGCCGAGCGCAAGGCCGCCCTCTTGATCGGCAATGCCGGCTATGCCGCGCCGGCGACCGTGCTGAAGAACCCGCCCAACGACATCACGACCATGAAGGCGACGCTGGAGGGCGCCGGCTTCGAGGTGACGGTGCTGCAGGATGCCGGCCGCGCGGCGATGTCGGCGGCGCTGGCCGCCTTCGAGGAGAAGGCCACCGGCGCCGATATCGGCCTCATCTACTATTCCGGCCACGGCATCGAGGTGAACGGCGACAATTTCCTCATTCCGGTCGATGCGAAGCTCGCCTCGGACCGCGATGTCAAATACGAGACGATCCTGCTCGACGACCTGCTGCATGCGCTGGCGGGCGCCACGAAGCTGAAGCTCGTGCTGCTGGATGCCTGCCGCGACAACCCGTTCCTGACCTCCATGAAGCGGCTCTCCACCCGCGGCATCCCGACCCGCGGCCTTGCGCGGGTGGACAGCGCGGAAAGCAACATGCTGATCGGCTATGCCACGGCGCCGGGCGAAGTGGCGCTCGATGGCGAGGGCACGATGAGCCCCTATGCGACGGCGCTTTCCCGCCACCTCGTCGTGCCGGGCCTCGAGGTCGAAGCGGCGCTCCGGGCCGTCGCCAAGGACGTGTTCGAGGCGACGGGCGGCAAGCAGCGCCCCTTCAAAACCGGCTCGCTGTTCGAAACGGTCATGCTCGGCAAGGGATTGGCGCCCGATGCCTCCGGCACGATCGGCCACAACGATCCCTGCCGGGATGCGGCGGCACACTGGGCCGAGATCCGCGAGAGCAAGGACAAGGTGATGTTCGAGGATCACCTGCGGCTTTTCCCGACATGCGCTTTCGCCAACATAGCCCGCCAGCGCATGGCCGATCTCGCGCCCGTCGTCAGCATGCGGGAGGCGACGGGCGAAACGGAGTGTGACCGCCTTGCGGCTGCCGAAAACGACCCGTTCAGGCTCGCTTCCACGAAGCCGATAGGCTTTTACGATATAGACTTCGCCCGCGCCATCCCGGCCTGCGAGGCGGCGATCCGCGACAATCCGCAGGAAAAGCGCTTCTTCTACCAGCTCGGCCGCGCGCTGGATCACGGCGGCCGTTTTCCCGAAGCGCTGGCGGCATACCGCAAGGCGGCCGATCTCGGCAACCACCAGGCCATGCGCAACCTCGCCATCCTCTACGAGAACGGGGAAGGCACGTCCCAGGACTATGCCGAGGCCATGCGCTGGTTCCGCCAGTCGGCCGAGCTCGGCAATGGCCTCGCAATGAACAATGTCGGCCTGCTCTACCGCAACGGCAAGGGCGTGCCGGAGGATCTGAACGCGGCGCTGGAATGGTACCGCAAGTCCGCCGATGCCGGCATCCCCGTTGCCATGCAGAATATCGGCGACTTCTACGACCTCGGCCTCGGCGTGAAACAGGACCTGAAGGAAGCGTTCGCCTGGTACAGGAAGGCTGCCGACGGCGGCAGCGCCGCGTCGATGACGAATCTCGGCTGGGCGCTGGCAAACGGCCGCGGCGTCAAGCGCGACGATGTCGAGGCCATGCACTGGTACCGCAAGGCCGCCGCCGCGGGCGACGCGCAGGGCATGAACAATATCGGCACCTTCTATGAAAACGGCCGGACGGTGAAGAAGGACAAGGAGGAGGCGATGCGCTGGTACCGCATGGCCGCCGACAAGGGCAACACATACGGCGTCCACAATGTCGCCGCGCTTCTCGACGGAGACGTCAAGGACGCGGATCCGAAGGAAGCGGCCCGCTGGTTCGAACGGGCGCTTCGCCTCGGCCACCAGGAATCGCTTCGGCAGGTGAAGGAGAACAGCCGCGCCTGGTCGCTCGCCTTCCGCAAGGAGCTGCAGCGCATCCTGACCGATGCCGGCGTCTATACCGGCCAGCTCGACGGCCAGTTCGGCCCTTCGACCGTTCGTGCCGTCGAGGCGATCTTCAACCGGCAGGCCAGCTGAACCGGGAGCAATCCCCGCAAGGGTGCGGAGCGGCTTTACACAAAAACAAACGGATGCAGTTCGATGACAGCCATCGCTCCAAATGCTCCGTCATCCTCGGGCTCGACCCGAGGATCCAAGCTCCACCCGCGGCATGGATGGTCGGGTCGAGCCCGACCATGACGCAGGAGAGGTTCGCGGACGTCGTCAACTCAGCATGAGCAGGGCATTTCCGCGATCCGGAGGAAAGCGGAAAGCCTCAGGCACAGCCCGCGCAGGTGCCGCGGATCTCGATCGTCGTCTTGCCGGTCTTGAAGTTGCGGTCCTTGGCAAAGCCCTTCAGCCGGTCCTCGATGACATGGTCGTGGAACTCGGTGACCTTGCCGCAGGTCTCGCAGATCGTGAAGGCGGTGATGCCGTGGGCGTGGCAGCCCTCCTCCGGATGGGCGCAGGCGACGAAGGCGTTGATGCTTTCGAGCCGGTGCACGAGGCCGAACTCCAGCAGCTTGTCGAGGGCCCGGTAGACCTGCAGCGGCGCGCGAAACCCGTCGTCGCGCAGCTTGTCGAGGATCGAATAGGCGCTGAGCGGGCCTTCGGAATGCGTCAGCACGTCGAAGACGAGGCCCTGGTTGCGCGTCAATGGTTGCGTGGTCATGCCCGACCTCCCTGGCTTGCCGCCGAATGTTCCGCTCCGCTCATCCTCGGCTTGGTGAGCAGGCTTAGAATGAACAGGGCCAGTGCTGCAACCACGATCGAGGGACCGGAGGGCGTGTCGAATTTCAAGGAACCGAAGAGCCCGCCGACGACGGCGAGCGCCCCGACGACGGAGGCAAGCACCGCCATGATCTCCGGGCTCGTGGAAAAGCGCCGGGCAGTGGCGGCGGGGATGATCAAAAGCGAGGTGATCAGCAGGATGCCGACGATCTTCATGGCGATGGCGATGACCAGCGCCATCAGAAGCATGAAGGCAAGCCGCGTGCGTTCCGGCTGCAGGCCTTCCGCCTCCGCCAGCTCCGGGTTGACCGTCGAGGCGATCAGCGGGCGCCACATCCAGACGATGGCGAAGGTGACGAGGATGCCGCCGCCCCAGACGAGGTCCACGTCGGCGCGCGTGACGGCGAGAATGTCGCCGAACAGGAAGCCGACGAGGTCGATGCGCACCCAGGTCATGAAGGAGACGATGACGAGGCCGATCGCCAGCGTCGCATGCGAGAGGATGCCGAGCAGCGCATCGGTGGAAAGCGTGCCGCGCCGCTGCAGCAACAGGAGGAGGAGCGAGACGGACGCGGCGACGATGAAGACGGAGAGCAGCAGGTTGAACTCCATCAGCAGCGACAGCGCGACGCCGAGCAGCGCCGAATGCGCCATCGTGTCGCCGAAATAGGCCATGCGCCGCCAGACGACGAAACAGCCGAGCGGCCCGGCGGTGATCGCCAGCCCCACGCCGGCAACGAGGGCACGGATGAAGAAATCGTCAAGCATTGCGCCGCTCCTCGCCGCGGTCGGTCGGCGCCGGCCCGTGGTCGCAGCCGCAGTTCGGCCCATGCACATGGCCGATGCGCATCGGCCCCGCCCGCCCGCCGGTCGGCAGGATATCGACGGGGCGCCCGTCGTCCGGCCGGCAGTCGTCGGTGATCGAGCCGTCGGCATGCAGCACGCGGCCGTCCGGCAGGTGCGTATGGTCGTGGTTGTGGTTGTAGAAGGCGAGCGTCTGGCCGGCGCGGGCGCCGAAGAGCTTCAGATATTCCGGGCTCTGGCTGACGATCTCCGGCGTGCCGCGGCAACAGACATGGCCGTTGAGGCAGATGACCGTGTCGGTCTCCGCCATCACCACATGCAGGTCGTGCGAGATCAGCAGGATGCCGCAGCCGGTGGTGTTGCGGATCGTCTTGATGAGGTCGTAAAGCGCGATCTCGCCGGAAAAGTCGACGCCCTGCACCGGCTCGTCGAGCACCAGGAGGTCCGGTTTGCGGGCGATCGCCCGGGCCAGCAGCGCGCGCTGGAACTCGCCGCCCGAAAGGTGCTGCACCTCGGCGCGGGCGAGATGGCGGATGCCGGTCGCCTCCAGCGCGGCGTCGATCTCCGCGCCCTTCAGCGGCGAGGTCAGCGTCATCAGCCGGTCGACGGTCAGCGGCATGGTCCAGTCGACGGACAGCTTCTGCGGCACGTAGCCGACCTTGAGGCCGGCCTTGCGCTCCACCCTGCCCTCGTCGGCCTTGAGCACGCCGATCGCCGTCTTGGCGGTCGTCGACTTGCCGGAACCGTTGGGGCCGATCAGCGTGACGATCTCGCCCGGCGCGATGGAGAATTCCACGCCGCGCACGAGCCAGCGGCCCTGTCGGCGAACTCCGACGCCCGCAAGCGAGACGAGCGGCTGGACGGTCTTGGTCGGGGTCTGCAGCATCATTTTTCCAAAAGCCTGTTGCGTCAGGGTATGGCACACGTTATAGCATAACGCAATTGATGTAATAACATTACATTGCCATTCAAGACGGAGATCCCCATGCAAAAGGCCGTTAGCGCCCTCCTCCTCACCACCGCGCTCCTTTCCGCCGGCAGCATCGCCGCGCGGGCCGAAACGCCGGACGTGGTCGTGTCGATCAAGCCGATCCATTCGCTCGTCGCCGCGATCATGCAGGGCGTCGGCGAGCCGGCCTTGATCGTCGAGGGCGGCGCCTCGCCGCACACCTATGCGCTGAAGCCGTCCAATGCCGCGGCGCTGCAGGATGCCGACGTCGTCTTCTGGGTGGGCCACGGCCTGGAAGCCTTCCTCGAAAAGCCTCTGGAAGCGCTCGGCGACAAGGCGACCGTCGTGGAGCTGGAGGACGCGCCCGGCCTCGAAAAGCTGCCCTTCCGCGAAGGCGGCCCGTTCGAGGCGCATGCGCATGAAGGCGAGGACGGCCATGATCACGCCCACGGCGAGGAAGGCCACGACCACGACAAGGAGGCCGAAGGCGACCATGCGGGCCATGCCGGCGAAGCTGGGCATGAAGGGCACGAACACGGCGCCTTCGACATGCATCTGTGGCTGAGCCCCGACAATGCCCGCGCCATCGCCGCTGAAGCCGCCCGCGTCCTGTCGGAAAAGGATCCGGGCAATGCCGACGCCTACAAGGCGAACCTCGCAGCCCTCACCGAAAAGCTCGGCATGCTCGACAAGGAGATCGCCGCGACCATCGCCCCCGTGAAGGACAAGCCCTTCATCGTCTTCCATGACGCCTACCAGTATTTCGAGCACCATTACGGCGTGAAAACCGCCGGCTCCATCACCGTCAGCCCGGAAACCATGCCCGGCGCCGCGCGCCTCACGGAAATCCGCGAGAAGGTGAAGACGCTCGGCGCGACCTGCGTCTTCGCCGAGCCGCAGTTCGAGCCCAAGCTGGTGAACGTCGTCATCGAGGGCACCGACGCGAAATCCGGCACGCTCGACCCGGAAGCCGCGACGCTGGAGCCCGGCGCGGACCTCTATTTCACCCTGATGCGAAGCATCGCGACGTCGCTGCGCGATTGCCTCGGACAGGCAAGCTGAGCGGGCGATCGCCTGTGGGGAAACCATCGCCACACCCCCTTCTCCCCCGCGGGGAGAAGGTGCCGGCAGGCGGATGAGGGGGTGGCGAAGACACAAACGATCTCCGCCTGTGCCCCCTCATCCGACCCGGAGCTTTGCCTCGGGCTCGCCTTTGGCGAGACCCGTAGGCCACCTTCTCCCCGCAGGGGAAAGGGCGAGCGGCACCGTCGAACTCCACGGGCGACCGCCCTGCCCCGGCCGGAGCGAGACGACGAAGAACCAGGCGGGAGCATCCCGCCTTTTTCAGCCTCACGAATGTAATGGTATAACATTAAAGGCAATCACATCATGGACAACCGCCTTCCCGTCACCGTGCTCTCCGGCTTCCTCGGCGCCGGCAAGACGACGCTGCTCAATCATGTGCTGAACAACCGCAGCGGCCTGCGCGTCGCCGTCATCGTCAACGACATGAGCGAGGTCAACATCGACGCCGCCCTCATCCGCGATGGCGGGGCGGACCTTTCGCGCACCGACGAACAGCTCGTCGAGATGACGAACGGCTGCATCTGCTGCACGCTGCGCGACGACCTCCTCGCCGAGGTCCGCCGGCTGGCGGAGATGAACCGCTTCGACTACCTGCTGATCGAATCGAGCGGCATTTCCGAGCCGCTGCCCGTCGCCACCACCTTCGATTTCCGCGACGAGAACGGCCGGAGCCTTTCGGATGTCGCCCGGCTGGACACGATGGTGACCGTCGTCGACGCCGCCAACCTGCTGAAGGACTACGCTTCCGAGGACTTTCTCGCCGACCGCGGCGAGACCGCCGGCGAAGGCGATACGCGCATGCTGGTGGAGCTGCTCGTCGAGCAGATCGAGTTTTCCGATGTCGTCGTCATCAACAAGACCGGCGCGGCGAGCCCCGACGACCTGCGCGCCGCGCGCCAGATCGTCGGCAGCCTTAACAGCTCCGCCCGCATCATCGAAACGGATTTCGGCCGCGTCGACCTCGCCGACATCCTCGGCACCGGCCGCTTCGATTTCGAGAAGGCGAGCGAGCACCCGCTCTGGTTCAAGGAACTGCACGGCTTCAGGGACCATGTGCCGGAGACCGAGGAATACGGCATCCGCGCCTTCGTCTACCGCGCGAGGAAGCCGTTCCATCCGGCCCGGTTCAAAGCCTTCCTTAACGAGAGCTGGCCCGGCGTCATCCGCGCCAAGGGCTTCTTCTGGCTCGCCACCCGGCCGCACCATGTCGGCGAACTGAGCCAGGCGGGCGCGCTGGTCAGGAGCGGCCGGCTCGGCCTCTGGTGGGCCGCCGTGCCGCGCCCGCACTGGCCGCAGGACCCGGCGGCGGTCGAGGCCATCGCCCGCGTGTCGGATCCCGTCTGGGGCGACCGGCGGCAGGAGCTCGTCTTCATCGGCGCGGACCCGATGGATGAAGCCGCGCTCCGCCGCCGGCTCGACACCTGTCTCGTCGAGGCGGATGCTTTCGAGCCGGCGCGCTGGACGAACCTGCCGGACCCCTTCCCGCTCTGGGTTCGCCAGGCGGGGTGAGAGGATGAGGAGGCCGCCCGGCCTTGCCGCCGGGCGAGCGATCCCGTCAGTCGAGTTCGGCGGACTTCTTCCAGAGGTTGATGTCCGCGCCCTGGCTGTAGGTGTCGATCGCCGCCAGCTCCTCCGCGGTAAAGTCCGGCTTCTCCAGCGCCTTGACGCAATCGACGATCTGCGCGGAGCGGCTGGCGCCGATCAGCGCGGAGGTGATGCGCCCGCCGCGCAGCACCCAGGCGATCGCCATCTGCGCCAGCGTCTGGCCGCGCCGCTCGGCGATCTCGTTCAGCTTGCGGATGTTGTCGATGATCTCGGGACGGATGAAATCCGTCTTGAGGAAGTGGTTCAGCGCCGCGCGGCTGTCGCCCGGAATGCCGCCGAGATATTTCGCCGTCAGCATGCCCTGCGCCAGCGGCGAGAAGACGATGGAGCCGATGCCGAGCTCGTCCAGCGTATCGACGAGACCGTCCGTCTCGATCCAGCGGTTGAGCATGGAATAGCTCGGCTGGTGGATGATGCAGGGCGTGCCGAGGTCCTTCAGGATCGCCGCGGCCTCGCGGGTGCGCTGCGAATTGTAGGAGGAGATGCCGACATAGAGCGCGCGGCCGGAGCGCACGATATGGTCGAGCGCGCCGCAGGTCTCCTCCAGCGGCGTCTCCGGGTCGAAGCGGTGGGAGTAGAAGATATCGACATAGTCGAGGCCCATGCGCTTCAGGCTCTGGTCGCAGGAGGCGATCAGGTACTTGCGGCTGCCCCACTCGCCATAGGGACCCGGCCACATGTCGTAGCCGGCCTTCGACGAGATGATCAGCTCGTCGCGCAGATGGGCGAAATCCGTGCGCAGGATCTCGCCGAAGGCGGTTTCGGCCGTGCCGGGCGGCGGGCCGTAATTGTTGGCGAGGTCGAAATGGGTGATGCCGAGGTCGAAGGCCGTGCGGCACATGTCGACCTTGCGGTCATGCGGCGTGTCGTCGCCGAAATTGTGCCACAGCCCGAGCGAGATCGCCGGCAGCTTCAGGCCGGACCGTCCCAGCCGGTTGTAGGTCATCGTGTCGTAACGGTTGTCCGCAGGCTGCCAGGCCATGATAAATTCCTTCGTTCTTTATGGGCGAGTCTCAATACCGCTCTCGCGCGCATCGCGACAAGAGGCATTCGCCCCTCGCCCTGCAAGCGGGGAGAGAGGACTTGCCCCACGAGCGGATATTGCTCGGGGAAACCGGCGCGGCACATCCCCTTCTCCCCGCCTGCGGGGAGAAGGGGACCGGCAGGCCGGATGAGGGGCAGGCCGCAGGCGATATCATCGCAAAAGCGCCCGCGCCTCCTCGATGCCCAGCGCCGCGGGCTGCGTGCAGGTCGTCACGATGTCGATCGCCCTGCCCTCCTCCGCCGAGCGCAGGATCGCGGTCAGGACATCGATCGTGTGCAGCGACCGGTCGAGCGAGCAGCGGTAGTCGCGGCCGGTCGTCACCGCCTCCATCATGTCGGCAAGGCCGATGCCACGGTAGTTCGCCTGCAGGCCCCAGTCGAACTCATAGTTCTGCGCCGTCAGCGGATGGTCCCAGACCTCCACCGCCCTCGGCTCGCGGTCCGTGCCGGCGACCTCCACCGTGCCGCCGAAGAAATTCGGGTCGGGCACGAAGACGGCGCCCTCGGTGCCGTAGAGCTCCATGTTCTGGTGGCGATGCGCCCAGACATCCCAGCTCGCCATCAGCGCGACCTGCGCGCCGCTGGCAAAGTCGAGGATGGCATGGATGTTCGTCGCGACGGCCACCGGCACCCTCTCGCCGAGGCGCGGGCCGTTGCCGATGGTGCGCTCCTCATGTGCCCGGTTGGCGAGCGCCACGACGCGCCGCACCGGCCCGACGAGGTTGACGAGGTTGTTGACGTAATACGGCCCCATGTCGAGGATCGGCCCGCCGCCCGGCGCGAAGAAGAAATCCGGGTTGGGATGCCAGCTCTCCATGCCCGGCCCCAGCACATGCGCGGTGCCGGACATGATCTTCCCGACCGCGCCGCTGTCGATGAGATGGCGCACGAACTGGTGCGCGCCGCCGAGATAGGTATCCGGCGCCGAACCGACCTTCAGCCCGCGGGCATCGGCGATGCGGCGCAGGTCCTCGCCCTGCTCCAGCGTCAGCACGAAGGGTTTTTCCGAATAGACGTGTTTCCCCGCCTCCAGCGCCCTTTTCGAGACCGGGTAGTGCGCCTCCGGCACCGTCAGGTTGACGACGACGTCGACGGCGGGATTGGCGAGCAGCGCGTCGATCTCCTGCGCTTCCACGCCGAACTCCTCCGAGCGCGCCCTGGACGCGGCCGGGTTGATGTCGGCGCAGGCGACCAGCTTCAGGTTCCTGAAGGTCGGGATCAGCCTGAAATAGGCGCTCGATATGTTGCCGCAGCCGATGATGCCGACTCCGTATTCCTTGCTCATGATGGTCAGTCCTCAGAATGCCTTGATGGTCGCGATCGACCGCATGGCGAGCCGCGCGATGTCCCTGGGATTGTCGTGCTCGACGATGAAGTGCTGGACAGGCGAGCCGGCGAGCGCCTTGGCGAGATCGCCCCACGGCACCACGCCGTGGCCGACATCCGCCCAGCCGTCCTCCTCCGCGTTCTCGCCCTTCGGCGCGATGTCCTTGACGTGCACGGCGGCGATGCGGTCGCCATATTTCCGGATCCAGGCGAAGGGATCGGCGCCGCCGCGGATGATCCAGGCGATATCCGCCTCCCAGGCAAGGTCCGGCCCGCCGGCAAAGAGATGGTCCAGCGGCACGGTGCCGTCGGGCAGCGCGAAGAACTCGAAGTCGTGGTTGTGCCAGCCGAAGGTAAGGCCCGCCTTGCGGATCGGTTCGCCGGCCTTCTGCAGCCGCGCGCCGAGGGCGCACCAGCCGGCGGCGTCCGCCGGGCGGTCCTCCGGCAGAAGATAGGGGCAGTAGACCGCCGCGATGCCGAGCGTGCGGCAGATGGCGAGCACCCGCTCCGGCTCCGCCTCCAGCATGTCGAGGCTGAAATGGGCGGTGGGCATGGTGAGGCCGTTGGTGTCGAGGTCGGCCTTCACCTGCTGGATCGCGGCATCGTCGAGCGAGGCATAAAGGGCGCCATAGCCCTCGACCTGCTTGTAGCCGGCATCTGCGAGAATCCGGAAAACCTCGGCAAAGGGTTGGAAATTGCGGGCGCTGTAGAGCTGGAAGCTGACTGTCTGCATGAAAATTTCCTCGGGTTACTCGGATTGCGTCTGGCAGGAATGAAGATCGAGCCAATGGATTTTCGGAACCGCGCCGCGTTCGGCCGGGGTGAAGATCACCGTTTTCCGTTCGCCCGCCGTGAGGTCGAAGGCATTGTCCGACCAACGGCCGGCGACATCGGCCTCGAGCATGACATGGAGCGCAAGACCGCTGACGCTGGCTGTGACGGCGACGGCGCCGTCCTCGCGCGGCGAAACGTCGAGGGTGAGGCCGGACGGTTCGAGTTCCAGCGCCTTGTAGGTACCGTGCACGTGGTGCCCCTCGCCGCGCATGCCGTTGGACGCCTCGAAGGACCAGAAGAGCAGCGTGTCCTCCGGCAGGTCGGCGGAAAAGACGGAGAACAGCATCTCCGCCCTGTCCGGCCCGCATCGGCCTTCGGCGCTGCGGTAGGGCCGGCGCTCGCCGGAAAGCGGGACGAGCCAGGTGTCGAGCTTCACCGCCACCGCCTCCACCGTGTCGTTGACGACGGAAAAGCCGATGGTCTCGCCATCCCGCGAGGGGATCGCCGCCACGGCGACGGGCTGGAAGAAGCGGCGCGCCATGTAATGCATGGCCTTCCAGCTGCCGCCATGGTCGAGGCTCGACCAGGAGGCGACCGGCCAGGTGTCGTTGAGCTGCCAGTAGAGCGTGCCCATGCAATGGGGTTTCAGCGAGCGCCAGTAGTCGACGGCGGTGCGGATGGCGAGGCCCTGCTGGATCTGGCTGAGATAGACGAAGCTCTCGAAATCCTTCGGGAAGCGGAAATAGCGGAACATGGTGCCGGCGATGCGCTCGTTGCCGCCGGCATTCTTCTGGTGGCTCTCCATCACCGGCGAAGCGATGTTCATGTCCTTCGGCGCGGCGAAGGACCTCATGACGGGCATGGAGGTGTAGGACTGGAAGCCGAATTCGGAGCAGAAGCGCGGGCGCACGGTGCGGTAGTCGTCGAACGACTTGTTCTCGTGCCAGACGGACCAGTAGTGCATGTCGCCGGAACCATCGGCATGCCAGGCATCGCCGAAATCGAGAGTGCCGGAGGCCGGGCTCGACGGCCACCAGATCGCGCCGGGCGCCGCCTTCCTCATCGCCAGCTCGATGGTGCGGTTGAGCCGGTCATAGGAGACGAGATAGCGGTCGCGGTTCTCGCGGCTCGCCTCGAACCAGGTCAGCGCGCCGACCAGTTCGTTGTCGCCGCACCAGAGCACAATGGAGGGGTGCGAGGCGAGCCGCTTGACCTGGTAATCGACTTCGGCGGCGACATTGTCGAGGAAATCGACGGTGGAGGGATAGAGATTGCAGGCGAACATGAAGTCCTGCCAGACCATCAGGCCGAGTTCGTCGCAGAAATCATAGAACCAGTCCGGCTCGTAGAAACCGCCGCCCCAGACGCGGATCATGTTCATGTTGGCTTCAGTGGCCGATTGCAGGAGGTCGCGCACGCCAGCCGGCGTGATCCGGGAGGGCAGCGCGTCGGCGGGAATCCAGTTCGCGCCGCGGCAGAAAATCTCGCGGCCGTTGACCTTCAGGGCGAAGCGGCTTCCGGCCTCGTCCCTGTCGGTGACCAGCTCGACCTGGCGCAGGCCGATGCGGCGCACCACCGTCTCGCCCGGCGTCTCGACGCGGACGGCATAGATCGCCTGCTCGCCATGGCCCGCCGGCCACCAGAGGGCCGGCCTCTCGATGCGGAACATGTGGGTGAGTTGCGTCTCCCCGGCATTGACGCCGATATCGAGCCGGACCCGCTCCTCGCCGAGCGAAAAATGCACGGGCAGGATGCCGGGCGCTTCGGCATGGAAGGTGGCGGTGACGTAGAGATCGACCGCGCCGTCGGCATGGTGGAACTGCCGGGTCGTCACATGCTCGATGCGGGCGACCTCCAGCCGGCGCAGGAAAATTGCGCCGTAGATGCCGAGCGGGGCGATCGCGATGTTCCAGTCCCAGCCGAAATGGCACTGGGGTTTGCGCAGCATGTTGCCGTTGGGGATCGGCGAATTGCCGGGGTGCCAGGGGATGAAGAAGGGCTGCGCCGCCTGCCGCGCGGCACCGGCGGCGATGCTGGAATGGATCAGCACCCGCAAGACGTTCTCGCCGGCCTTCAGCGCCTCGGTGACGTCCGGCCGGTAGCGGCGGAAGCAATTGTCGGCATCGAGCACCAGCACGCCGTTGACATAGACGGAGGCGACGGTGTCGATGCTGCCTATGTCGAGATACCAGTCGCCCTCCAGCATTTCCGGCGTGACGTCGAAGGTCCGCTCGATCGCCCAGTCCTCCAGCGCCACCCATTGCACATCCCGTTCGTTGCGGCCGGCATAGGGATCGGGGATGAGGCCGGCGGAAAGAAGCGCGCTGTGCACGTCGCCGGGCACGGGCATCGGCGCGGTGTGGCCGGTACCGGCGCCGGTGAGCGTCCAGGTTCCGGAGAGGTCGATCGCGGTGGTTTCGGTTTGTTGGATCATTCGCCTATCCCTGAAGCATGAATGCGGGGAAACACCCCCTTTGCCCTGCCGGGCATCTCCCCCTTGAGGGAAAGGCAATTGCAAATGAGGCAAGCCGGCGCTGAAATCCCCTTCTCCCCCGCGGGGAGAAGGTGGCCCGAAGGGCCGGATGAGGGGGTGGCTCGAACGGATCACTCACGCCTTCGACCTCCCCCTCATCCGCCTGCCGGCACCTTCTCCCCGCGGGGGAGAAGGGGATGGAGCAGCCGTTCCGCTCCATAAGCGGTCGCCCTGCTTTCAAGAAAGGAAATTGGCAGGAGGGGAGAACATGACTTGGACTGCAACGCCTGCGATGGGCAAAACATTGCCCCATCCGATCTCCCCCCTTGTGGGGGAGATGGCCGGCAGGCCAGAGGGGGGTGGTCACGATTTCCAGCATGCTAGATCCGCTCCTCGGTCTCCGCATCGAACAGCGAGGCCAGCCCCATGTCGAAGGAAAGTTTCACCGCCGTGCCCGGTGCGAAGCGCCGCGCGCCGCCGA
Source organism: Shinella sp. WSD5-1 (assembly GCF_963942435.1). Lineage (GTDB taxonomy): Bacteria > Pseudomonadota > Alphaproteobacteria > Rhizobiales > Rhizobiaceae > Shinella > Shinella yambaruensis. The sequence goes on from NZ_OZ012596.1 coordinate 3,214,443, forward strand.
CACGGACGGAGAGCGTATGGCCCGCATGTTTCAGCCAGAGCAGGTTGTCGGCGCCCATCGGTTCCTCGATATCGACGGTGGCCTGGTGGGTTTCGGCACCCTCGCCGTTGACCGACAC